>LUYO01000034.1:0-41568 GCA_001603295.1 Rhodobacterales bacterium Alpha_02
CGTCGATCCAGCCGTCGAACACGCCGGCGACGCGGGCCGTCGCCTGCCGATAGCTTTCGACCAGCGCCGGCACCCCCTGCCGCTCGGCGACGATCAGCCGGGTGAGCCGCACCGCCTCGTCCGACAGCACCAGTTCGGCATAGCCACCGAGCAGCAGCTCTAGGCTGGACCGTGGATCGGCGCCGCCGGCGCCGGCGGCGCGGGCCGCGTCGAGCTGGCCGAAGGCCATGTCGATCCGCGCTTCCATGGCTTTTTTGAGGAGATCGCCCTTGGTGGCGAACAGCCGGTAGAGCGTCCGCGTCGATACGCCGGCCGCCCGGGCGATGGTATCGACACCGGTGCCGACATAGCCCGTATCAAGGAAGGCGTGCGCCGCCGCCGCGACGATCAGGGCGCGTGTCTCCTCCTCGCTCCTGAGCGGCGGCCGTCCGGGGCCGCGCGGCTGTACGGGATCGCTGTCGACCATCATCGTTTCCCTGTTCATTGACATAGGGTGGGGTTCGGAAATAAAGAAAACAATGATTTTCCAAATTTTGGCAAGCCGAATCGAAACGCGATGCGGTTGCCGCGTGCAAAGGTGGGTTTCTTGTCCGCTTGGCGTCCCCTCGTTATCGCCGGCCTCGCCGCCGCCGCCCTCGGCCTGTCCGTCATCTGGGCGGTCGATCATCCCGAACCGCTGATGCTGCAGGGCGAGGTGGAGGCGACGCGCGTCGACCTCGCCGCCCGCGTCGCCGGCCGCGTCGTCAAGACGCCGGTCGACGTCGGCGACCGCGTGGCGGCCGGCGATCTGGTGATCGAACTCGACAGCCCGGCGCTCAAGGCTGGCCTCGATACCTCCAGGGCGGCGCTGGCCGTCGCCCGCTCCAATCGCGACCTCGCCTTCTCGACGCGGCAGGAGATGATCGACGCCCGCCGGGCCGAGCGCGAGAAGGCCGAGGCCGACGTGCTGCTGGCCCAGAAAACCTACGATCGCGTCAGCCAGCTTCAGGAGCGGTCCTTCGCCTCCGAGCAGGTGCTCGACGAGGTCTCCAACAAGCTCAACGCGGCGCTGAAGGCCCGCGCCGCCGCCGAGGCCAATCTCCAGCTCGCCGTCCAGGGCAACAGCCCCGAGCAGAAGGCGGTGGCGGTGGCGCAGATGGAGCAGGCCGCCGCCGCCGTCGCCCAGATCGAGACCGACCTCGCCGAGTTGGAGGTGCGGGCGCCGATATCAGGCGAGGTGACGGCGCGCACCGCCGAGCTGGGCGAGCTGTTCGGCGCCGGCACGCCGCTCGTGTCCATCGTCGACGTCGACAATGCCTGGTTCACCTTCAACGTCCGCGAGGATCTGTTGCACGGCCTCGCCGTCGGCGACCGGCTGACGGTGCGCGTGCCGGCGCTCGGCAACCGCGATGTCGATACCTCCGTCACCGTCATCAACGCCCAGGGCTCCTACGCCAACTGGCGCGCCACCAAGGCCACCGGCGATTTCGACCTCCGCACCTTCGAGGTGCGGGCGAGGCCCGACGGCAAGGTCGACGGCCTTCGACCCGGCATGAGCGGGCTGATCGACTGGTCCGGACCCCGGCTGTCGGACCGCTGAGCCATGGCGCGCCGACGCCACCTGAAAGCCGGTTTCCGGCGGGCCCTCCTAGCCGAGGTGCGGCAGATCGGCGGCCGGCCGGGGCTGATGTTCATGCTCGCCCCGTTTCCGCTGCTGCTGTTCGCCATTCTGGCGGCGGTGTTCCATCTCGGCCTGCCGCGCGACCTGCCGATCGCCGTCGTCGACCAGGATCGCTCGACGCTGTCGCGGCAGATCGTCCGCATGGTCGACGCGACGCCCGAGGTGGCGGTGGCCGCCGAGGCGGACAGCCTCGGCGAGGGGCGCCGGCTGCTCGTCACCGGCAAGGTCTACGCCGTGGTGCTGATCCCGCCGCGCACCGAACGCGACGTGCTCGCGGGGCGCCGGCCGGAGGTGGTGCTGTTCTACAACAACCAGTACATGACGCCCGGCAGCATGGTCGCCCGCGCCGTCGGCGGCACCCTCGGCACGGTGGCGGCCGGCATCTCCATCGAGGCGCGCGTCGCCCGCGGCGCCGACGTCGAGAGCGCCACCCAGGCGGTGACGCCGATCCCGGTGCGGCAGAGCGCGTTGTTCAACCCCAGCCTCGAATATGTCGAGTTCCTGCTGGCGGCGGTGATGCCGACCGTGTTGCAGATCTTCATCGGCGCCAGCGCCGCCCTGTCGTTTGCCCGCGACCGGCAGGGCGTCGCCGGCCTCGGCCGGTCGCTCCGGCTGGGCGGCACGCTGCTGAGAACGGTGGCCGGCAAGCTCGCGCCCTACACGCTGGCCTATGTCATCGTGCTGTGGGGCGCCGATGCGCTGCTGTTCGGCCTGATGGGCGTCCGCTTCGGCGGCAGCCTCGCGTTCCATGCCGCCTATGGCCTGCTGTTCGTGCTCGCCTCGCAGATGCTCGGCGCGGCGGCGGCGCTGGTCGCCCGCGACACCGTGTCGGCGCTGGCCGCCGTCGGCGTCATCACCGGGCCGGCCTTCGGCTTCACCGGCATCACCTTTCCGCGCCTCTCCATGAACGACTTCTCGGCCATCTGGGCCGACCTCTTGCCGGTGACGCACTATCTCCAGCTCCGCACCGACAACATCCTGCGCGGCGCGGCGCTCGACATTTCCATGCCCGCCTTCGCCTGGCTGGCCGGGCTGGCGCTCGCCTACGGCGGCGTCGCACTGCTGCTGCTCTGGCGCCACGGCCGGGCAAAGCCGGAGGTGGTACGATGATCGCCGCTTTCTTCCGCGAGATCGCCGCCGCGCTCGCCGCCATCTGGGCCGACAAGGGCGCCCGCTCGACCATGCTGGGCGCGACGCTGTTCTTCTCCGTCTTCTTCCCGCAGCCCTATCTGGCCGAGGTGGTGCGCGACATGCCGGTGGCGGTGATCGATCAGGACGGCTCGACGCTGAGCCGCGAATTGATCCGCCGCATCGACGCCGCCGACGCGGTGGCCGTCACCCGCTATGCCGCCGACATGCCCTCGGCGCGCGCCCTGTTCCTCCGCCGCGAGGTCCACGGCATCGTCGTGGTGCCGCCACGCTTCGAGCGCGACCTTCTGGCCGGCCGCTCGGCGCCGATCGCTTCCTTCTCCGACGGCGGCTACTTCCTGCTGAACTCGGTGATGTCGTCGGCGCTCACCAACGCGGCGCGCAGCCTCGGGGCCGAGGTGCAGGTGGGGCGGCTTGCCGCCTCCGGCGTCGACACGGCCACGGCGATGGCCGTGGTCGAGCCGCTGCGCGTCACCGCCGTGCCGCTGTTCAACCCGGCCGGCGGCTACGCCAGCTTCGTGCTGCCGGCCGTCTTCGTGCTGATCCTGCAACAGACGCTGCTGATGGGCATCGGCAACCTCAAGGCCGGTCGCCGGCCGGACGGCGCTCTCGCCACCGTCGCCGACGCCGTCGTCTACGTCGGCCTCTACGCCCTCTGGGCCGGCGTGGTGCTGGTGCTGTTGCCCTGGGCCTACAAGCTGCCGCGCATCGGCGATGTCGCCGTCATGTACGCGGTGGCCTTGCCCTTCCTCGCCGCCGTCACCGCCATGGGCTTCGCCGTCGCCCGGCTGATCCCGACCAAAGAGGGCGTGATCTTCTTCCTGGTGGTGCTCGGCATGCCGCTGTTCTTCCTGTCCGGCGTCTCATGGCCGGCCGAGGCGATGCCGGCGCCGCTGCATGCGCTCGCCCTCGCCATTCCCTCGACGACGGCGGTGCCGGCGCTGGTACGCGTCAACCAGATGGGCGCCGACCTGCGCTCGGTGGAAGGCGCCATCTTCACCCAGCTTGCTCTCTGCCTGGCCTATTCGCTGCTCGCCGTGCTGGCCGGCCGGCTGAGGCGGCTTGCGCCCGGCGCTCGTTTCGGATCACACTCCGTATAAACACGCGAGGCGGGGTGCGGCATGGCGGTGGCGGGACTCGGATCGACGATCGGCCCGGCGGTGGTGCTGCTGGCGGCCGGCGTGCTGGCGGTGCCGCTGTTCCGGCGACTTGGCCTCGGCTCGGTGCTCGGCTATTTCGCGGCCGGCGCGCTGGTCGGCCCCTCGGCCTTCGGCCTGTTCCCCGATCCGGCGGCCATCCTGCACGTCTCCGAGCTTGGCGTCGTCATGTTCCTGTTCCTGATCGGGCTGGAACTCAGGCCGCAGAAGCTCTGGGCCATGCGTGGCCAGATCTTCGGCCTTGGTCTGACGCAGGTGGTCGTCTGCGCCGGCCTGCTGACGACGGTCGGCATGTTGGCTTTCGGCCTGCCGCCGGCCGCCGCCTTCATCGCCGGCGCCGGCTTCGTGATGTCGTCGACGGCGGTGATCATGTCCATGCTGCAGGAGCGCGGCGAACTGGCCGGCCCGGACGGCCAGAAGGCGGTGTCGATCCTGCTGTTTGAGGACCTGTCCATCGTGCCGCTCCTCGCCTTCGTGGTGCTGATCGCGCCGGGCGGGGAGGGCGGCGCCGGCTGGAGCGGCATCGGGCTGGGCGTCGCAGCGGTGGCGGCGCTGCTGCTCACCGGCCGCTATCTGATCGATCCCTTCTTCGGCCTGCTGGCTCGCGCCCGTACCCGCGAGGTGCTGACGGCCGGCGCGCTGCTGGTGGTGCTCGGCGCGGCGTTACTCATGGAGGCGGTCGGCCTCTCGATGGCCATGGGCACCTTCCTCGCCGGCGTCATGCTGTCGGGATCGAGCTACCGGCACCAGATCGAGGCCGACATCGAGCCGTTCAAGGGCCTGCTGATGGGCCTGTTCTTCCTCGCCGTCGGCATGTCGCTGGATATCGGCATCGTCGTCGATCGCTGGCCGTTGCTGATCGGCCTGCTCGTCGCCTTCGCCGTGGTCAAGGCGCTCGGCATCTATGCGGTGGCGCGCCTGTTCGGATCCGGCCACCGCCCGGCGTTCCGCCGTGCCCTGATGTTCGCACAGGGCGGCGAATTCGCCTTCGTGCTCTACACGACGGCGGCCGGCGTCGGCGTTTTGACGGCCGGCGACAACGCCCTGTTCTCGACGGTGATCATTCTCTCCATGGCGCTGACGCCGCTGGTGCTGGCCATTGCCGGCCGCTTCCGCCGCGAGGAAGAGAAGTCGCTCGACGGCGTCGAGGCGGCGCGCGATCTGCGCGGTCGCGTGCTGCTGATCGGCTTCGGCCGCTTCGGTCAGATCGCCGCCCAACTGCTGCTGTCGCGCGGCGTCGACGTGGCGATGATCGAGAACGATCCCGACCGCATCCGCGAGGCCGGCAAGTTCGGCTTCCGCATCTTTTACGGCGACGGCACCCGGCTCGACACGCTGCACCACTCCGGCGCCGCCGAGGCCGAGGTGATCCTGGTCTGCGTCGACGACCGCAAGGCGGCCAACCGCATCGTCGAGCTGGTGAAGGCCGAATTCCCGCTGGCGAAGCTGCTGGTCCGATCCTTCGACCGCGTCCACTCGATCGAGCTGATCCGGGCCGGCGTCGACGTCGAGGTGCGCGAGACCTTCGAATCGGCCCTGCGCCTCGGCGCCGAAGGCCTGCGGGCGCTCGGCTGCTCGGAGGAGAGGACGGTCGAGGCGCTGGAAACCATCCGTCGCCTCGATGCCGAGCGGCTGACGGCGCAGGTGCAGGGCGACGTGATGTCCGGCCAAGAGCGTCTGACGACGCGGCCGGTACCCGAGCCCCTGACGCCGCCGGTGCGAACGGCCGCCGACGAGGGCTGACCGCCGTCAGACCGCGCGGATCGCCGCGTTGGCCTCGAGGCCGGCCAGATCGAGCGCGTAGAGCGCGTCGCAAAGCTCCTGCGGCAGGAAGCCCGGCCCCTTGACGCGCTTGCCGGCGATGGCGCCGGCCGCCGCGTAGGTGGCGAGCGCCGCCACCGTGCCCTCGAAAGCCGGGGCGACGGCGACGAAGGCGCCGACGAGGCCGGTCAGCGCACAGCCGAGCGCCGTCGACAGCGGCATCAGCGGATGGCCGCCGTCGATGGCAATGGTGCGAGTGCCGTCGGTGACGTAGTCGGTCTCGCCGGTGACGGCCACCACCGCGCCGCTCGACCGGGCCAGCGCAAGGGCGCTGTCGAGGGCGGCGTTGGAGCTGGCCGAGCTGTCGACGCCCTTCGAGGCGATGCCGGCGACGCCGGCCAGCGCCATGATCTCCGAGGCGTTGCCGCGGATCACCGTCGGTTTCATGGCGACGAGGTCGGCGGCCGCCGTGTTGCGCAGCCGCGTTGCGCCGACCGCCACAGGATCGAATACCACCGGCTTGCCGGCCGCGCGGTAGACGGCGGCGGCGAGCTTCATGCCGGCGATCCATTCCGACGACAGCGTGCCGATGTTGATGGTCAGCGCCTGGGCAATGCGGCCGAAATCCTCGACCTCGTCGACCGAATGCACCATGGCCGGCGAGGCACCGGCGGCAAGCAGCACGTTGGCGGCGATGGTCATCGCCACGAAGTTGGTGATGTTGTGGACGAGCGGCCGGTCGGCGCGCACCTTCTCGTGGAGGGCGTGGACGTCGGCAATGGTCAGGGTGGGCATCGGCGTTCTCCTTGCGCGAAGATCGCCCGCGGACAAGAAGACGTGTGGCAACCGGAGACCGGAGCCGTCCGCCTCAATCCCTCCGCCGGCATGATCCGGATCAGGTTCGTGGGGTTGGATCGCTCCTCTCAGTCCGGCTCGGCCGGACACCCCCTTGAGACGGATCGAGCATAGGCAGGGGAAGAGGGAAGCGCAAGGAGGGACGGGCGGCCGGTGACGGCCGCCGCGCCGGAGCCTCAGCCTTGAGGCATGTCGAGCCGGGCGAGATCGTCGAGCAATCCCGGACCGGTCGGCTGCCAGCCGAGCGTCTGCCGCGTCAGCGCACTGGAGGCGGGCATGTCGTGGCCGGCGAACAGGACGAGCCAGCCGAAGAAGGCCGCCGCTTCCTCCGCCGTCAGCGATCTGACGGGCAGACTCAGCCGCCGGCCGACCGCCTCGGCGATGTCGCGCATCGGCACGCCTTCCTCGGCCACCGCGTGGTATTTGGCGCCGGGCGCGGCCCGTTCGACGGCCAGCCGGTAGAGGCGCGCCACGTCGGTGATATGCGCAGCCGGCCAGCGGTTGAGCCCGTCCCCGACATAGGCACAGAAGCCATTGTTGCGGAACATGGCGATGGCCGGCGAAACGAGTCCCTGGCTCAAGGTGTCGTGAACCTGCGGCAGCCGCACCACCGAGACGTTGACGCCGGCCGCAGCGACGGCAGCCGCCGCCTCCTCCGACGCGGCGCGGGGATGGCGGTCGGCGCCGAGGATCGGGTTGTTCTCCCTGGCCGGCTCGCCGGGCACCGTGTTGGCAATCGGCGTGCCGGAGGTGATGACCAGCGGCTTCGCGGTGCCGCTCAGCGCCTCGCCGAGCGCGGCGATCACCGCCCGGTCGTCCTCGCAATTCTGCACGAAGCGCGAGAAATCGTGGTTGAAGGCAAGGTGGATGACGCCGTCCGACTGCCGGGCGCCGTGCTTCAGCACCTCGGGATCGACGATCGAGCCGCGCAGCACCTCGGCGCCGGCCGCGACGAGCACCGCTTCCTTGTCCGGCGAGCGGCAGAGGCCAAGCACCTGATGGCCGGCGGCGATCAGCTCCCCAACGACATGGGAACCGATGTTGCCGGTGGCGCCAGTGACGAAAACACGCATCTGCAAGTCTCCTGAGTTCGATGGCGACGAACCTGCGACGATCTGATATCCTGGTAAAGTAGTGACCTTATCATGGTATGATGGCTAACAGGATGACCGACCAGACCAGCCCGGAGAGCCGCCTCGGCCACTTTCTGCGCGATCGCCGTGCCAGGCTCGATCCGGTGACGCTCGGCTTTCCCGCCGGACGCCGGCGCACGCCGGGATTGCGGCGCGAGGAGGTGGCGCAGCGGGCCAGCATCAGCCCCACCTGGTACACCTGGCTGGAACAGGGGCGCGGCGGCGCCCCGTCGGCCGACGTCCTCGACCGCATCGCCAGGGCGCTGCTGCTCACCGACGTCGAGCGCGAGCACCTGTTCCTGCTCGGTCTCGGCAGGCCGCCGGAGGCGCGCTATCAGGCGGGCGACGCCGTCACGCCGCGTCTGCAAAGGGTGCTCGACGCGCTCGACCCGACGCCCGCGCTGATCCGCACCGCCATATGGGACGTGGTGGCCTGGAACGCGGCGGCCAGCGTCATGCTGCTCGACTATGGCGCGCTGCCGCCCGAAAAGCGCAATATCCTGCGCTATCTCTTCCTCGATCCGCGCGCCCGCGCCGCCCAGTACGACTGGGAGAGCGTCGCCCGCTTCGCGCTGGGGGCGTTCCGCGTCGACGCCATGCGGGCCGGCGCCGCGGCGATGGTCGAATCCTTCGTCGCCGAACTCTGCGGCCTGTCGCCGGAGTTCCGAGCCTTCTGGGACGACAACCACGTTCAGGGGCCGCATGGCGAGGCCATCAAGCACATCCGCCACCCGGTGATCGGGCCGATCGCCTTCGAGTATTCCGCCTTCGCCGTCGACGGCCGCACCGATCTCAGCATGGTGGTCTACAACCCGACCATACCTGAGGACGCCGAAAGGATAGCCGCGCTGATCGGCGTGCCGGCCGACGCCTAAGGCGCCCCGGCCCGAGGACGAATTGTTTACCCGGACCTCCTATGATGGATGCGGCTTCCAATATCCTTTGCCGGCCCGATCGGAGCGGCACGACGGCACATGCGTATCCGGCTTGTCATCCTTATGGCGATCTGCCTCAGCCTGGCGCCGTTCCTGGTCGGCCAGATCATGCGTGCCGACCGGAACATGCGAATGTCCCTGACCGTGGCCGAGCGCAGCATGCAGCTGTCGCTGGTCCGGGCCGAGGACCTGTTCGGCGAGGTGCGGAAGGACCTGGAGAGCCTGTCCGCCACCGTCGCCCTCATCGACTCGCTGCGCCACGTCACGCCCGAAGCCTGCGGCAAGACGCTGCGCCGCGTCGCCGACGCCTACGCGCGGGTGGATCGGATCTCGCTGCTCACGCCGCAGGGCGTCGCCTATTGCTCGACCGAGCCGCGCGCCGTCGGCGTCTCCTTCGCCGACCGTCGCTACTTCATCAACAGCCTCTACTCGTCCTCGGCCGTCTGGGGCGACATCCTGACCAGCAAGATCAACGGCAAGGTCACGCTGGCCACGGCTCGCGCCGTGCGTAGCGGCGGCGCCGTCTCCTTCATCGTGGCGGTGTCGCTCGACCTGTTCTCGCTGAAGCGGCAGACCTTCCAGCAATTCCAGGTGCCGCTGGCCCGTGCTGAACTCATCGATGCCGACGGCCGGATTCTCGACGCCGTGGCGTTCGACGAGGCGGCGGCGCCGTTCGACGGCCCGACGCTGGACCGGGCACGGACCATGACCACCGGTCTCATTCCGCCCGCCACCTACGGCGTGGGATCGTCGCTGACCGGTGTCGTCAAGCTGCCGATGACATCAGGGCGCATCGTGTTGTCGACACCGATCGGCGACATATACGCCAAGGCATTCCACGAGATGATGGTGGCCGTCGCCCTGGTCTGCCTGGAGGCGCTGGTGATCGCCGTCTTCCTGTGGATGGCGCTGGAACTGCTCATCCTGCGCGGCCTCAGACGGATGACCGAGTTCGCCAGCCGTATCACAGCCGGCGATCGCAGCGAGCGGGTGACGATCCGCTCGCCTTTCCGGGAATTCTCGGTGCTGTCGTCGGCGCTCAACCTGATGGTCGATCGGCTGGAACAGGCGAGCCGTACCGACGCCCTCACCGGCCTCGACAATCGTCGCGCCCTCGAAGCTCAGTTGCTGCGCTGGGACGCGCGGCTCGGCGCCGGCGAGCGCTTCACCATCGCCATGCTCGATATCGACCACTTCAAGCGCTTCAACGACCGCTTCGGCCACGGCACCGGCGATTCGGTGCTGCAAATGGTGGCCGAGGCGCTGAAGCGCTGCGTTACGCCGGATTTGGAGACAGTGGCCCGCTACGGCGGCGAGGAGTTCACCATCCTGTTGGCCGACGACTGCTCCGAACGGATCGCCGGGCGCCTCGACGCGCTGCGCGGCGCGATCGAGGAGATGAACATTCCGCATCCGGACTCGCCGCAGGGATGGGTGACGGTCAGCATCGGCTTTGCGGTGGCGCGCGTCGGCGGCACCGCCCACGAGACGCTGGAGCGGGCCGACGCCGCCCTCTACGCCGCCAAGGCACGCGGTCGCAACCGCGTCGAGCGCTCGGCGCGCTGGCCGATGCGGACGCCGGATAGCGCTACCCCGCCGGAGCGGCAGCTCGAGGCGGCGTCCTAAAGCCGGATGACGTCCACCGCGTCGCCGGCCGCCGCGGCCGGTGCGAACTCCCGCCGGACGATCAGCGCGTTGGCTTCCGCCAGCATGGACAGCAGCGAGGAATCCTGGCTGCTGACCGGCGTGACGATCGGCCGGCCGTCCTCGACCACCAGGCGGGCGCGCAGGAAGTCGCGGCGCAGGTCGTTGGCGACGAGCGGCGTGCCGAGTACCGCCGTCTCGGCGATGGGGAGCACGTCGGCGCGGCCGAGCATCGCCCGGACCAGCGGGGCGAGGAACATCAGGCCGGTGACCAGCGTCGACACCGGATTGCCCGGCAGGCCGAGGGCGTGGACATTGCCGATGCGGCCGTGCATCAGCGGCTTGCCGGGCCGCATGGCGATCTTCCAGAAGCCGGGCTCGACGCCTTCGGCCGCGAAAGCGGCGCGTGTGTGGTCGTGGTCGCCGACCGACACGCCGCCGATCACCGCCACGACGTCGGCGCCGCCGTCGAGCGCCGTCCGGATGTGGCGCCGCAGGGCATCCAGGTTGTCGGGCGCGATGCCGAGATCGACGGCCTCGCCGCCGGCATCCGCGACGAGCTTGGCCAGCGCCACCGACGACGAGGCGACGATCTGGTGCGGCAGCACGGCCGCGCCCGGCGCCGCCAGTTCGTCGCCCGAGGCGATCAGCGCGACGCGCGGCCGCCGCCGGACCGGCAGGCGGGCGTGGTTCATGGCGGCGGCGAGGCCCAGCGCGCCGACGCCGAGCAGCGTGCCGGCGGCAAGGCCGACCGTGCCCTCGGAGAAATCGATGCCGCGCCGACGGATGTTGGCGCCAACCGGTGGCAGGCTGGCAAAGCGCACGCGGTCGCCCTGCCGCTCGGCGTCTTCCTGCAAGGCCACCCGGTCGGCGCCGGCCGGCACCGGCGCGCCGGTGAAGATGCGCGCCGCCTCGCCGGGGCCGAGCGATCCGGCGAAGGCATGGCCGGCCGCCGATTCGCCGGTCACGGTGAACCAGCCGTCGCCAGGCCCCAGCGCATAGCCGTCCATGGCCGACAGATCGGCCGGCGGCTGGGTTCGGAGAGCGACGAGATCGGCGGCCAGGGTGCGGCCGCCGGCGGCGGCCAGCTCCAGCCATTCGGCCTCGGTGGGACCGACGCCGGCCAGGAGCGCGGCCTGGGCGTCGTCGACGGACATCAGCGCCATGCGGCTTCTCCCGGCGTCACGTATCAGCGAGCCAGCGGCCCGACTTGCCGCCGTCCTTCTCGATGAGGCGGATGGCCTCGATGCGCACGCCTTTCTCGGCCGCCTTCACCATGTCGTAGACGGTGAGGCAGGCCACGGAAACGGCGGTCAGCGCCTCCATCTCGACGCCGGTCTTGCCGGAACAGCGGACGATGGCGGTGATTTCGAGGCCGGGCAGCGTCGGATCGGGCGAAATGTCGATCGCCGCCTTGCTGATCGGCAGCGGATGGCAGAGCGGAATGAGGTCGGATGTCTTCTTGGCGGCCATGATGCCGGCGAGGCGGGCGGTGGCGATCACGTCGCCCTTCGGCACGCGGCCTTCGACGATCAGCGCCAGCGTTTCGGCGCTCATCACCACCTTGCCGCCGGCGATCGCCGTGCGGGCGGTGACCGCCTTGTCGCTGACGTCGACCATGTGGGCGGCGCCGGTCTCGTCGAGATGGCTGAGGGACGAGGTCATCTCAGGCTCCCCGCGGCAGGGCTTCGAGGAAGCGGACGGGCTCGCCGGTGGCGGGCGTCGCCAGGTCGCCCTCCCACATGACGCGGCCGCCGCGCACGATGGTGCCGACCGGCCAGCCGGTAACCTCGACGCCGTCATAGGGCGTCCAGCCGCAGCGCGAGGCGATCCATGAATTGCGGATGGTCTCGCGACGCTTCAGGTCGACGACGGTGAGGTCGGCGTCGTAGCCGACGGCGATGCGGCCCTTGCGGGCGATGCCGAAGATGCGGGCCGGGCCGGCCGATGTCAGGTCGACGAGGCGCTGCAAACTGAGGCGGCCGGCGTTGACGTGGTCGAGCATGATCGGCACCAGCGTCTGCACGCCGGTCATGCCCGAGGGGCTGTCGGGATAGGGCCTGGCCTTTTCTTCGAGCGTATGCGGCGCGTGGTCGGAGCCGAGCACGTCGGCGATGCCTTGCGAGATGCCGCGCCAGATGCGGTCGCGATGGGCGGCCGAGCGCACCGGCGGGTTCATCTGCAGAAGCGTGCCGAGCCGTTGGTGGTCGGCTTCGCTCAGCGTCAGATGGTGCGGCGTCACCTCGACGGTGGCGACGTCCTTGTGATCTTTGAGGAAATCCATCTCCTCGCCGGTGGAGATGTGCAGCACGTGAATGCGGGCGCCCTTGGCGCGGGCGATGCGCACCAGCCGCTCTGTCGACTTCAGCGCCGCCTCGACGTCGCGCCACACCGGATGGCTCGACGGGTCGCCGGGCACGCGGAGCGCTTTGCGCTCGATCAGCCGCGCCTCGTCCTCGGAATGGAAGGCGGCGCGGCGGCGCGTCGCGCCGAGGATGGCAGCGACGCCGTCGTCGTCGGCTACCAAGAGGTCGCCGGTCGACGAACCCATGAACACCTTGATGCCGGCGGCGCCCGGCAGGCGCTCCAGCTCGGGAATGTCGCCGACGTTGCCGTGCGTGCCGCCCACCCAGAAGGCGAAATCGCAATGCATGCGGTGAGTGCCGGCCGCCACCTTGTCGGCCAGCCGCTCGGCGCTGGTGGTCAGCGGGTTGGTGTTGGGCATCTCGAAGACGGCGGTGACGCCGCCGAGCACGGCGGCGCGAGAGCCGGTTTCGAGGTCTTCCTTGTGGGTGGCGCCCGGCTCGCGGAAATGCACCTGGCTGTCGATGACGCCGGGCAGGATGGTGAGGCCGGTGCAGTCGATCGTCTCGCCGGCCGAGGCGCGGGAGAGATCGCCGATCTCGGCGATGCGGCCGGCACGGATGCCGATGTCGCGCACGCCGATGCCGTCGTGGTTGACGACGGTGCCGTTCCTGAGGACGGTGTCGAAGGTCATGGGGGTGTCTCGGGGAAGAAGGGGAACGACCGCGCACGGCCCTCATGGCCGCCCGACGACCTTTAACCCATTTTACCGAGGATCGCGACCCGCCCTCCTGGCGGCGTCCGGGAAAGGCGGCTCCGGCGCGGCGTGGCGCCGGAGCCGGTATCGTCACTTGTAGGCGGCGGCGATGCCGAGGAAGTCGGCGGCCTTCAGCGAGGCGCCGCCGACCAGCGCGCCGTTGACGTCCTCGACGGCCATCAGCTCGGCGGCGTTCGACGGCTTCACCGAGCCGCCGTAGAGGATGCGGATGCCGTTGGCCTCTTCGCCGAAGCGCTTGACCAGTTCCTTGCGGATGAAGTTGTGCACTTCCTTGACGTCGCCGGCGGTCGGCGTCAGGCCGGTGCCGATCGCCCACACCGGCTCGTAGGCGATGACGGTGTTGGCGGCCGTCGTGCCGTCGGGCAGCGAGCCGGCGACTTGGGTGCCGACGACGTCGAGCGTCTTGCCGCCGGTGCGCTCGGCATGCGTCTCGCCGACGCAGACGATGGCGACGAGGCCGGCCCGCCAGGCGGCTTCGGTCTTGGCCTTGACGATCGTATCGGTCTCGGCGTGGTCGGTGCGGCGCTCGGAGTGGCCGACGATGACGTAGGTGGCGCCGGCGTCCTTCAGCATCTCGGCCGAAGTGTCGCCGGTGTGGGCGCCCGACACCTTGGCGTGGCAGTCCTGGCCGCCGACCGGCAGCAGGCCCTTCTCGGCGAAGGCGGCGACCAGCGTGAACGGCGGGCAGATCGCCAGCTCGGCCTTGGCCTTGAGGGCGGCGTCGTAGCCGGCCGCGATGGCCTCGAATTCGGCGACGGAGGCCTTGAGGCCGTTCATTTTCCAGTTTCCGGCCACCAGCGGCTTGACGGACATGGTCTCGTTCCTTCGATGTGCGGTTGCGTGGGCGTGGATTAACCCAAACCGGGCTCCGGAGCAAATGCCGGAAGCGACGCGGAGGATGATTTTGCAGGCGGAAATCCGCAAGCGCATTTATATCCGGCCGACCGGCCGCGCTAGCAAGGGCTATTGACTACGAAGGTGGCCGGCCGCGCGCCCGGAAGCAGGATTTCCGCCGCTTTGTCAGGCAAAACCGGCGCTTGCGGCAGGAGGCCGCCGCCCCTATGATCCGGCCCGCCGAACCGGCCGAGCAAGGCCGGCGGCGACTGGGATGGACGGGCGCCAGGCGCCCCCGAGACGGACGACACAATGCTTGATTCAATGCGCCGCGGGGCGAATACGCTGCCTGCCAAGATCTTTCTGGGCCTTCTGACGCTGTCCTTCATCGGCTGGGGCGTCGGCTCCCGCCTCGGAGCCTCGCATTCCGACACGCTCGCCACCGTCGGCAACACCAAGATCACGCTCGGCGAATTCCAGCGCGCCTACCAGCGGCAGTCGCAGGCGCTGTCGCGCCAGATCGGCCAGGCGCTGACGCCCGACATGGCCCGCTCCATCGGTCTGCCGCAGCAGACGCTCGGCGCGCTGATGGCCGACGCGACGGTGGCCGACATGGCCGCCGCCACCGGCCTCGGCGTTTCCGACGAGCGTCTCGCCCGCGGCATCGCCGACGATCCGCAGCTTCGCGCGCCCGGCGCCGCCACCTTCAACCGCGACTATTTCGCCCAGCTCCTCAACCAGAACGGCCTCAACGAGGCGATGTTCATCGCCCAGCGGCGCACCGAGGAACTCAGCCGGCAGATGTCGTCGGGCCTGATCGGCGGCCTCACCGTGCCGAAGACCATGGTCGCCGCTATCTACCGTTACCAGAACGAGGCGCGCGAGGTCCGTTACCTGACGCTGGCCCGTGCTCAGGTTGAGCCGATCGACAAGCCGGCCGACGACGTGCTCGCCACGTGGTACGACGAACACAAGGGCGACTTCCGGGCGCCGGAATTCCGCGTCGTCGAGGCGCTGGCGCTGACGCCGGACGCCGTCGCCGATCCCGCCGCGGTCACCGACGAGGAGGTATCGCGCGAATACGACCGCACCAAGGATCAGTATGGCGCGCCCGAGCAGCGCCGCATCCAGCAACTGTTCTACGCGACCGAGGAAGAAGCTGCCGCGGCGGCCGCCAAGCTCAAGTCCGGCATCAGCTTCGACCAGCTGATCGCCGACGCCGGCTCCAAACCGGAGGACGTCGATCTCGGGCTTCTGGCCCGCGACAAGGTGCTCGACCCCGCCGTGGCCGACGCAGCCTTCGGCCTGGCGCTCAACGCGCCGAGCGAGCCGGTGAAGTCGTCGTTCGGCACGGTGATCCTGCGCGTCACCGAGATTCAGCCGGCCCACACCAAGACGCTGGCCGAGGTGGCGCCCGACATCCGCAAGGCGATCGCCGCCAAGGCGGCCGAGCGTTCGGTGCTGGAGATGCACGACGAGGTGGAGGATGCCCTTGCCGGCGGCGCCACGCTGCAGGAGGTGGCCACCCGCTTCAAGCTGAAGCTGATCTCCGCCGAGGTGGACAGCGAGGGCAACGGCCCCGACGGCCAGCCGGTGGCCGGCCTGCCCGACCAGACGGATCTGCTCAAGGCGGCCTTCGCCGCCGACGAGGGCGGCGAGAACGAGCCACTATCGGTCAATCACGGCTTCATCTGGTACAATGTCGCCAAGGTGACGCCGGGCCGCGAGCGCACGCTCGACGAGGTGAAGGACAAGGCGGTCGTCGCCTGGACCGACGCCGAGGCGCAGGTCCGCCTGGCCGCCAAGGCCGACGAGATGGTCAAGGCGCTGGAGGGCGGCACGCCGATCGACAGCCTTGCCGGCACGGCGTCGGTGGAGGTGGAGACCGCCGCCAACGTGACGCGTCAGGCGGGCGACGCCGGCCTCGGCGCGGAGGGCGTCAACGCCGCCTTCGCCGGCCCCAAGGGGCACGTGGCGGCGATTCCCGGCCCGGACGGCACGCGCATCGTGCTGCAGGTGGCCGAGGTCACCAATCCGCCGATGCCCGAGGGCGCGGGCGACGCCGTCGACATCGCCGACAAGATCGCCTCCGCCGTGGGGCAGGGCCTCTACGGCCAGTATCTCGGCGCGGCGCAGGAAGAGTTCGGCACCACCGTCAACCAGTCGCTGCTCAACGCGGTGGTCGGTTCCGGCAACGCCAACTGACGAAGGGGTCCGGGCGCGGCGATCCGCCGGAGACGCGCGGCACGGGGTGACGACGATGGCCGATTTCAAGACCCTGATCGCCAAGGTGGCCGCAGGCAGCAGCCTCAGCCGCGAGGAGGCCACGCTGGCCTTCGACATCATGATGACCGGCGAGGCGACGCCGTCGCAGATCGGCGGCTTCCTGATGGCGCTCCGGGTGCGCGGCGAGACGGTGGAGGAGATCGCCGGCGCCGTGTCGTCCATGCGCTCGCGCATGCTGCGCGTCGAGGCGCCGGTCGAAGCGGTCGACATCGTCGGCACCGGCGGCGACGCCTCCGGCAGCCTCAACATCTCCACCGCCTCGGCCTTCGTGGCGGCCGGGGCAGGCCTCACCGTCGCCAAGCACGGCAACCGGGCGCTGTCGTCGAAGTCGGGCGCCGCCGACGTGCTGATGGCGCTCGGCGTCCGCATCGACATCGGTCCGGAGGCGATCGCCGCCTGCATCCGCGAGGCCGGCGTCGGCTTCATGTTCGCGCCGGTGCATCATTCGGCGATGAAGCACGTCGGCCCGAGCCGGGTGGAACTCGGCACGCGCACCATCTTCAACATCCTCGGCCCGCTGTCCAATCCGGCCGGCGTGCGCCGCCAGCTGGTCGGCGTGTTCGCTCGCGAGTGGCTGGTGCCGGTGGCCGAGACGCTGGCCGCCCTAGGCTCGCAATCGGTGTGGGTGGTGCACGGCTCCGACGGCCTCGACGAGATGACGCTGTCCGGCCCGACCCATGTCGCGGAGCTGAAGGACGGCCACGTCCGTGCCTTCGACGTGATGCCCGACGACGTCGGCCTGCCGCATCACTCGCCGGAAGCGGTGCGCGGCGGTTCGGCCGAAGACAATGCCGCGGCGCTCCGGGCGCTGCTCGACGGCGCCGCCGGCGCCTATCGCGACACGGTGCTGCTCAACGTCGCCGCCGCCCTGGTCATCGCCGACCAGGCGCCGACGCTGAAGGACGGCGTGACGCTCGCCGCCGACTCGATCGATAGCGGCCGCGCCCGCGCCGCGCTCGACCGTCTGGTCGCCCGCTCCAACGCCTGAGAGAACCGCCCGTGGCCGACATCCTCGCCCGCATCGAAGCCTACAAGCGGCAGGAGATCGCCGCCGCCGAGGCGGCCATCCCGCTTGCCGAGATCAAGGCAATGGCCACCGACGAGCCGCCCCCGCGCGGCTTTCGCGCCGCCATCGAGAAAAAGCTCGCCGCCGGCCACTACGCGCTGATCGCCGAGATCAAGAAGGCCAGTCCGTCGAGGGGGCTGATCCGGCCGAACTTCGATCCACCCGAACTGGCCCGCGCCTACGAGGCGGGCGGGGCGGCCTGCTTGTCGGTGCTGACCGACGCGCCGTCCTTCCAGGGCCACCCCGATTACCTCCGGGTTGCCCGCGCCGCGGCGGCGCTGCCGGCACTCCGGAAGGACTTTTTGTTCTCGCCCTACCAGGTCTACGAGGCGCGCGCCTGGGGCGCCGACTGCATTCTGATCATCCTCGCCGCCGTCGACGACGACACGGCAAAGCGGCTGGAGGACACCGCCGTCGCGCTCGGCATGGACGTGCTGCTGGAGGTTCACGACGCCGCCGAGCTGGAACGGGCGCTGGAACTGACGTCGCCGCTCCTCGGCATCAACAACCGCAATCTCCGCACCTTCGAGACGCGGCTGGAGACCACCGAGGAACTGGCGCGGGACGTGCCTGATGACCACATCCTGGTCGCCGAATCCGGTCTGTTCACGCCGGCCGACCTCGCCCGCCTTTCACGGGTCGGCGCCAACACCTTCCTGATCGGTGAGAGCCTGATGCGGCAGGCCGACGTCGCCGGAGCGACGAAGGCGCTGCTCGCCAGGGATTGAGGGAATAATTCAGCCTTCCAGCACCATGTGCGGCCGGCCGTTCGAGGTCTTCGACGGGCTGACGCCGGTCTCGTCGATGGTGGCGGTGACTCGCTTGCGGAAGGCCGAGAAGCTCTCGAACTCCACCACGTCCACCGGCTCGTCGAAATCGACGGTGATGGTGACGTAGCCGGGCATCGAGGTGACCGCCTTCAGCGCCAGCACGGTGCCCTCGAAAGCCTGACCGAGATAGCGGCCCTTGACGCGGTCGCCGGGGTTCCAGTCGCGGCGCGGCGGCTCGTTGCCGGTCTTGGCGTGCAGCGTGTTCCAGTCGGCAAAGCCGTATTGCCGGGCAATCAGCTCCAGCGACTTCGAATGGCTGATGTCGGTACCGGCGTCAGTAAGCGAACTTCTGAGACGACGGGCCTGGGCTTTTAGCTCGTCGAGCGATGGTAGTCGGGATGACATGACCGTTCTCCGTATGGCATCGGAAACGACCGTGAACAGGGTGCCCGCATTGCCGAGAGGTCTCGATGCCGTGTTACGGAAGCGATCGACGGGAACTTCACCATGGCTTGCGCCGGCGGGCGGCCGGGGTCCCTCACCCGTGGCCGGTCATCTAGGAGCGGCGGCCGCGCTTGTCAAGGCGGACGCAAAAAGGCCGGGCTTTCGGCCCGGCCTCGCGATGCTGAATGGCAATCCCTCGTCAGTCCTTGACGACCGAGATGTCCGGCGCGTCCACCGCCTTCATGCCGACGGTGTGATAGCCACTGTCTACGTGCAGCACCTCGCCGGTGACGGCGCGGCCGAGGTCGGACAGGAGGTAGAGCGAGCTGTCGCCCACCTCCTCGATGGTGACGGTGCGGCGCAGCGGCGCGTTATACTCGTTCCACTTCAGGATGTAGCGGAAGTCGCCGATGCCGGAGGCGGCCAGCGTCTTGATCGGGCCGGCCGAGACGGCGTTGACGCGGATGTTCTGCGGCCCGAGATCGACGGCGAGATACTTGACCGACGCCTCCAGCGCCGCCTTGGCGACGCCCATGACGTTGTAGTTGGGCATCACCTTCTCGGCGCCGTAATAGGTCAGCGTCAGCATCGAGCCGCCGTCGGCCATCAGCTTCTCGGCGCGGCGGGCGACGGCCGTGAAGGAATAGACCGAGATCAGCATGGTCTTCTGGAAGTTGGCTTCGGTGGTGTCGACGTAGCGGCCGGTCAGCTCGTCCTTGTCGGAGAAGCTGATGGCGTGCACCAGGAAGTCGATCTTGCCCCACTTCTCGGCGAGCGTCGCGAACACGGCGTCGATGGTGTCGGCCTCGGCCACGTCGCAATGGCCGACCACCAGCCCGTCCAGTTCGGCGGCCAGCGGCTCGACGCGCTTTCTGAGCGCGTCGCCCTGATAGGTCAGGGCGATTTCGGCGCCGGCGGCGTGCAGCGACTTGGCAATTCCCCAGGCGATGGAACGGTTATTGGCCAGCCCCATGATCAGGCCACGCTTGCCCGCCATCAGCCCAACAGCACCTGCCATTTTGTAACCCCGCCTAATCAAATCCGGATGTCGTGCTCGTATGACACAAGGATTGTGACAATAGCAAGTCGCGGGGCGCCGCCGCCGGTACGCCCGCCGTGACCGCGGTTCCCCGTTGCCGGCTCTCGACGGCGAACGCTCACGGCGATACGTTCCACCGCATGAACGCCTTGCTTGCACCCGACCTCGTCCGCCGCTTCGCCGATCTCGTCTCGCCCGGCCATGCCCTCGTCGAGCCGGCCGATCAGGCGCGCTATCTCATCGAATGGCGCGATCTCTTTAAGGGTGAAACGCCTCTGGTCCTGAGGCCGGCCGACACGGCGGAAGTCGCCGCCATCCTGCGTCTCGCTCATGAGACGAAGACGGCAATCGTGCCGCAGGGCGGCAACACCGGTCTGGTCGGCGGCCAGATTCCGGTGCCGGGGCGGGGCGAAATCGTCGTTTCGCTCGAACGGCTTGACAAGGTGCGGTCCATCGATCCGCTCGGCAACAGCATGATCGTCGAGGCCGGCACGCCGCTCGCCACCGTGCAGGCGGCGGCCGAGGCGGCCGATCGCCTGTTCCCGCTGACGCTGGCCTCGCTCGGCTCCTGCCAGATCGGCGGCAACATCGCCACCAACGCCGGCGGCACCGCCGTGCTGGCCTACGGCAACGCCCGCAACCTGGTGCTGGGCCTCGAGGTGGTGCTGGCCGACGGCCGCGTCTGGAAGGGCCTCCGCCGGCTCGGCAAGGACAATGCCGGTTATGATCTGAAACAATTGTTTATCGGTTCGGAGGGCACGCTCGGCATCGTCACGGCGGCGGCGCTGAGATTGCATCACCGTCCGCGCGGCCTCGCCGCCGGCTTCGTCGCGGTCGCCTCGGCGGCGGCGGCGCTCGATCTGCTGGCGCGCGCGCAAGGGGCGGCCGGCTTCGGCCTCACCGGTTTCGAGCTGATGTCGGGCCTCGCCATGGAGTTCGCCCTGCGCCATCTGCCGGGCGCCCGCCTGCCGACGGCGACGGCGCCCTGGTACGTGCTGATCGAGGTGAGTTCCAGCCGCTCGGACGCCGAAGCCGAGGCGACGCTCGTCGATATCCTGGAGGGGGCGATGGCGGCCGGCGAGGCGAGCGATGCCGCAGTAGCGCAGTCGCTCGCCCAGGTGGAGGACTTCTGGCGCCTCCGCCACGGCATGAGCGAGGTACAGAAGCAGGAGGGCGGCTCCATCAAGCACGACGTTTCCGTGCCGATCGGTGATCTGCCGGCCTTCCTCGACGAGGCGATGGCCGCCGTCGCCGCCGCCTTTCCCGGCTGCCGGCCGGTGCCGTTCGGCCACATGGGCGACGGCAACATCCACTTCAACGTCAGCCAGCCGGAGGGCGCCGACCGTCAGGCCTTCTTGGGTCGCTGGGAGGAGATGAACGCCGTCGTCCACGCCGTGGTGGCAAAGTACGATGGCTCGGTTGCCGCCGAGCATGGCGTCGGCCGGCTGAAGGTCGATCTCCTCGCGGCCACCAAGCCGACGCTCGACTTGGAACTGATGGCCCGCCTGAAGGCGGCGCTCGATCCCGAGGGCATCCTCAACCCCGGCAGGATCATTCGCCGGCCATGAACATCAGCCAGCGGCCGTCGGCGGCGATCTCCAGCCGGTAGAACTCGTAGGAGCCGACCGCCCGCATCTCGTCGAAGTCGCCGGCGGTCAGCACGCGATAGGCCTCGATCAGCTGGTGGCGGTCGAGCGCATCGGGCGGCAGCTCGGCGAAATAGGGCCAGATATAGCGGGCCTGCGGCGTGCCCTCGTTCTTCACCACCCAGCCGGCGTCGAGCACGTCGAGCAGGATGGCCAGTATCTCAAGCCCGGCGTCATCGCCCGAGGCTGCCTTCAGGATGTCGATGGGATCGCCTTCGCCGGCCGACGAAAAGGTCGGCGGCGGACTGGACAGGCCGATCACCTGCCGCATCTCCGCCTCGTCGCCCGAGCGGGCGGCGGCGACGATCCTGTCACGCATGGCGGCGACGGCCGGCGGCAGTGTCGAGAGATCGTAATGCACTTCGGGGAGGGGCGCGGCCGGTTGCTCGGGCGGCTGGTCGGGCAGAGCGGTGCCGAAGCCATCCTGGTTGCCGGGAATGCTGAAGCCGAAGCCGCTGCCGCCCGACGGCGGTCTGGCGTCCACCGGCGATTGCGTTCCAAAGGCGAGAGCGGGCGACGCGGCACACGACAGGCCCGCCGCGATCGCCGCGGCGAACAGAAGCGCTCCGATCGACATCCGCATGTCTTCCCCCGGCCCCGCGCGGCGGTCCGAGCCGCCTTGCTACCCCGCCTACTGCCCCCCGCCTTACTGCAAGGTGCGCAACAGCGTATAGCCGCCCGACGAAATCTTCTCGGGCAATTCGGAGACGAGGCGGGCGACGCTCTCCTCGCCGAAGCATTCGACGAGCGTGGTCAGGGCGGCGAACAGCGCGGCGTGGGCGACCGCGTCGACGGGAATGCCGTCGTCGTCGGCGTCGTCGAAGGCGCGCTCCATGTGAGTCATGGCCCGATGCTTGAAGTTGTCACCCACCGCAGCCTCGACCGGCTCCAGCAGTTCGTCCCGCATATCCGACATCGGCCCCATCCGTCCCCTTGGGGATCGACGGGCACCCGAGGCGCCGCCGATCCACATCATCGACGGCGGCCACACTACCATCATCGGACCAAGACGCAACGCCATCCGTTAAAGACCGTTAACGAGTTTGAACAAATGCGGTTAACGGGCCGGTAACCGTCAGCGGGCGGGCGCGGCGGCCGAATCGCCGGTCCGGCCGAAGCGCTGGCCGATGCGGTCGGAGAGTTGCGCGCCTTCGGCGAAATAGCGCTGGAGCACGGCGCGCGCCGCTGGCGTGCAGCGCCGATGAGCGGTGGCGAAGGTGCGCTGGCCGCGGTTGAAGGCCTCGACATAGGGGCGGCGCGCCGGCCCGTCGAGGCCCTGGGCGTCGATGAGGGCGGCCATCTTGCCACGCCAGTCGGCGGCGTCCGGGCCGCCGCACAGGCTGTCGAGATAGGCGGCCGCGCCGAGCACTTCCGAAAGGCGCGTGAGGTCGGCCTGATAGGGCGGTGGCGCGTCGGCGGCAAGAAGCGGCGTCGCCGAGGACAGTGCCGCGAGCACGGCCAGAATCTTCAGCACGTATCGCCCCTTTCGGTTGCCGCTGCCGATGGTCGCATTCTGGACCGTCCGATCGGCCGGAGCAAGGACGGCGCCTCAGCCGACAACCGTCCACGTGCGGGCGACGAAGTCGGCCAGCCCCGGCGTGACCGGGAAATCGGCGATCCTGTCAGGCCGAACGAAACGGGCGGAGACGGCGTCCGAGGCGGCCACGGGTTCGGCGCCGGATGCCGCCGTCGCCGCGAAGACGATCAGCACGTAATGGCGCACCGTGGCGCCGTCGTCACCGGCCAGAATCACCTCGTGTACCAGCGGCGCGCCAGCGATCGCGACGGCGAGCCCGGTTTCCTCCATCACCTCGCGGCGGGCGGCGTCATCGAGGGATTCGCCCCATTCGAGATGGCCACCGGGAAAGCTCCATACCCGTCCATACGGGTCGCCGGAGCGCTCGACGATGAGCACCTCGTCGCCGCGCCAGACGCCGACGCTGACGCCGATGCGAGGTCGGGGATCGGGGGAGGGCACGGCGTCAGCCGAACAGCGCGTCGACGGCCGACTGGGCGTCGCCGGTGTCCTCGGTGACCATGGTCCTCACCGGCGCGCCGTTGATCAGGCCCATGGCATGGGCGAGCAGTGGCTTGAGGCGCATTTCCGAGAGGTCGGTCAGTTGCTCGATGGGCAGCGCGTCCATCGGCGCATCGATGATCATCCGTTGCAGGTCGGCCATGGTGGCGTCGAGCCGGGCGACGGTGTCGTCGAACACCCGCCGCCGCTCCGGGTCGGAGACCTCGTAGGCGGCGATGGCGAGGTCGCGCTCCTTGAAGTGCGACCGGCGGAAATGCTCGACGTAGGAGCGCGGCTGCCAGGCGACGACGTCGGGCGCGCAGTCCGGCATCATCGGCAGCATGTCGATCAGCATCACCACTTCATTGAAATGGTTGAGATAATCGGTGGCAAGGCCGGTGTCGGGGTGGATGTTGGCAGCAACGAGGCGTTCCGGAGAGAAACGGGTCTCCGGTCTCACGAGTTCCTCCGTGACAGCCGTGGCCCCCAATTCGTCCCCCGCGCCGAAAAATGCGTTGGTGGGAAACATACAGCCGTCAAGGTTGCCAAATAGCTTACGCCGACATTTGTTTCCCCATCGGCAAAACGGCTAAGACTGTCGTTCCCGCTGGTTTCTCGGAGTCGATATCGGATGTGCGGCCGCTTTGTGCTCGTCCCCTCGCTGAGGGCGATGCAGAACCTGTTCGGATACCGCGTGGACCCGGAGTATCCGGCGCGTCTTCTCGACGCCGGCCACCGCTACAACATCGCGCCGACCCAGCCGATCGCCGTGATCGATGCCGGGCTCGACGGCGTCAGGCACGTCCGTCTGGTGCGCTGGGGCCTGATTCCCTCATGGGCCAAGGAGGCCAAGACGCAGTCGCTGCTGTTTAACGCCCGCGCCGAGACGGCGGCCGACAAGCCGTCCTTCCGCAACGCCATGCGCCACCGCCGCTCCCTCGTTCCCGCCTCCGGCTTCTATGAGTGGCGAAAGATGGGCGCCACCAGGATGCCCTATTACATCGCCCCTCGCGACGGCTCGCTGATGGCCTTCGCCGGCCTCTCGGAAACCTGGCTGGGCGCCGAGGGCAGCGAGATCGACACCGGCGCCATCATGACGACCTCGGCCAACCGGCTGATGGCCCCGCTGCACGACCGCATGCCGGTGATCCTCGATCCGAAGGACTGGGACGAATGGCTCGACTGTGGCTGTCGCCGGCCGCAGGACGTCGCCCATCTGCTGCGGCCGGCTCCCGACGATCTTCTGGAGGCGATCCCGGTCAGCGAGCGCGTCAACAGCGTCGCCAACGACGGCGAGGAACTGATCGCCCCGCTGGCCGAACCGCTGGTCGCCGACGCCGCGCCGAAGGAGACGAAGCCAGACCCCGACGACGAGCCGCCGGCGCAGGGCAGCCTGTTCTGAGGGATCAGATCGCTGAGAACAGCCGCGCCGTTTCGTCGACGGCGTCGGGTGCAATCTCGACGCTTTCGCCGATCACCGCCGCCTTGCCCTCGGCGATCAGCCTGAGGGCGAGGGGGTAGAGGCGGTGCTCGGCGGTCAGCACGCGGGCGGCGAGGCTGTCCGGCGTGTCGCCGGCGATGACTGGCACGGCCGCTTGGGCGACGATCGGCCCGACGTCCATTTCCGGCCGCACGAAATGCACCGTGCAGCCGGTCAGCTTGACGCCGTCGGCCAGCGCCCGCTCATGAGTGTGCAGGCCGCGATAGGACGGCAGCAGCGACGGATGGATGTTGATCAGCCGGTCGTGCCAGCGCGCGATGAAGGCGGGCGAGACGATGCGCATGAAGCCGGCGAGGCAGACGAAATCGACGCCGTGGGCGACGAGCGCTTCGGTCACCGCCGCCTCGAACTCCGCCTTGGAGGCATGCGCCTTATGGTCGACGGTGACGGCCGCAATGCCGCGTTGGCGGGCGAAATCGAGGCCGCCGGCATCGGGCCGGTTGGAGAGCACGCAGCGGATTTCGGCCGGAAAGGCCGGGTCCGCCGCCGCCTCGACCAGCGCCGCCATGTTGGAGCCGCGCCCGGAAATCAGAATGCCGACCTGAAGCTTGCCCATTCCGCTCATCGCCCTCAAATCGCCAGTTCGCCCTCGAACAGCGTGCGCGGCCCCTCGGGATCGACGACCATCTCGCCGAAGCGAACGACGCTTTCGCCGGCCGCCGTCAGCGCGGCGGCGACGCGCTCGGCGTCGTCCGGCGCCACCACGGCGATCATGCCGATGCCGCAGTTGAAGGTGCGCACCAACTCGGCCTGATCGAGGCCGCCGACCTCGGCCAGCCAGCCGAACACCTTGGGCACTTCGACGGCCGAAAGGTCGATGCGGGCCGAGACGCCGGCCGGCAGCACGCGCGGGATGTTGTCGACGAAGCCGCCGCCGGTGATATGGGCGAGCGCCTTGATGGCACCCGTCTCTCGCTGCGCCGCCAGCACGGACTTGACGTAGATACGGGTCGGCACGGTCAGCGCCGCGCCAAGCGTTTCGCCCGCCGAGAAGGGCGAGGGATCGGCGTAGGCGAGGCCCGAGCGCTCGACGATCTTGCGGACCAGCGAGAAGCCGTTGGAATGGACGCCCGACGAGGCGATGCCGAGGATGACGTCGCCGGCCCCGACGTCTCTTCTCGGCAGCACGCCGTCGCGCTCGACGGCGCCGACCGCGAAGCCGGCGAGATCGTAGTCGCCGTCCTTGTACATGCCGGGCATTTCGGCCGTCTCTCCGCCGATCAGCGCGCAGCCGGCCATCTTGCAGCCCTCGGCGATGCCGGCCACCACCTCGGCGGCTGTGTCGACGGACAGGCGGCCGGTAGCGAAATAGTCCAGAAAGAACAAGGGCTCGGCACCCTGCACGACGAGGTCGTTGACGCTCATCGCCACGAGGTCGATGCCGACGAAGCCGTGGATGCCCGCCTCGATGGCGACCGCGAGCTTGGTGCCGACGCCGTCGTTGGCGGCCACCAGCACGGGGTCGCGGAACTTGCAGGCGGCGAGGTCGAACAGACCGCCGAAGCCGCCGATCTCGGCGTCGGCGCCTACCCGCCGCGTCGCCTTGACCAGCGGCTTGATGCGGTCGACGAGGGCGTTGCCGGCGTCGATGTCGACGCCCGCGTCGCGATAGGTGAGCCCGTTCCTGCCGTTCATGGAACTTCGCGCCTCCGGTTCGATGGATATCCGGCAAGAAGCCGAAACGGCGGCAAATGACAAGTCCAAACTGTGATTTTCCCGCCTCCGGCGCCGCCAAAGCGGCGGCTTGGCCGGAGGTCGGTCTTGGAAAGCGCCCTGGCGATGCTCAAATGAGGCAGGACTCTCCGCCGGGGCTGACCTTGACCATACCCAATCTCATCACGCTGGCTCGCCTGATCGCCGTTCCGGCGATCATCCTGCTGCTGCTCGACGGCGACTTCGGCTGGGCCTTCGCGATCTTCGTCATCGCCGGCATCTCCGACGGCGTCGACGGCGCCATCGCCCGCCACGTGCCGGGGCAGGCGAGCGAGCTTGGCCGCCTGCTCGACCCGGTGGCCGACAAGGCTCTCCTGGTGTCGATCTTCGTGGTGCTGGCGGCCACCGGCCACGCGCCGATGTGGCTCGCCGTGCTGGTGGTCAGCCGCGACGTGCTGATCGTCGGCGGCGTCATCCTGTCCTGGCTGGCGTCCAGGCCGGTGCCGATCGTGCCGCTGATGATCTCCAAGGCCAACACGGCGGCGCAGATCGTCTATGCCGCGCTGCTGCTCGCCGTCCTCGGCCTCGCATGGCAGTTCGGGCCGCTTGTGGATATCATGGTTTGGGTAGTGGCGGCCTTGACCCTGGTCTCCGCCGCCGCCTACGTCAGAAGCTGGCTGGCGTTCATGCAAGGGTGAGGGCGGCGCGTGAAGCTCAGGAACACGGTTCTCTTCTGGACTGGGGCAGCCCTCGCCTTCGGCCTGCTGCTCTACGTCTTCTCGTCGATCCTCTTGCCCTTCGTCGCCGGCATGGCGCTCGCGTATCTGCTCGATCCGGTCGCCGACCGTCTCGAGCGGCTCGGCCTGTCGCGGGCGGTGGCGACGGCGGTGATCCTCGTGCTGTTTATTCTGCTGGCGCTCCTGGCGCTGATGATCATCGTGCCGGTGCTCGGCAGTCAGCTCCAGGGTCTGATCGCCAACATGCCGACCTATCTCGACGCCGCCCAGCGCTGGCTGAGCCACGAGGCGGGCACGCGCGTCTTCAAGGCCCTGCGCATCTCGGCCACCGACATCCGCGGCTCGCTCGGCGCGCTGTTCAGCGACAGTTCGGCCATCCTGACGACGCTGCTCTCCTCGGTGTGGAACGGCGGCCAGACGCTGATTTCGGTGATCTCGCTGCTGGTGGTGACGCCGGTGGTCGCCTTCTACATGCTGCTCGACTGGGACCGCATGGTCAAAACCATCGACGACAACCTGCCGCGCCACCATCGCGAGACCATCCGGGCGCTGGCCAGCGAGATGAACACCGGCGTCGCCAACTTCGTGCGCGGCCAGGTGTCGGTGTCGGCGCTGCTCGGCCTGTTCTACGCCGTGTCGCTGTCGCTGGCCGGCCTGTCCTTCGGCCTGCTGATCGGCCTCGTCGCCGGCCTGATCAGCTTCATCCCCTATCTCGGCTCGATCGTCGGCGGCGGCCTCGCCATCGGCGTGGCGCTCTACCAGTTCTGGCCGGACTGGACGTGGATTTCCGTCATTGTCGGCATTTTCGTCGTCGGCCAGTTCGTCGAGGGCAACATCCTCCAGCCCAAGCTGATCGGCTCGTCGGTCGGCCTGCATCCGGTCTGGCTGATGTTCGCGCTGTTCGCCTTCGGCGCGCTGTTCGGCTTCGTCGGCCTCCTGGTGGCCGTGCCGGCGGCGGCGTCAGTGGCGGTGCTGGTCCGCTTCGCCTTCGCGCAATACCGGGCGAGCCCCTTCTACAGCCTCGATCCTGAGATCGCCGCGTCGTCGCCGATCGACCGGATCGCCCCACCGCGCGAGGATGCCGCGCCATGAGCCGGTCGAAGCCGCGCCAGCTGCCGCTTGCCATGCCGCATCAGGCGTCGATGAGCCGCGAGGATTTCCTGGTCGGCGAGGGCAACCGCGAGGCGGCCGCCTTCATCGACGCCTGGCCCGACTGGCCGGCCTCGGTGGTGCTGTTGATTGGTCCCAACGGCTCGGGCAAGACGCATCTTGTCAACATCTGGGCGGGCAGGAGCCGCGCCGCCGTCGTCGCCGCCGCCGATCTCGCCGCCGCCGATCCGACGGCGCTCGTCGCCACCGGCGCCGTCGCCGTCGAGGACGCCGACGATCCCGCCCTCGACGAGAAGGCGCTGTTTCACCTGTTCAACGCGGTGCGCGGCCGCGGTGCCTCGATGCTGATCACCGCCCATGCCGTGCCCGCCGCCTGGGGGCTGACGCTGCCCGACCTGATGTCGCGCCTCAGGGCCGCCCAGCCGGCCTTCCTCGGGCCGCCCGACGACGCGCTTCTGGAACAGGTGATGGTCAAGCTGATCGCCGACCGCCAGTTGGCCATCGATGCCGGCGTGCTCGACTATATCCTCGTCCGCATGGAGCGGTCGTTCGCCGCCGCCTGCGCCGTCGTCGAGGCGCTCGACCGCGAGTCGCTGGCCCGCGGTCGCCGTATCACCAGGGCGATCGCCGCCGAGGTGCTGTCGCCCGAGACGGAGAGCTGATCGGAAAATCCCCAGCCGTCGAAGGATCTGTGACCGGACGACGGCGCCGTAGACAAACTGTCACATAGCTGGTGCATGGATTTGGGCCGTAAGCTAGACTGAGGGTCGGCGGCCGGTCCGTTTGGGGGAGCGGGCGTTAGCCCCGCCTGCGCGAGGGTCGTGGAGATGAGCGAGTCGGATGCAGCCGTGAGCGAGACGATCGAGGCCGAAACCGGCTCTGCGCCGGCGCTGACCATGGAATCGCCCGAGCGGTTCATCAATCGCGAAATCTCCTGGCTCGGCTTCAATCGCCGCGTGCTGGAGGAATCGGAGAACGCCGCCCATCCGCTCCTGGAGCGGCTGCGCTTCCTGTCGATCTCCGCCAACAACCTCGACGAATTCTTCATGGTGCGTTTCGCCGGCATCAAGGGTCAGGTGCGCGAGCGCGTCACCACCCGTTCCGACGACGGCCTGACGCCGGCCGAGCAGATGACGGTGATCTCGGCCGCCGCCGCCCGGCTGGCCGACGCCCAGCAGGCCCGCTGGCGCGAGCTGCGCACCGAGATCGACAAGGCCGGCATCATCATCGTCAATCCCGACAAGCTGACCGCCGACGACGAGGTGTGGCTCGAGGACTATTTCCTGTCGTCGATCTTCCCCGTGCTGACGCCGCTCGCCGTCGATCCGGCCCATCCCTTCCCGTTCATTCCCAACCTCGGCTTCTCGATCGTCCTCGATCTCGTGCGCGTGCGCGGCAACGAGAGCATGGTGGCGCTGATCCGCATGGCCGCCAAGATCGACCGCTTCGTCCGCCTGCCCGACGACGGCGCCCATTCCGGCCCGATGCGCTTCATCCTGCTGGAACAGGTGGTGACGATGTTCATCGGTCGCCTGTTCCCCGGCTACACGGTGCGCGGCCAGGGCAGTTTCCGCATCCTGCGCGACAGCGACCTCGAAGTTGAGGAGGAGGCCGAGGATCTGGTCCGCCTGTTCGAGACGGCGCTGAAGCGCCGCCGCAAGGGGCTGGTCATCCGCGCCGAGTTCGAGCGCTCGACGCCGCTGGCGCTGCGCCAACTGGTCACCGAGGCAGTCGGCTGCATGCCCGACGAGGTGCAGCTCCTCGACGAGATGCTGGCCATCAACGATCTCAGCCAGCTCGTCGGCCTCGACCGGCCCGACCTCAAGTTCGAGCCCTACGCGCCTCGCTATCCCGAGCGCATCCGCGAGCATGCCGGCGACGCCTTCGCCGCCATCCGCCAGAAGGACCTGATCGTCCACCACCCCTACGAGTCCTTCGACGTAGTGGTGCAGTTCCTGCGTCAGGCGGCCGCCGATCCCGACGTCGTCGCCATCAAGCAGACGCTCTACCGCACCTCCAACGACAGCCCGATCGTCCGTGCGCTGATCGAGGCGGCCGAGGCCGGCAAGTCGGTGACGGCGCTGGTCGAGCTGAAGGCCCGCTTCGACGAGGAAGCCAACATCCGCTGGGCGCGCGACCTCGAACGGGCCGGCGTGCAGGTGGTGTTCGGCTTCTTCGAGCTGAAGACCCACGCAAAGATGTCGCTGGTGGTGCGCCGCGAGGGCCAGCAGCTCACTTCCTACTGCCACCTCGGCACCGGCAACTACCACCCGATCACCGCCAAGATCTATACCGACCTCAGCTACTTCACGGCCAACCGGATCATCGCCCAGGACGTGGCGCGCATCTTCAACTTCATCACCGGCTATGCCGAGCCGCAGTCGCTGAACGCGCTGGCCATGAGCCCCCTGACGCTGCGCAAGACGATCATCGACTGCATCGGCCGCGAGATCGAGCACGTCCGGGCCGGCCGGACGGGCCAGATCTGGATGAAGATGAACTCGCTGGTCGATGCCGACATCATCGACGCGCTCTACGAGGCGAGCCAGGCCGGCGTCTCCATCGACATCGTGGTGCGCGGCATCTGCTGCCTGAGGCCGCAGATCCCCGGCTTCTCCGACAACATCCGCGTCAAGTCCATCGTCGGCCGCTTCCTGGAGCACAGCCGCATCTTCTGTTTCGGCGGCGGCCAGGCGCTGCCCAACCCGCGCGCCACGGTCTACATCGGCTCGGCGGACATGATGCCGCGCAATCTCGACCGCCGCGTCGAGGTGCTGGTACCGCTGACCACCGAAACCGTGCACGCCCAGGTTCTCGACCAGATCATGGTCGCCAACCTTCGCGACAACCAGCAGAGCTGGCGTCTTTTATCGGACGGCAGCCACGAACGCATTGTGCCGGCGCCGGGCGAGGAGCCCTTTAATACGCACCGGTATTTCATGACCCATCCATCTCTATCGGGACGTGGACACTCGCTTGAAAAAGACGCACCCAAGTCTATTGCCGGACGGCACCAAAAGCACATGCCGATGTGAGGCTCCCGGCCGGTTGCCCGGCCACGGTCCGGTATCGGTGATCGACATCGGCTCCAACTCCGTCCGCATCGTCATCTATGAGCGCCTGTCGCGGGCGCCGACCATGCTGTTCAACGAGAAGACCCTGGCCGGACTCGGCAAGGGGCTGGCGGCTACCGGGCGGATGAACGCCGCCTCGGTGGATCAGGCGCTCGCCGCCATCCGCCGCTTCAAGCTCCTGGCCGAGCAGAGCGGGTCGGTGGAGACCTATATCCTCGCCACCGCCGCCTCGCGCGACGCCGAGAACGGCCCGGAGTTCCTGAAGGCCGTCGAGGAGATCTGCGGCGTCAAGGTCAACCTCCTGTCGGGCGCCGACGAAGCACGCCTCTCCGCCCTCGGCGTCATGTCCGGCATCAGCAGGCCGGAGGGCATCGTCGGCGACCTCGGCGGCGGCAGTCTGGAGCTGGTCCGCATCGAAAACGGTGCCGTCGGCGTCGGCCGCACCTATCCGCTCGGCGGCATTCGCTTGTGGGAGGCCTCGGAAGGCTCAATCCGCAAGGCCGAGAAGATCGTCGCCGAAGCCCTCGAACCGGCCATCGTGCAAATGCCCTGCGCCGGTCTGCCGTTCTTCGCGGTGGGCGGCACCTGGCGCTCGCTCGCCCTCCTGCACATGTACGAGACCGGCTATCCGCTGCATGTCATGCACAACTACGCCATCAAGGCGGAGGAGGCGCTGGAGTTCGCCCGCATCGTGGCGCGGCGCGACCCCGAGACCATCGACCAGATCGAGGTGGTCTCGCGGCCCCGCCGGGTGCTGCTGCCCTACGGCGCGCTGGTGCTGGAACAGGTGATCCGGGCCGTCCGTCCCTCGCATGTGGTGATCTCCGCGCTCGGCGTGCGCGAGGGCTATCTCTTCGAGCGCCTGACGGCCGAGGAGCGCCTGAAGGACCCGCTGATTGAGGCTACCTCGGAACTCAACTGGGTGCGCTCGCGCTCGCCGCGCCACGCCAAGGAGCTGGTCTCCTGGTCGGAAGCCGCCTTCACGCTGCTCGGCATCGACGAGACCGCCGACGAGAAGCGCTACCGGGCGGCGGCCTGCCTCGTTTCCGACATCGGCTGGCGCGCCCATCCCGACTATCGCGGCGAGCAGAGTCTGGGCATCCTGTCCAACGCCTCGTTCATCGGCATCGATCATCCCGGCCGCGCCTATCTGGCGCTCGCCGTCTTCTACCGTCATGTCGGCCTCGTCGACGACGCGGTCAGTCCGCGCATCCGCGAGCTGGCATCGACCCGTCTCAAGGAGCGGGCGCGGACGCTGGGCGCCGTGTTGCGCGTCGCCTATCTCATCAGCGCCTCGATGCCCGACGTGCTGCAGCGCACCAGGTTCTCGACCGACGGCGATCGCCTGATCCTCGACCTGCCGGCCGACCTCGGCGATCTCTCCGGCGAACGCCTCGCCAAGCGCGTCCTGCAACTCGCCAAGATCGGCGGCTTCAAGGACGGTGTCATCCGAGTAGCGGGGTAGGGGAGCTATTCGGATCGAAAAAGAAAGAGCGCTTCAAGAGCGCTCTTTTCGGTCTCGGATAGCGACAGGCGAAGAATTCGCGGTGAAAGGAAAGCCGGAACCGCCTCACCGCTCGATGGCGATGATCTTCTTGCCGTCGAAGGTAATGGCGAGCTGGCCGCGCTTCAGCTTGAGGGCCTGTTCGCCGAACATCTCGCGCCGCCAGCCGCGCATGGCCGGCACGTCGGCATCGTCGGAGACGGCGATGTCCTCGAGGTCGTCGGAGGTGGCGATCACCTTGGCGGCGACGCCCTCTGCCTCGGACACCAGCTTCAGGAGCACCTTCATCAGGTCGATGGCGGCGCCGGTGCCCTCGGGCAGCTGGCGGTGGCGCGGCAGCTTCGGCCACTCTTCCTTGGGCGTGTCGAGGGCGCGGCGGACGGCGGCGAGGATGTCCTCGCCCGACCGCGAGCGCTCCCAGCCCTTGGGGATGGTGCGCAGCTGGCCGAGCGCCTCCGGCGTGGTCGGCGCCTGCGTGGCGATCTCGTAGATGCAGTCGTCCTTGATGACGCGCGAGCGCGGCACGTCGCGACCCTGCGCCTCGCGCTCGCGCCAGGCGGCCACCTCCTTCAGGATGATCAGCTCGCGCGGCTTCTTGACGCGCATCTTCAGCCGCTGCCACGCCTCCTCGGGATCGGTGCGATAGGTGTCCACCGAGGTCAGCACGCGCATCTCCTCGTTGACCCAGTCGGCGCGGCCGGCCTTGGCGAGGCTGTCGCGGAGATGGCGATAGACGTCGCGGAGATGGGTGACGTCGGCCTCGGCATAGTCGATCTGGCTCTGCGTCAGCGGCCGGCGCGACCAGTCGGTGAAGCGGTTCGACTTGTCGAGCACCACGCCGGTCACCCGCGCCACCAACTGATCGTAGGAGATGGAATCGCCGAAGCCGCAGACCATCGCCGCCACCTGCGTGTCGAACAGCGGCTCCGGCAGGAAGCCGCCGAGGTGCCAGACGATCTCGATGTCCTGCCGCGCCGCGTGGAACACCTTTAGCACCTGTGGGTCGCGCATCAGCGCGAAGAAGGGCGTCAGATCGAGGCCGGGCGCCAGCGCATCGACCACGAACACCTGTTCGGGGCTGGCAAGCTGCACGACGCACAGCTTCGGCCAGAAGGTGCTTTCGCGGAGGAATTCGGTATCGACGGTGACGAAGTCGAAACGGGCGAGATGGGCGCAGGCGTCGGCAAGCGCGGAACTGGTGGTGATCATCGACATGGAAACCGTCTATAGCGCAGGAAAAGCGCTTTGTCGCGCGCCTGACGTTACGAATTGCAACCGATCCCGGACAACCGATTTAGCGTCGCTCCGCGAAGGCGGACAGCGCCCGCCGGCGCGCCGCGTTATGCTCGATGATCGGCGGCTGATAGTCGGCCGGCGGTGACGGTGCGCTCCACGGCCGATGGATGAAACGATCCGGCAATCCGGCGATTTCCGGCACATAGCGGCGGACGTAGACGCCGTCCGCGTCAAACTTCTCGCCCTGCGCTACCGGGTTGAAGATACGGAAATAGGGCGCGGCATCGGCGCCGGTGCCGGCCACCCACTGCCAGCCGAACGGGTTGGAAGCGAAGTCGGCATCGACCAGCGTGTCCCAGAACCATTGCTCGCCCCGCCGCCAGTCGATCATCAGGTGTTTGACCAGGAAGGAGGCGGCCACCATCCGCACCCGGTTGTGCATGACGCCGGTCTGCCACAGTTGGCGCATGCCGGCGTCGACGATCGGATAGCCGGTGCGGCCGGCCGTCCAGGCGGCGAAGGCGGCTTCGTCGGTCTGCCAGGGAAAGCGCTCGAAGCCGGTCTGGAAATTGGCCGTCGCCAGATCGGGAAAGCCGGCGAGGAGATGCCAGGCGAATTCGCGCCAGCCGATCTCGGCCAGGAATTTCTCGGCCGCGCCATCTGGTGCAGCCTTCAGCGTCTCATGGACGACGCGCGCCACGGCGATCTCGCCGAACCGAAGGTGCGGCGACAGCCGTGACGAGGCGCCGGCGGCCGGCAGGTCGCGCTCGGCGGCGTAGCGGGGAAGGCCGTCGTCGAGGAAGGCGAGGAGCCGCGCCTTGGCGCCGGCCTCGCCGGGCGTCCAGCTTGCCGCGAGGCCGCCGGACCAGTCGGGATGCCGGGGATGCAGGGCGAGGTCGGCGCGCGGCTCGGAGGCGATGTCGCCGCCGAAGAAGGGGATGGCCGTCGGCCGGTGACGCAGCGCGGCGCGCGGGGCGAGATGCGGTCGATGCGCCTTCCAGAACGGCGTGAAGACGCGGAACGGTCCGCCTGTCTTGGTCCGGATGGCACCCGGCTCGAACAGCAGCCAGCCGGGATGGCTCGTGACCGCGACGCCTTGCCGCCGCAACTCCGCCGCCACGGCGTCGTCGATGTCGGCTCCGGCGCGATCGTAGCGGCGGTTGAAGTGCAGGCCGGCGGCACCGACGCCGGCGGCGATCTGCGGCAGCAGGTGGCGCGGATCGCCGCGCCTCAGGACCAGCCGTCCGCCCAGCCGCCGGAGGTCGGCGTCGAGGGCGGCAAGACTCTTGTCGAGCCACCAGCGGGCGGCGGCGCCGAGGGGGCGCCGTTCGGTGCCGTCCTCCAGCACGAACAGGCAGATCAGCGGCCGGCCCGAGGCGACCGCCGCGTCGAGCGCCGGGTGGTCGGCAAGGCGAAGGTCGTCCCGGAACCAGACGATATCGGGCGCGCCGCTTTCCGTGTCGGTCATGCCGCCCCTTCCGTCGCTCTTGCCAGCCGGCCGCAAACCACCCCATATGGCGTGGAATATCAGGGCATCACAAGGTGCTTTTCCGAGGGGACTGCCGGCCTTGCACTCCGCATCCGACATCGTGCCGGCCGCCGCCGACGACCGTCCGCCGGCCGCCTTCGACGAACTGTTCAAGATCGGTATCGGGCCGTCGTCCTCGCATACGGTCGGGCCGATGCGCGCCGCCTTCGCCTTCATCCAGCATCTCGGGCCGAGGCTGGCCGATGTCGCCCGCCTCACCGCCACCGCCTACGGCTCGCTCGCCTGGACCGGCAAGGGCCACGCCACCGACAAGGCGCTGATCCTCGGCCTTGCCGGCTTCAAGCCCGACGACATCGACCCCGACCTCGCCGACGCGGCGATGGCCGGCATCGTCGCTGGCAGCCGACTGACGCTGCCGGACGGCCGCGACATTTCCTTCGATCCCGACCGCGACGTCGTCTTCGACTGCGTTGCCACATTCGAGCGCCATCCCAACGCCATGCGCTTCGCCGCTCATGACGCGGCCGGTGCGGAACTGCTGTCCGAGGTCTGGTATTCGATCGGCGGCGGCTTCGTGTTGCGCGACGGCGAGACGGACGGCGGCGGCAGCGGCAGGCCACTGCCCTGGCGCTACGGCACGGCCGCCGAACTGCTCGCCCTCTCAGCCATCAGCGGCCGAACCATCGCCGACATCGCCCTCGACAACGAGCAGGCGCGCCGGCTAGGCGAGGACTGCCTCGCTTCCGTCGACGGCATCACGGAAGCCATGTTCGCCTGCATCGAGCGCGGTCTTTCCCATGACGGCGAGCTTGCCGGCGGCCTCGGCGTGCGCCGGCGGGCGCGCCGGCTCTACGAGCGCGTCCGCGAGCGCGAGGCCGGCAACGACCGTTCGCCGATGGCGGTGATGGACTGCGTCTCCTCCTTCGCGATCGCCGTCAACGAGGAGAACGCCGCCGGCGGCCGCGTCGTCACCGCGCCGACCAACGGCGCCGCCGGCGTGGTGCCGGCCGTGCTGCGCTACTATCGCGACTTCTGCGGCGGCGAGGCCGACGGCTTGCGCGTCTTCCTGCTGACGGCGGCGGCGATCGGCGGCCTCATCAAGCGCAACGCCTCCATCTCCGGCGCCGAGGTCGGTTGCCAGGGCGAGGTCGGATCGGCGGCGGCCATGGCGGCGGCCGGCCTTTGCGCGGCGCTCGGCGGCAGCCCGGCCCAGGTGGAGAACGCCGCCGAGATCGCCATCGAGCATCACCTCGGCATGACCTGCGACCCGGTCGGCGGCCTGGTGCAGATCCCCTGCATCGAGCGCAACGCCTTCGGCGCCGTCAAGGCGATCAACGCCGCCTCGCTGGCGCTGGCCGGCGACGGCCGCCATGTCGTCAGCCTCGACGCGGCCATCGAGACCATGCGCCAGACCGGCCTCGACATGCAGAGCAAATACAAGGAAACCTCGCTCGGCGGCCTGGCGGTCAACGTCACGGCCTGCTGACGTCGGCCAGGTGTCCGTCGTCGATGCCGATGTCCCGCCGAAGATGGGCGCTTAACGCCTTGATGTCGCCGCGCCCTCGGGCTCGTCGGCAACACCTTGCCCGCAGCCAGCGGATGACATGAGAAAGCATGATGGAAACTCCGGTCGGCTTCATTACCGACCGGAAATTTGCCGTGCTATGCGAGCGGGATGAAATGAAACGCCTCCAACCATCACATGAAGGAATTTCATGGATAGGCGCCCGCTGCCGTCGATCGCCGCACTGAAGGCTTTCTGTGCCATCGCCGAGGTGGGCGGCTTCGGCCGTGCCGCCGAGCGGCTGGGATCGACGCAGACGGCCGTCAGCCATCAGATCGCTCAACTGGAAGGCTGGGTCGGCGGCGCGCTGTTCGAGCGCGGCCGGAGCGGCGCCCGTCTGACCCCGAAGGGTGCGCGGCTCTATCCATCGTTGGCGGAGGCGTTGCGGGGCCTCGAGGAGGCCTTGCGGACCGCCCGCGCCGATACCAGCCGCAACAGGGTGGAGTTGTCGGTGACGCCGGAATTCTCCAGCCAGTGGCTGGCGCCGCGGCTGGCCGACTTCGTCAGGCGCTTTCCCGACGTCGAACTGGCGCTGTCGGTTGGCTACCAGACACCGGATTTCTCGGCGGGGCGCGCCGATCTGGCTATCCGGCTGGGCGGTGGTGGCGCCGGCCTCGTCGCCGAGCCACTGACCGCCGACGACGAGTTCGCGGTCTGCGCGCCGACGCTGGCCGGACGGTTGCCGCAGCGCCAGGCCTTTCTCGCGGCCCCCTGTCTGACCTACGACGGCGTCCGGCACACGGCGCTCGACTGGCAGCGCTGGTTCGAGCAGGTGGATGCCGAAAGCGCCGCCGCCGGTTTTGCCGACCGGCTGGCGGCGGCCGTATCCTTTCCGACCTTCGCCGACATGCTGGCCGCCTGTCGGCGCGGCGAGGGCTTCGCACTGGTGCGCAACTCGCTGGTCGATGCCGATCTCGGCGCCGGTACTCTGGTCCGGGCCTTCATCGAGGGCCAGCCGGCGCCGTTCAACTACAGCCTGATCTATCCTCGGGCGTCGATGGAGAACCCGGCGGTGCGCAGTTTTCGCGACTGGATCGTCGGCGCGGCGCGCGGGGAAGCCCACATCGGTGCCTGAAGGCAAAAGGCGAGGTTGTCAGGGCGCTGGCGCGGGCGGGAATGGCTCGCCGGCCAGCGCGTCGGCCAGCTTGCCCATCAGACGGACGAGGGTGTCGAACTCCTCGGCGTCCCAGCTCTCGAACACAGCGCGGCCGAGCCGCTCGCGCGCCGCGTCGACCAGCGCCACGGTCGCCTTGCCCTTGTCGGTCGCCACCGCCTCGCGCACCCGCCGGTCGGCGGCGCTCTCCCGCCGCGCCACCAGGCCGAGGCTTTCGAGCTTGGCCACCTGCCGGCTGACGGTGGTGTGGTCGCGGCCGGCCCGGTCGGCAAGATCGACGACGCCGATCGGCCCCAGGCGCTCGATGCCGACCAGCAGCGGAAACAGCGCCCGGTCGAGCGGGATGCCGGCCTCGCGGATCAGCATCTCGTCGCGCTGCGGCCGGTTCATGACGCTGACGATGGCGAGCAGGGCGTCGTGCAGCCGACGCATCTGTCCGGAATCAGGTGTATTTTGCACGCTTTTTCTTGACCGCCCCCGTGGCCTCGGATATACGCGCATTATGCACGCAATTGACGACGAAAGGAATGCCGTCATGCCGGTCCCGACAATTCCGCTGCGCCGCTGGGCGACGCCGCTGGTCATCGGCGCCTTTCTGCTGATGGCTATGACCGGCATCCTGATGTTCTTCGAGATCGACAGCGGGCTGACCGTCGTGGTCCACCAGTGGTTCTCCTGGGCATTCCTGATCGGCGCCGGCGCCCACGTCGCCCTGAATTTCCGGCCGTTCCGCAACCATCTGAAATCCGCCTGGGGCAAGGCGAACGTTGCCATCTTCGCGGCGATGACCATCGCGGCGCTGTTCTCATGGGGGCTGGTCACCGGTCCGCAGATCAAGCGGCCGATCGAACTGGCGCTGGTGGATGCGCCGGTCGCCGCGCTGGCGGCGGTGACCCGCAACGCGCCGGAAGCGGTGATCGGCCGTCTCGCCGGCCAGGGCATCGCCGCCGACGGCGCCGACAGCATCCGCGACATCGCGCTCAGAAGCGGCGTCGATGAGAACCGCCTGCTCGCCATCGTCTTCTTCCTCGACTGACCCTCGCATCCATAGGAGATGCCGTCATGAAAGCCGCCATCGTCCGCGCCGCCGGCGCCACCCCCGTTTACGGCGATTTCGCCGAGCCACGGCCGACCGACGCGCTCGCCCGCGTCACCGTCACCGCCGCGGCGCTCAGCCCGGTCACCCGCGCCCGCGCCGCCGGCCGGCATTACAGCGCGTCGGCCGCCTTTCCCTTCGTGCCCGGCATCGACGGCGTCGGCCTCGCCGACGACGGCCGTCGCGTCTATTTCGCGCTGCCCGAGGCGCCGCACGGCGCGCTGGCTGAGCAGACGCTGGTGCCGGCCGAACGCTGCGTCGACCTGCCGGACGACCTCGACGACGTGACGGCGGCGGCGATTGCCAACCCCGGCCTGTCGTCCTGGGCGGCGCTGACCGAACGGGCGAAGCTGAAGCCCGGCGAGACGGTGCTGATCAACGGCGCCACCGGCGCCTCCGGCCGTCTGGCGGTGAGGATTGCCCGCCATCTCGGCGCGGGACGAGTGATCGCCACCGGCCGCAACGCCGCAGCCCTCGCCGAACTCGACGCCGACGCGACGGTTCTTCTCGACGGCGATGCCGAGGCGCTGGAGCGGCGGTTCATGCAGGTGTTCGCAGAGGGCGTCGACGTGGTGATCGACTATCTCTGGGGGGCGAGCGCCGAGCGCCTGCTGATCGCCGCCGCCAAGGCCGGCCGCGACGCCGTGCCGCTGCGCTTCGTCGAGATCGGTTCGGCAAGCGGCGACACCATCGCCCTGCCGGGCGCCGTGCTGCGCGCCTCGGCCATCGAGTTGATGGGCAGCGGCATCGGCTCGATCCCGGTCGACCAGCTGATGGCGACGACCGGCGCCCTGCTGCGGGCCGCCGTTTCCGCCAGGCTGACCGCCGCCGCGCGGCCCGTGCCGCTGTCGGACGTCGAGCGCGTCTGGGCCGAGACGGACGACGGCCGGCGCATCGTCTTCACCCCCTGAGCGCCTCGACCGGCGATTGCCGGTAGGCGAGGGCGGCCGGCAGGGCGGCCATCAGCGCGGCGACGGCCAGGAAAGCTGCCGCCAACGCGCCGTCGGCGGCGGTGAATTCCACCGGCAGCCGCACGCCGCTTTGCGCCGTGAACAGGCCGGCCAGCGCTTCGGCCGCGCCGTAACCGATGGCGAAGCCGGCGCCGACGCCGACGCCGATCAGCAGCAGCAACTCCAGCCAGACGATGCCGAACACCGCAAGGCGCGGCGCGCCGAAGGCTCTGAGGGCGCCGATCTGCTTCCGCCGCTGGGCGACGTGGATGACGGCGATCAGCATCAGCGCCGCGCCGACCAGCGCCTGCGCTCCATAGGCGACATACATCAGCACGGCGCGGGCGTCGCCGAGCGTCGCGTAGAGCGAGGTCAGCACCTCGGCCGGGAATACGGCGCGGGTGCCCTCGCCGGAGCGATACTCCTGCCGGAGCTTGTAGGCATCGGCGATGGTCTTCGGCTTGACGAGCACGGCCGGCAGGCCGGGCACATCGTGATCGAAGTCCTCGACGAGCGGTGCGTCGGCGTCGATGCGGCCGTGGTGGTGCTCCTCCTCGCCGGCCTCCTCGTGATGCTCCCCGGCCTCGTCGTGGTCTTCCCCGAGGCCGTGGATGTGCCAGACCGCCTGAATGGGCACGAGGATCGCCCGATCCCAGGCGGTGCCGGTCGGCTGCAATCTGCCGACCACGGTATAGGCGCTGTCGGCATGCGTCTCGCCGCCTTCGCCGGCCGCGCCGTGCATCGGCTTCACCTCGGCGCCGATGGCGAGATCGACGCCCGATCCCACCACTGCCTCGCCTTCGCGGGCGAACATGCGGCCGTCCGTGAAGCCGGTGGTGGTGCCGGAGACCAGCGCCGTGGTGGTGCCGACGATCGGGAATCCCGCGAAATTGTCGCCGAAGCCGATCGGCGCCGCCCAGGCAACGCGCGGGTCAGTGGCGAGCCGGGGCAGCACCTCGCCGGGCATCAGCGGCAGGGCCGCCGGTTGCAGGAACACCGAGGACAGCACGAGCTGCGTTTCCGAACCGGGCGCGCCGACGATCAGGTCGAACTTGTCGGCGG
>LUYO01000004.1:0-13591 GCA_001603295.1 Rhodobacterales bacterium Alpha_02
CGCCTATCCCGAGCTGACGACGCAGGCGGCCGATCTCTCCACCGTCGAGGCCTATGCCCTCGCCCGCCAGACCGTCGACGATCTCGGCTGGCCGATCCGGCTGGCCGAGGAGCCGGACACCGAGACGGCAAGCGGCCGCATCGAGGCCGAAGCGCGGTCGCTGGTGCTCGGCACGCAGGAGGACGTTGTCGTTCGCATCCGTCCTGGCGACGGCGGCAGCCGCATCGACATCCGCTCGTTGAGCCGGGTGGCCATGCCCGATCTCGGCGAGAACGCCCGCCACGTCGGCGACTTCATCGCCCGCTTCGCCGAGGTATCGCGGCGGCAGGTGAACAACTAGCAGCGGCTCAGCCGGTCGCCGGCCCGCCTCACCAGCCCCCGTTCTTCCAGCCAGTCGGTCTGCGCCTTGACCGAGGCCGCGGCGGCATCGGCGAGCGCCGGATCGAGGCCGATGTAGACGGCGGCAACGATCTCGCGAAGGGTGCGCGCCTTGCCGTCGAGCGCCCTGAGGATGGCCGCCTCGCGCGCCAGACGATGGCGCTTCAGTTCCTCGACGCGGGCCAGCCCGTCGATCACCGGGCCGCCGTGACCCGGCAGATAGGTGCGGGCGCCGACGCCCGCGAGGCGGTCGAGCGAGGCCATGTAGTCGGCCATGCGGCCGTCCGGCGGCACCACGACGCTGGTCGACCAGGCCATGACGTGGTCGCCGGAGAACAGCAGTCCCGAGCCGACGAGATCGAACGACAGGTGGCCGGCCGTATGGCCGGGCGTGGCGATCGCCTGGAGCAAGCCGGCCGCCGTCTCCACGGTCTCACCGTCGATGAGCACCCGATCCGGCCTATAGGACGAGCGGCCGGTGGCGTTGGGCGCCGCGCCGACCACCTCGGCGCCGGTCTGCTCGGCCAGCCGGCCGGCGGCGGCGCTGTGGTCGGAATGGTCGTGGGTGACGACGATGCGGTGGATCGGCGCGCCGGCCGCCGCCATCAGCTCATCGACATGCGCCGCATCGTCAGGACCGGGATCGACGACGGTAATCTCGTCCTCGCCGAGGAGATAGCAGTTGGTGCCGCGGTGGGTCAGCGGCCCGCCGTTGCGGGCCGTCAGGCGGCGGACGCCCGGCGCCACCGGCTCGGCCACGCCATGGACGGGCTCGAAATCGGCGGCCGGCTGATCAGCACTCATGCCACCCTCCTCGACTGAAAATCCAGGGTGTGGCATGGCGCGCCATGGTCGCCCACGCGTGCGAATGACTCCCGTTGGTGTCGCATGAGTCGTCCTGACTCCCCTTGAACCGACATGGACCAGCGTCGGGCTGTCGCCGCCGCGCCGCAGTCGGCAACAAGCTGCCGAATATGGCCGGGCCACGCTTGCATTTCCAGACGAACTGTCCCAAACCGATTCAAAATACAAAGTTCATGGAAACGCCGCAGATATTCGCGACCTTCCGCGTCGTGACATCCATGCCGGTCGACGTCGGCGCGACCATCGCGACGGTCCGGCCGGCGGACATTGCCTTTTTGCCCGCACGCGAGTTCGATCCTTGACCAAGACCTTCGCCCCGCTCGTCTCGCTCCTGGCCGGCGTTGCCTTCCTGTTGTGCGGCAACGCGCTGCTCGGCACGATGATCCCGCTGCGCGGCCTTCACGAGCATTTCACGCCGGTCATCATCGGCCTGATGGGGTCGTCCTACAATCTCGGCTTCGTGGTCGGCTGCCTCGCCTGCCCCTATCTCATCCTGAGGGCCGGCCATATCCGCGCCTATTCGACGCTGGTGTCGCTTGCCGCCGCCACCACGCTGATCCATCCGATGGTGGTCGATCCGCTGGTGTGGATCGGCGCCCGCGCCATCACCGGCTTCTGCCTCGCCGGCCTTTACCTGATCATCGAGAGCTGGCTCAACGACCGCGCCACCAACGACAACCGCGGCCTGATCATGAGCGTCTACATCGTCGTCAACTTCCTGACGACCACCGCCGGCCAATTGATGGTGCTGCTGTCGCCCATCGAGCATTTCGAGCTGTTCGCCGCCGCCTCGCTGCTGGTTTCGCTGGCCGTGGTGCCGGTGGCGCTGACCACCTCGGCGCAGCCGGCGCCGATCGCCATCGTGCAGTTCCGGCCGCTTCGTCTTCTGAAGATCGCTCCCGTCGGTCTCACCGGCACCTTCATGATCGGCATCGCCAACGGCGCCTTCTGGTCGCTGGTCACCGTGTTCGCCATCGGGCGCGGCATGTCGCCCGGCGGCGCGGCCATCTTCCTGTCGATCGCCGTCATCGGCGGCGCGCTGATGCAGTGGCCGGTCGGTCGGCTGTCGGATGCCGTCGACCGCCGTCTGGTGCTTGCCGTCGTGATGGTGCTGTCGGCGACCGCCAGCCTGTTCACCGTGCTTCTGCCGTTCGGCGTCAGCGGTCTGTTCGTGATGGCCTTCCTGCTCGGCATGGTCGTGCTGACCAGCTATTCGGTGGCCGCCGCCCACGCCTACGACCGCGCCGAGAAGTCGGCCTATGTCGAGATGGCCACCGGCGTGCTGCTGGCCAACGGCGTCGGCGCGGTGTTCGGGCCGCTGATCGCCTCCTTCGCCATGGAGCGCTGGGGCGATGGCTCGCTGTTCGTGTTCATGGCGATCGTCGAACTGATGCTGGCCGGCTTCATCGGCTTGCGCTGGCGCATCCGTCCGTCGCGGCCGGACGATCCGAAGGAAACCTTCGAGATCTTCTCCACCGCACCGGTCGGCGGCGCCATTCCGCCGGAAGCGCCCGCGCCGAACGATCCCATCCTGCAAACGCCGGTGGTGCCGGCCCCCGAGTCCAAGGAGCCGGCGGAAGCCGATTCGCCCTGACGGGCCTTGCCAAAGTCCGGCTTCTCCCGCACATCAGCGGCATGGCAAAGACCCGCCTCGATCAGCTTCTCGTCGCCCGCGGCCTCGCGGACAGCCGCGCCAGGGCGCGCGACGCCATCCTGCGCGGCCACGTCACGGTGGGCGGGCGGCCGGCCGACAAGCCCGGCCTCAGCGTGGCCGAGGATGTCGACCTCGCCGTCACCGATCCGGCCGGCGCCTATGTGTCGCGTGCGGCGCTGAAGCTGGTCGCCGGGCTCGATCATTTCGGCTTCGACGTGACGGGCCGCGACTGCCTCGACGTCGGCGCCTCGACCGGCGGCTTCACGCAGGTGCTGCTCGAACGCGGTGCCGCCCGCGTCGCGGCGCTCGACGTCGGCCACGGCCAGCTGCATCCGCGCCTTGCGGACGACCGGCGCGTCACCAATATCGAGGGCCTGAACGCCCGCGATCTCACGGAAGCCGACCTGCCGTTCCGGCCCGGGGTGGTCGTCTCCGACGTCTCCTTCATCTCGCTGACGCTGGCGCTGCCGCCGGCGCTGGCGCTCGCCCGCCGGCCGGCCGTCGGCGTCTTCCTGGTCAAGCCGCAGTTCGAGGCCGGCCGGCAGGCGATCGGCAAGGGCGGCCTCGTCGACGAGGCGACCGGCCGCGCCGCCGCCGAGCGCGTCCGCGACACCCTCGACGGCTGCCACGGCTGGCGCGTCCACGATCTCATCGCCTCGCCCATCCTCGGTGGCGACGGCAACCACGAATACCTGCTGGGAGCCAGCCTTGACTGAACTTCTGATCGAACGCCTTGGCCATCGCGGCGACGGAGTCGCCACCGCCGCCGACGGCCGGCCGCTGTTCGTGCCCTACGCGCTGGCCGGCGAGACGGTCGAGGTCGACATCGACGGTGGCAGCGCGCGCCTCAGCCGCGTCGTCGTTCCCTCGCCCGACCGCATCGACCCGGCCTGCCGGCATTTCGGCACCTGCGGCGGCTGTCTGCTGCAACACCTGTCGCCCGCCCCCTATGCCGCCTTCAAGCGGCAACTCGTCGTCGACGCCCTCGCCGATCGCGGGCTGGCGCCTGAAGTCGGCGAGGCGCGCGTCGTGCCGCCGCACACCCGCCGCCGCGCCACCTTCGCCGGCATCATGGCCGGACGGCGGCCGCTGGTCGGCTTCAATGAGCGCGGCAGCCATCGCCTCGTCACCATCGAGGAGTGTCCGGTGCTGAGGCCGCAGCTTCTCGACGCCCTGCTGGCGCTGACCGCGCTGACCGGCCTGGTGGCGCCGAGGAAAGGCGGGCTCGATCTTGCCTTGACTTTGACAACAGGCGGCCTTGACGTGGCAGTCGCCNNCCCGCCTGTCGGCCGGCAACGAGGCGATCGTCGAGCGGCGGCCGGCCGTCATCGACATCGACGGCGTCGCGGTCACCCTGCCGCCGGGCGGCTTCCTGCAAGCCTCCGAGGAGGCCGAGACGATCATGGGCGAACTGGTGACGGCGGCCATCCCGCTGAAGGCGAAGCGCGTCGCCGACCTCTTCTCCGGCGTCGGCACCTTCGCGCTGCGCCTTGCCCGCCGGGCCGAGGTGCTGGCCGCCGAGAGCGAGGCCGGCGCCGTGGCGGCGCTCGACCGGGCGGCGCGCGGCATGACCGGCCGCCACCGCATCACCGCTGAGCGGCGCGACCTTGCCCGCCGGCCGTTCGTCGAGAAGGAGTTGGAAAAGATCGACGCCGTGGTGTTCGATCCGCCGCGCGCCGGCGCCGCCGAGCAGAGCCTGTGGCTTGCCCGCTCGAAGGTGCCGACCGTCGTTGCCGTCTCCTGCAATCCGGCGACGCTGGCCCGCGACCTGCGCACCCTCGTCGACGGCGGCTACCACATCGACACCGTCACGCCGGTCGACCAGTTCCTGTGGTCGAGCCACGTCGAGGTGGTGGCGGTGCTGCGCCGCTGACGCATTTGCCGGCTCGGCAGGGTCATGGCCCGGCAGGTTGCCGGGCCACCCTTCGTCGCAGGGTCAGGCCAGCGCCTCGGCCGGATCGAGGTAGGCGAGGCCGAGGGCGTCGCTCACCGCCTTGTAGGTGATCTTGCCGGCGTGGACGTTGAGGCCGTGGGCGAGGTTGACGTCGTCCCGGCAGGCTTTCTTCCAGCCGTTTGCCGCCAGCGCCAGCACGAAGGGCAACGTGGCGTTGTTGAGCGCGAAGGTCGACGTGCGGGCGACGCCGCCCGGCATGTTGGCGACGCAATAGTGGACGACGCCGCTTTCGATATAGGTCGGCGCCGAGTGGGTGGTGGCGCGCGAGGTCTCCGAGGCGCCGCCCTGATCGATGGCGACGTCGACGAAGGCCGAGCCCTTCTTCATCGATGCGATCATCTGCCGGCTGATCAGCTTGGGCGTGCCGGCGCCCGGCACCAGCACCGTGGAGATGACGAGGTCGGCGCCGGCCACCAGTTCGGCCACCGTGTCCTTGTTGGAATGGGCGGTCTTGATGCGTACGCCGAAGGTGGCGATGGCACGGCGCAGCGCGTCGATCGAGTTGTCGACCAGCGTCACGTCGGCGCCCATGCCGAGGGCAACGTGGGTGGCGTTAGTGCCGGCGACGCCGGCGCCGAGGATCACCACCTTGCCCGGCGCCACGCCGGCGACGCCGCCGAGCAGGATGCCCATGCCGCCGGCGGCGTTCTCCAGCGCGGCGGCCCCGACCTGCGGCGCCATGCGGCCGGCCACTTCGGACATCGGCGCCAACAGCGGCAGCGAGCCGTTGGGCGCCGTCACCGTCTCGTAGGCGATGCAGGTGGCGCCGGACTTCATCAGGTCCTCGGCCTGCTCGGGATCGGGCGCCAGGTGGAGGTAGGTGAACAGCGTCTGCCCCTCGCGCAGCTTCCCGCGCTCGACGGCGAGCGGCTCCTTCACCTTGACCACCATGTCGGCCTTGGCGAAGATTTCGTCGGGCGTATCGACGATCGTCGCGCCGGCCGCCGCGTAGGCGTGGTCGTCGCAGCCGATGCCGGCGCCGGCATTCCTCTCGATCATCACCTTGTGACCGGCGGCGACCAGTTCGCGCACCGACGACGGCACGAGGCCGACGCGGTCTTCGTGGTCCTTGATTTCCTTCGGCGTACCGACAAGCATTTTCGTGGTTCCCCTGCTGGTTTGCCCCCGGGTTTGCTCCCGGTTCGGCATGACGCATATTTGGCCAGTCTTGGCGCAATTTCTTGCAGAGATTTGGCAGACCGGCGAGGAAAATCGGCATAAAATTCTGCAATCCGACCTTTGGAACGCAGGAAATTCAGCCCATGCGCCTCGACGCGACGGATCGTGCGATCCTGACCGCCTTACAAGACAATGCCCGACCGACCAATGCCGAGCTGGCGGATCGGGTTCACCTGTCGGCCTCGGCCTGCCTGAGGCGCACGCGCCTCCTGGAGGAGAGCGGCCTGATCGCCCGCATCGTCGCCCTCCTCGATCCGCGGATCGCCGGCGTGCCCGGCACCGCCTATGTCTCGGTGACGCTCGACAGCCAGGGCCGCGCCGCGCTCGACCGCTTCGAGGCCGCCGTGCGCGCCATCCCGGAGATCACCGAGTGCTATCTCCTGGCCGGCCAGCACGACTATCTGCTGCGCGTCGTCTATCGCGACGCCGGCGATCTCGAGCGCATTCACAGCGAGATCCTGACGCCGATGCCCGGCGTGGTGCGCGTGCAGTCGCAGCTGACGCTCCGGACCGTGAAGCGCTCGACCCGACTGCCGATCTGACGTCCGCCCTCAGCGCAGCGGGAAGGCAACCGCGCCGTCGCGGCCGGTCTGGGCGCGATGGCGCAGCTTGTGGTCGGCCAGCACCAGCGCCATCATCGCCTCGCCCACCGGCACGGCGCGAATGCCGACGCAAGGGTCGTGGCGGCCGCGCGTCATGACGTCGACGTCCGCGCCGGCCGCCGACACCGAGCGGCGGTCGGTGAGGATCGACGAGGTTGGCTTGACGGCGAAGCGCGCCACCACCGGCTGGCCGCTGGAGATGCCGCCGAGCAGGCCGCCGGCGTGGTTGGAGCCGAACAGGATGGCGCCGTCCTCGCCCACGCGCATCTCGTCGGCGTTCTCCTCGCCGGACAGCATGGCCGCCGCGAAGCCGTCGCCGATCTCGACGCCCTTCACCGCGTTGATCGACATCAGCGCCGAGGCGAGATCCTGGTCGAGCTTGCCGTAGACGGGCGCGCCCCAGCCGGCCGGCACGCCTTCGGCGACCAGCTCGATCACCGCGCCGACCGACGAGCCGGCCTTGCGCACGCGGTCGAGATAGGCCTCGAAGCGGGGCACGGCGGCGGCATCGGGGCAGAAGAAGGGATTGTTGCCGACCTCCTGCCAGTCCCAGTTGGCGCGGTCGATCTTCTCGGTGCCGATCTGAATAAGGGCACCGCGCACCGTCACCCCGTCGATCACCCGGCGGGCGACGGCACCGGCGGCAACACGCGCCGCCGTCTCGCGCGCCGACGAGCGACCGCCGCCGCGATAGTCACGGACTCCGTATTTCAGGTCGTAGGCGACGTCGGCGTGGCCGGGGCGGTACTTGTCGCGGATGTCGCCATAGTCCTTGGAGCGCTGGTCGGTGTTGCGGATCAACAGCGAGATCGGCGTGCCGGTGGTCACCGGGCCGCCGGTGCGGTCGTCCTCGAACACGCCGGACAGGATCTCGACGAGGTCGTCCTCGCGACGTTGCGTCACGAAGCGCGACTGGCCGGGCTTGCGCTTGTCGAGAAAGCCCTGGATGAACTCCGCCGTCAGCGGCAGGCCGGGCGGGCAGCCGTCGACGACGACGCCGAGCGCCGGCCCGTGGCTCTCGCCCCAGGTGGTGATGCGGAAGAGGTGGCCGAAGCTGTTGTGCGACATCGGAGGCCCTGCGGAAAGGGGTGCGGCGCCCGCCGCGATGATCGGGCGCGACGATCTGGAATTTCTCTTATGGGGCGCCGACGCCGACGTCAAATGCCGGAGACTTTGCCGGCCGGCCATGTCAGGCTGGCGCGGTCGAATCAGCCACCTTCAGCCTGCCATGCCCCGCGCCGCCCTCCCCTCCGCCGATCTCCTTGCCGGCCTCGTTCCCGAGGCCTGCGACCGCCGCATGGAGGAGGACTGCGTCCGCCGCTGGGGCGGTCCGGTGGCCGGCGTCGACGAGGTGGGGCGCGGTCCGCTGGCCGGGCCGGTGGTGACGGCGGCGGTGATCCTCACCGATGCGCCGCTGCCCGACGGGCTGATCGATTCCAAGCAGTTGAAGCCGGGTGTCCGCGAGCGGATGTACGAGACGATCTGTCGCGACCATATCGTCGCCGTCGCCTCGGCCTCGGCGGCGCGCATCGACGCCATGAACATCCTCGCCGCCAATCTCTGGGCGATGGAGCGGGCGGTACGGTCGCTGGCGCTGCGGCCGGCCGGCGTGCTGGTCGACGGCCGCGACCTGCCGGCCGCGCTGACCACCGCCGGCTACCGGGGCGCCGCCATCGTCAAAGGCGACGCCCGCGTCGCCGCCATCGCCGCCGCGTCGATCGTCGCCAAGGTGACGCGCGACCGCATGATGGCGCTCTACGCCGCCGATTTCCCCGGCTACGGCTTCGAGACCAACGTCGGCTACGGCTCGGCCGAGCACCTGCGGGCGCTCGGTCAACTCGGCCCGACGCCGATCCACCGCAAAAGCTTCCGTCCGGTGCGCGACTGCATCGAGGCGCGCGAGGTGGGACAGCGGACATGAAAAAGGGGCCATGCGGCCCCTTGTTCCCTATCGCTCGGAGACGACGGCGGCTCAGCCGAAGTGCGCCTTCACGTCGTCGATACCCTTGGAGATCAGCTCGGCGGCAACCTCGCCCTGCGCCTTCTCGGCCAGCAGCTTGCGCGAGGCGGCGATCGCCATGTCGATGGCTACGGCCCGCACCTCGGAGACGGCCGCCGCCTCGGCGTGGGCAATCTTCAGCTCGACGGTGCGGGTGCGATGCTCGATCAGCTCCTTCAGCGCCACCTCGGCATCGGCCGTCATGCGCTTGGCCTCGGCCTCGGCATGGGCGATGATCTCGGCGGCGTCCCGCTCGGCGATGACGCGCTTCTGCTGATACTCGGCGAGCAGCGCCTCCGCTTCCTTGCGCAGCCGCTGCGCCTCGCCGAGTTCGGCGGTGACCGCCGCCGCCCGCTGGTCGAGCAGGCGACCGATCCGGCCGAACACGCCGAAGTAGGCCAGCACGCCGAAGAACAGGATGAGACCGACGAAGGCCCAGGTGGTGTTGTCGAACATCGAGACCTCCCTCAGTGCCGGCCGGACGAAACGGCGGTAACGGCGGCGACGGCCTCGTCGCGGCTGATCCTGCCCATCAGCGCCTCGACGACCGCCTCGGTCGTCTCGGTGGCGATGGTCGCGACGTGGTCGAGAGCAATCCTCTTGACGTCGTCGATATGCTTCTCGGTGTCGGCCAGCTTATCATTGAGCAGCGCCTCGGCGGCGTGGCGCCGGCCGTCGATCTCGTGAGCGACCCTGGTGCGCGTCTCGTGGGCGATGGCGTTGGCCTTGGCACGGGCGGCGGCCAGTGCCGCCTCGTAGGAGGCAATGGCGGCATCGGTCTCGGCCTTGGCCTTCTCGGCCTCGACGATATCGCTGGCGATCCTGGCGGCGCGCGCCTCCAGGATACCGGCGATCTGCGGGATGACCTTCTTCGACATCAGGACGTAGAGCGCGATGAAGACGATGGCCAGCCAGAACAGCTGCGAGGGGAAGGTCGACGGGTCGAAGGGCGGGAAGGTACCGCCGTGCTCGCCGCCTTCGTGGGCCACCGTGGCGACGGCATCCGGCGCGTGGCCGCCTTCCGTCGGGACGGTCGCTTGTTCCTGTGCGTTGGCTTGGCTGATGAACCAGGTCATCGGCGCTCGGGCTCCCATGGCTGAAAACATCGAGACGGCGCCCGGCGGGTGACGTTCACCTCGCGAGGCGCCGGCTTCATCTCGACCGGCGGGCCGTGTTGGCCCGCCTCGGCGTCGTCCGGTCAGACGGCGTAGAGCAGCAAGAGGGCGATCAGCAGCGAGAAGATGCCGAGCGCCTCGGTGACGGCGAAACCGAAGATCAGGTTGGTGAACTGACCCTGGGCGGCCGACGGATTGCGCAGCGCGCCCGACAGGTAGTTGGCGAAGATGTTGCCAACGCCCACGCCGGCACCGGCGATTCCGATCGTGGCGAGACCAGCGCCGATGTACTTTGCGGCTTCAGCTTCCATTGTAACGCTCCTTGAGAAAACAAAGACCTGGGATGGGTTCGATGGGGTTAGCTTCGTCGATCCGCCCTCAGTGCCCCGGATGCAGGGCGTCGTTGAGGTAGATGCAGGTGAGGATCGTGAAGACGTAGGCCTGGAGGAAGGCCACCAGGAATTCGAGAGCGGTGAGACCGATCACCATGATCAGCGGCAGCAGGGCACCGAGGAAGCCGAAGGCGCCGAGGCCGGTCAGCGTCACCACGAAGCCGGCGAACACCTTGAGGGTGATGTGGCCGGCCAGCATGTTGGCGAACAGACGGACGGCGAGGCTGAGCGGCCGCGACAGGAAGGAGATCACCTCGATGGCGGTGACCAGCGGCAGGATCAGTATCGGAATGCCCTTGGGGACGAACAGCTTCAGGAAACGGGTGCCGTTCTTGTAGAAGCCGTAGATGGTCACCGTGAAGATGACCAGAAGCGCCAGCGCCGCCGTGACGACGATGTGCGAGGTGACCGTGAAGAAATAGGGGATCATGCCGAACAGGTTGGCGACCAGCACGAACATGAACAGCGAGAAGACCAACGGCAGGAAGCGCAAGCCCGCCTCGCCGGTGGTGTCGCGCAGCGTCTTGACGACGAACTCGTAGGAAAGCTCGGCCACCGTCTGCGCCCGGCCGGGCACCACGGCCCGCGACGAACTGCCCCACAGCAGCACCAGCGCAATGACGGCCAGCGTCAGCACCATGAACAGCGAGGAGTTGGTGAAGGAGACGTCGTAACCACCGATTTTGATGTCGACGAGCTTATGGATGCCGAACTGATGGATGGGATCGGTTCTTACGTCAGCCACCTTGTTGAAGCTCCCTCGCTCGATCTCGCCCGCGCCGGTCCGCCGGGGCCGGAGAATTCACTCGTCGTCCGTCTTGCCGCTGGTCCCGCCCGAGAACGGATCGGCCGCCCTGCCCGTCGAACGCAAGATGTTGAGCACGCCAGCGGCGAAGCCCAGCAGCAGAAAGACGATCATGCCCCAGGGCGACGTGCCGAAGAGCTGGTCGATGGTATAGCCGATCACGAAGCCGACGATGACGCCGGCCACGAACTCGGAACCGATCTTCATCGCCTGTCCGAAGCCGGAAAACCCCTGCCCTCGCGGACCGCCACCCTGAGGTTCGGACGGAGCGCGCCGCACATTGGCCAGCTTTTCGCCCAGCGCCTTCAGGCGTGGATCGCGGCTGGCCTCGTCCGGCCGTTCATCATCCTGACCCATCGGCGGCATCCTCGAAAGCGTGGTCGCCAAGGCCCTGCTAGATCGGGGTAATCCCTGATTTGGCCGGCACCATAGTGTTCACACGGATGCCTGTCAAGATTGCCAGCGGCCCATACATTTCATTGATTTCCATACCATTTCCCGAACCGGAACCATACCCCACACCCCACTAAGACCTTAGTCGACGTCAGCGTAATCGATTAAGCTGCATCCCGCTCGCAACAGCGTGCAAAAGCCCGGCGCGCTTCAGCTCGCCTCGCGGAAGGATTCGGCGGTTTCCAGATCGACGGACACCAGTTGCGACACGCCGCGCTCGGCCATGGTGACGCCGAACAGCCGGTTCATGCGCGCCATGGTGATGGGATTGTGGGTGATGACCACGAAACGGGTCTCGGTGGAGCGAGCCATCTCCTCCAGGAGATCGCAATAGCGCTCGACGTTGGCGTCGTCGAGCGGCGCATCCACCTCGTCGAGCACGCAGATCGGCGCGGGATTGGTGAGGAAGACCGCGAAGATCAGCGCCATGGCGGTCAGCGCCTGCTCGCCGCCGGACAAGAGCGTCATGGTCTGCGGCTTCTTGCCCGGCGGCCGGGCGAGGATCTCGAGGCCGGCCTCCAGCGGGTCGTCGGCGTCGACGAGTTGCAATTCGGCGGTGCCGCCGCCGAACAGATGCACGAACAGCCGCTGGAAATGGGCGTTGACGATACCGAAGGCGTTGAGCAGCCGCTCGCGCGCCTCGCGGTTGAGATTCTGGATGCCCAGGCGCAGCCGGCGGATCGCCTCGATCAGGTCCTCGCGCTCGTTGACCAGCGTATCCAGCCGCTCCTCCAGCTCGGCCTGCTCGGTTTCGGCCTGGAGGTTGACACCGCCGAGCTTGTCGCGCTCGACGCGCAGGCGTTCGAGGCGGGTCTCGATGCCGGCAACGTCCGGCAGCGGCGCCGTCTCGTCGATGCCGGCCAACTGGCGCAAGGCGTAGAGCGGCGCGTCGAAGCGGNNCCAGCCGCTCCTCGGCGCGCACCCGGCCCTCGCGGATGGTGGACAGGCGGGCCAGCGCCTCGGCGGCGGCGCGGTCGGCGTCGCCGGCCTCGATCTCGCGCGCCCGCAGTTGGTCGGCGGCGTCGGTCGCCGCCGTCTCGGCCTCGGCGATCGCCCGCATCAGGCCACGGCGGGCCTGGACGATCTCGTCGGGGCGGTCGATCAGCTCGGCCCGCTCGTCCTCGACCTGGGCGAGGCGGTCATCCAGTTCGTCGAGATGGGCGGCGGCGCGGCGGACGCGATCGCCCCAGCCGGCCCGTTCGCGCTCGATGGTCTCGCGGCGGCGGTCGCGCAGCTCGCCCTCGCGGCGGATCAGGTCGACGGCGGCGCGCGCCTCGGAGAAGCAGGCGCGCGTCTCGGCCGCCTCCATGCGCAGCGCCTGCACGCGGACAGCCAGTTCGGCGGCGTCGGCGAGGTCGGCGTGGCGCTCCTCGGCCTCGGCCTTGCGGGCGGCTAGGTCTTCGGCGTCGATCGCGAGGCGTTCGCGCTGACCGGCGGCAGCGGCGCGGCGGGCCACCGTTTCGGCCAGCGCCCGTTCGGCGAGCAGCAGGCCGTCGCGGGCGGCGGTAGCGGCACGCTCGGCCGCCTTCACCGCCTCGCGGGCGGCGCGCTCCTCGGCCTCGGCTTCGCGCAGGCGCGCCTCGGCGCCGTCGAGCACCTGGCGGCGAGCCGCGCAGAGGTCGGCGGCCGCCTCACGCAGGGCATCGATCTCGGCGAGGCGATTGCGGGCGGCAAGGCGGCCGGCAGCGATGGTCGGCGCATCGGCGGCGGCGGCGTAGCCGTCCCAGCGCCAGAGGGCGCCGTCGAGCGTCACCAGCATCTGGCCGGCGGCGAGCCGCGGCTGCAACCGCGCCGCCTCCTCGGCCCTGACGACACCGATCTGGCGCAGCCGGCGGCGGATGAGGTCGGGGCCTTCGACATATTTCGACAGCGGCGGCACGCCGTCGGGCAGCGGCGGATCGTCGGCGCCGTCGCCGGGCATGGTCCACCAGGCCGGGGCGCGATCGTCCATCGGCGCCTCGATGTCCTCGCCGAGCGCGGCGGCCAGCGCCGTCTCGAAGCCCTTCTGCGGCGTCAGGCGATCGACAAGCGGCGGAAACAGCTGGCCGTGTTCGATGTCCAGCATCCGGGCCAGCGTGCGCGCCTCGGTGTCGAGCTTCTGCAACTCGCGCTCGGCCTCGGCGAGCGGACCGGTGGCGGCCAGCCGCTCTTCCTCGGCGGCGCGGCGGCCGGCCTCGGCGGCGGCCACGGCTTCCT
>LUYO01000214.1:0-4302 GCA_001603295.1 Rhodobacterales bacterium Alpha_02
ATTCTGAATAATACAACGTTAACGATCACCCACTAGAATCAAGGAGGGAATGGAGCGGCCGGTTGCTGAACCATGGAGGGGAATATGGGACTATTCGGCAAGATGCTGTCGAGGCAGGCAAAGGAACCATCCGACGAGACCGTCGCCGTTGTCGGAGACGGCGACCTGAAGGGCGCGGGAGCCGACAAGGCGGTCGCCGCGGCCGAACCGCTGCGGATCCTGCGAACCGACGGCGCCCTTTCCCGGATCGGCGCGGACGACTTCCTGTTCGACGGCCGGCCGGCCAGCCTGGTCCTCGCCTTCGTCTCGCCGAAGCTCGACTTCGCCGGCATCACCCGGAAGATCAAGGCGCTGGCCGGCGCGGCCGAGGTCGTCGCGACGACGACGGCCGGCGAGCTCTGCGCCAGGGGCGCCGAGAAGGTCTATTGCGAGACGGACGGCGGCTGGCAGAACGTCGTACTGCAGGTGTTTTCGCCCGCCCTGATCGAGAAGGCCGAGGTGTTCTCCGTGCCGCTCTCGTCGGAAGACCTCCGGTCGGGCCAGTCGACCATGCCGCACGGCACGCGCATCGCCCGGATCGTTTCGGCGCTGAACGCCGTGAGGCCGACCATGCGCCTCGACGCCAAGTCGACCTTCGCGCTGACCTTCGTCGACGGCCTGTCGATGTCCGAAAGCTACTTCATGGAGGCGGTCTACGAGGCCGGCCGCTTCCCCTGCCTGTTCGTCGGCGGCTCGGCCGGCGACGCGCTGACCTTCAGCGAGACGCTGCTGTTCAACGGCCGGCAGGTGCTGAAGGACCATGCCGTGGTCGCCTTCGTCAAGATGGCGGCGGGCCAGCGCTACGGCGTCATGAAAAGCCAGAACTTCCGCAAGATCGGCCCGGGCTTCGTCGTGGTCGACGCCGATCCCGACCGCCGGTCGGTCAGCGCCGTCATCGACGACAAGAGCGGCAAGGTCGTCTCCCTGGTCAAGGCGCTGTCGGCCGCCCTGAAGGTCGAGCCGGCGAGGCTCGAAGCCGCCCTGAGGGGCAAGGCCTTCGGCATCGAGCTGGGCGGCGAGCTGTTCGTCCGCTCGGTATCGAGGATCGATCTCGAGAACGAGGTGTTCTATTTCTACTGCGACATCGGCCCCGGCGACGAGCTGACGCTGCTCGAGCAGACCGACTTCCTCGAACAGACCCGCGCCGACGTCGGCCGCTACCTGCGCGGCAAGCCGAAACCGGCCGGCGTCCTCATGAACGACTGCATCCTGCGCCGGCTGTCCAACGCCGAGGCGCTGTCGCGGACCGGCGGCATCTGGCCGGCGCCGGTGGCCGGATTCTCGACCTACGGCGAGCTGTTCGGCATCAACATCAACCAGACGCTGTCGGCGATCGTCTTCTTCTCGAATGTCCAGGAAGACTTTCCCGACGAGTACATCGACAATTTCGCGATCCACTACGCGAGCTTCGTCAACTACTTCACCCGCAACCGGCTGAAGCGCGTCGAGATCCTCAACCGTCTCCGGACCGGCGTCATCGAGAAGATATCGGACTATCTCGACATGTCCTCGAAAATCGAGGGCACCCTGTCGGAGATTTCCAACATCGGCGACGTCATGGCCGGCATCCGGGCCGCCATGGTCGGATCCCATCAGGAACGGGGCAAGTCGTCCAACACCGAGGCGTTGGCGGCGCGCTTCGGCGGCCTCAACGAAGCGCTCACCGCGCTGCGGCAGGTGGTGGCGGTGATCGACAACATCACCGGCCAGACCAACCTCCTGGCCCTCAACGCCACCATCGAGGCGGCCCGGGCCGGCGAGGCCGGCCGCGGCTTCGGCGTGGTGGCCGGCGAGGTGAAGAAGCTCGCCAACGACACCAAGGCGACGCTCGGACACACGCAGACGGCCATCGCCAACATCGAGGAGTCGCTGCGCGAGCTTGGCCTGATCATCGAGGCCACCAAGCTGGAGTTCTCCGAGGAAGGCGAGCGTTACAAGCACATCGTCGGCAACGTCGAGGAAATCTTCGCCCAGAGCGGCCACTTCGAACGGTCGATCGCCGGCCTGTCGTCGATCGTCGCCAGCCACCGGAGCAGCATCGAGCAGGCGATGGGCAGCATCGAGTTCCTCCACCAGCTCGACAGAACCCACAAGGGCGCCGCCTGACCCGGCGGCGTTCCGCGCAACGGCCCGAAACGAAACCGCCGCGCGAGGTTTTCCCCGCGCGGCGGCTTTCTCGTTCGGCAGGCGATCCGGTCAGCCGTAGATCGGGAAGGCGTCGGTCAGCGCCTTGACGCGGACCTTCACCGCCGCCTCGACGCCGTCGTTGCCGTCCTCGCCGTTAATCTTCAGGCCGTCGAGCACCTGGAGGATCAGGTTGGCGATCTCCTTGAACTCGCCGGCGCCGAAGCCGCGCGAGGTGGCGGCCGGCGAGCCGAGACGGATGCCGGAGGTGACGGTCGGCTTCTCCGGATCAAACGGCACGCCGTTCTTGTTGCAGGTGATGTCGGCGCGGCCGAGCGCGGCCTCCACCAGCTTGCCGGTGAGGTTCTTCGGCCTGAGGTCGACCAGCAGCAGATGGTTGTCGGTGCCGCCCGATACGATATCGACGCCGCCGCGCTTCAGCTCGTCGGACAGCACGCGGGCATTCTCGACCACCGCCTTGATGTAGGTCTTGTAGGCCGGCTGCAACGCCTCGCCGAGCGCCACCGCCTTGCCGGCGATGACGTGCATCAGCGGGCCGCCCTGCAGGCCGGGGAACACCGCCGAGTTGATCTTCTTGGCGATGTCCTCGTCGTTGGTCAGCACCATGCCGCCGCGCGGGCCGCGCAGCGTCTTGTGGGTGGTGGTGGTGACGACATGGGCGTGCGGGAACGGCGAGGGATGCTCGCCCGCCGCCACCAGGCCGGCGAAATGCGCCATGTCGACCATCAGGTAGGCGCCCACCTCGTCGGCGATGGCGCGGAAAGTCGCAAAATCCCAGACGCGGCTGTAGGCCGAGCCGCCGGCGATGATGATCTTCGGCTTGTGCTCGCGGGCCAGCGCGGCGAGCTGGTCCATGTCGATACGGTGGTCCTGGGCGCGAACGCCGTAGGTGACCGCGTTGAACCACTTGCCGGAGAGGTTGGGCTTGGCGCCGTGCGTCAGATGGCCGCCCGAGGCGAGGTCGAGGCCGAGCACCGTGTCGCCCGGCTTGGCGAGCGCCAGGAACACCGCCTGATTGGCCTGGCTGCCGGAGTTGGGCTGCACGTTGGCGAACTTCGAGCCGAACAGCTTGTTGGCGCGCTCGATGGCCAGATTCTCGGCGATGTCGACGAACTGGCAACCGCCGTAATAGCGTTTACCTGGGTAACCCTCGGCATACTTGTTGGTCAGAACGGAACCCTGCGCCTCGAGGACCGCCTTGGAGACGATATTCTCCGAAGCAATCAGTTCGATCTCGTGCTGCTGACGACCAAGCTCCTTCGCCACGGCGGAAGCGATCTCGGGATCGGCCTCGGCGAGGGAGCGATGGAAGAAATTGGCAAGCTCTGCGCTGGTCGTGTTGGACATTTGGATTTCCGTTCCGTCAGGGGACGTTCTTGGGCCGGACACTCCGGGGCAAGATGCCCCGGCGCCACGCGCGCCCGTGACGGGCGTCGCTTACCATGGGCAGGGATCGCCATCAACCTGAGGGCCGGCTTTCCGGCGGCCGGCAGAGCCGCTTAAATCGAATATGCGGCATTCCCGCCGCCGGCGGCTTCGAGTGCCGCGATCTTCGCCCGGTCCTTGTCGCGGCCGGCCAGACGGTAGAATCGGCCGAGATCGTCCAGCGACACGGCGCGGAACCGCCGGCCCGTAACCTCGATCTCCACCGTCCGTCGCGGCTCGTAGAGCATCCAGCCGTCCGCCGTGGCAATGCTCATCGCCGCCATCACGTCGATGATGAGTGGCGCTCCCTGAAGATGGAGATGCACCCGCGAGCGGAACCTGTCGTAGCCGCCCTCCCCGTCCGGCTCTACGCCGGTCGCCGCCGCCAGCGCGGTTGCGCCATCCGCGTCGAGGAGGACGTCGAGATCGGCGGCGCGGAAGTCGCCGATGCCACGGAGTTCGAGAAGCGCCGTGCCGAACAGCACCGGCGCGACGCCCGTCCGGTCGGCAAGGCGATCCAGGAAAAGCAGCGTTTCGGCCAGCGCCGGACGGATGCTCAAACCGTGAAGCCTCCCCGGCCGGCCGGCGGCAGCGGCGGCGCGTCGATCTCGGCGAGCCGTCGTTCGAGCTTACGGAGCGCCAGCCGTTCGAGATCGTGGCGGGCGGCACCGGCCGGGCCGATCACCTGCACCT
>LUYO01000035.1:0-4250 GCA_001603295.1 Rhodobacterales bacterium Alpha_02
CGCCTCGCCCGGTTCGACGGCCGGGCCGAGCCTTTCCAGCGTCAGGTAGTGGAAGGGCCGGTCGACCGAGCCGATCAGGTCGTCGACGAAGGCGTCGGCCGGCCGGGCCAGGATGTCGGCGGCCGGCGCATATTGCTTGAGGAGGCCGCCGTCCATCACCGCGATGCGGTCGCCGAGGTGGATCGCCTCGGCCATGTCGTGGGTGACCAAGAGGATGGTGGTGCCGGTGTGCCGCTGGATGGCCTTGAGGTCGGCCTGCGCCTTGGCACGGATGATCGGGTCGAGGGCGCCGAACGGCTCGTCCATCAGCAGGAGGGCCGGCCGCGCCGCCATGGCGCGGGCGACGCCGACGCGCTGCTGCTGGCCGCCGGAGAGTTCGTGCGGATAGCGTTCGGCGAATTGGTCGTGGTCGAGCTGGAACAGTTCCATCAGCTCGGCAACACGCGCCCGCACCTTCTCCCGGTCCCAGCCGAGCAGCAGCGGCACGGTGGCGATGTTGCGGGCGACGGTCCAGTGCGGGAACAGGCCGTGGTTCTGGATGGCGTAGCCGATCGAGCGGCGCAGTTCGTGCGCTGGCAGGTGCGACACGTCGCGCCCCTCTATGAAGACGCGGCCCTCGGTCGGCTCGATCAGCCGGTTGACCATGCGGAGCAGCGTCGATTTGCCCGATCCGGAGGTGCCGACGATGACGGTAATGGTGCCGGATTCGATCGCCATGTCGACGTCGTTGACCACGGCGATGTCGCCGTAGACCTTGGTGAGATGGCTGAGTTCGATCATGGCTTGCCCCTGCCGGAAATCTCGATGATGGCGTCGAGCACGACGGCGGCGGCGAAGGCCAGTGCCACCGGCGGCAGCGCGCCGAGCAGGATGAGGTCGGTGGCGGTCTGGCCGAGCCCCTGGAACAGGAAGACGCCGAAGCCGCCGCCGCCGATCAGCGCCGCCACCGTGGCGAGGCCGATGTTCTGGACGAGGACGATGCGGATGCCGGTGAGGATCACCGGCAAGGCAAGCGGCATCTCCACCTGAAACAGGCGCTGAAGGCCGGTGAGCCCCATGCCGCGCGCCGCGTCGACCACCGAGCGCGGCACGCCGTTGAGGCCGACGATGGTGTTGGCGACCATCGGCAGTAGCGAATAGAGGAACAGCGCCAGGAAGGCCGGCGCCATGCCGATGCCGCGGATGCCCAGGGCGTGGGCGCCCGGCACGTTGGCGGCGATCCAGCCGAGCGGGGCGATCAGGATGCCGAACAGCGCCATCGACGGAATGGTCTGGATGACGTTGAGGACGTTGATCATCGGATCACGCAGCCGGCGGATACGGTGGGCGAGGATGCCGAGCGGCAGGCCGACGGCGACGGCGGCGGCCAGCGAGCCGGCGGCCAGGATGACATGGGTGTTGGCCTCGCGCCAGAACACGTCGGCGCGGCTGCGGTATTCGGCCAGCAGCGACAACCGGCTCCAGGCGCCGGAGGCGAACAGGGCGGCGATCAGCGCCGCGGTGATGGCAAGCGCGATCAGCCGGCCGGCCGGGCCGAGTCTCAAGCGCACCATGGCGTCGGTGACCAGCATGGCGGCGGCGAACACGCCGACCCAGAAGCCGCTGCCCGGCGCGATGCGGGCATAGGGGTTGTCGGCCGGGGTGAGAAAGGCGGCGGCGGCGCCGACGCCGAGCGCCAGGGCAACGAGGGCCAACGCACCGGCGGCGAGGCGCAGGGCCGGGCGGCGGAGGGTCACCGCGCCGAGAAGCGCGGCGATCAACGCAGCGGCCACCGCAACGGCGGCCGGCGCCGGCAGCGCCTCGTGCAGCAGCAGACCGCTGCCGGAGGCGATGCGGGTGGCCCGGAAGGTGGCGAACGGCAGGGCCAGCGCCACGATGAGCAGCAGAGCAATGACGACGCCGAGCCGGTCGATCCGCCACGATGCGGCGGGTTCGTCCGGTCCGGCGTCGGCAAGCGTCGTCATGGCGATCCTCGGTTGGAAAGGCGAAGGGGCGGGCCCCGCCGCCGGCCGGTTTGTTACTTCAAAAGGCCCTTGGACTTCAGGTAGTCCTCGGCCACCGCCTTGGCCGGCTCGCCGCCGATCTGGACGCGGGCGTTGAGGGTCTGCAGCGTCACGAGGTCGAGGCTCTCGAAGATCGGCTTCAGCGTGTCGGCGATGGCTGGATTGGCCTTCAGCACCTCCTCGCGGACGATGGCGGTCGGCTGGTAGACCGGCTGCACCGCCTTGTCGTCGTCGAGCACCACCAGACCCGAGGGAGCGATGGCGCCGTCGGTGCCGTAGACCATGGCGGCGTTGGCGCCGTTGGTCTGGTCGGCTGCCGCCTTGATGGTGGCCGCCGTGTCGCCGCCGGACAGCACGATCAGCTGGTCGGGCGTCAGCTTGAAGCCATAAGTGGTCTGGAAGGAGGGCAGCGCCGAGGCCGAATTGACGAACTCGGCCGAGCCGGCCAGCTTGACCTTGCCGCCCTTCGTCACCCAGGCGCCGAAGTCGCTGAGCGTCTTGACGCCGGCTTCGTCGGCAACGTCCTTCCTGAGCGCGATGGCCCAGGTGTTGTTGGCCGGCGACGGCGTCAGCCAGACGATCTTGTTGGCATCGTAGTCGAGCTTCTTGGCCTCTTCATAAGCCTTGGCGGCGTCCTTCCACAGGGGATCGTCGGCCTTGTTGAAGAAGAAGGCGGCGTTGCCGGTGTACTCCGGATAGATGTCGATCTCGCCGGCGGTGATCGCCTGGCGCACCACCGGCGTGCCGCCGAGCTGGATGCGGTCCTCGACCTCGATGCCGGCGTTCTGCAGCGCCAGCAGGATGAGGTTGCCGATGACGCCGCCCTCGGTGTCGATCTTCGAGGACACCACGACCTTGGCGTCGGCGGTGCCGGCGAACAGACCGAGGGCAAGCGCGGCGGCGGCGTATTTCAGAGCGTTCATGTGACTGTTCTCCTGACTGGTTGCGGGTAATCCCGTTCTATTTTTTCAGTGTTTTCCCGCCTTTGAGAGGCATGGAATTCTCAGGCGAGGTCGAAGATAGCAAAAAAATTGTCGAAATCTGTCAGTGGCGCGGCTTTCGCCAGTTCGGCGATCCGCTCCGGCGAGGTAAGGTCGTCGGCGATCGCCTCGATCTCCAGCGACAGCCGCCGGTCGCGGTGGTGCGGCGGGGCGAGGCGGCGCACGGCGGCATGAACGCGGCCGGCGAGGCCGTTCGGCGTGAGGCCGGCGACGTCGAAGGCGGCGGCGGCGATCAGCGCTTCCAACGCCGCGAGGAGATCGAGCGCGTCAAGGGCGCGGCTGAGGTTGTCGACGGCGAGCGGCAGGAAGGTCGCCTCGTCCTCGATGCCGTCGGCGACGACCACCGGTTCCGTCGATACCGGCACGGCGAGATGGCGGACGCGGGCGAACAGCTCGCCGGCCAGCTTCAGCACCGGGCCGAAGCCGGTCATGGTGGTGCCGGGCGCCACCAGATTGACCGGCAGGCCGACGAGGCGGCCGTTGACGATCAGGATACAGCGGTTCATGGCGTTGCGCGCCAGATGGGCCAGCGCCAGCGTGGCACCCTCGACGGCCAGCGTCAGGTCGAGCGGCAGCGATCCGCCCGACGACAGCACGGCGCCGCCCAGCACCACGGGATTGTCGTCGTTGCGAGCGGTGTCGGCGACGGCGACGCGGCCGGCCGCTTCGACGGCGTCGACGGCAGCGGCGAACACCTGCGGCATCATGCGCAGGCTGAGCGGATCATGCAGGCGACCGCCGGGCGGAATGGTCGATTCGGTACGGGCGGTGTCGATCCAGCGACCGATTTCCGCCTGACGCGGCGTGCCGAGAACAGTGGCGGCCAGCGCCGGCGCCGGCAGTGAGCCGGCCGCCGCGGCGGCGGCGAGGCCGGTGGCCATCAGCGTGCGTAGCGTGCCGGCGGCGCGGCCGATCGCCGCTGCGCTGAGCGCCACGCCGGCGGCGTTGGAACTCAGCGCCGCCAGGCTGTCCTTCACGCCGCATTCGAAGGGTTGGAGACCGACCCGGGAAATCGCCTCCAACGCCGGCAGCGTCTCGCCGGCCAGCATCGCCTCGCCGTCGCCGGCCAGTGCCGCGCCGACCTGTCCCATCAGGCCGATGTCGCCGGTACCCAGCGAGCCGACCGGCCGCAGCACCGGCGTCAGGCCGGCGTTGAGCCAGGCGACCAGCCGGCGGGCGAGGTCCGGCGTCGAGCCGGTGTGGCCAGCCAGCATGGTGTTGGCACGGACCGCCAGGGCGAGGCGGG
>LUYO01000215.1:0-2020 GCA_001603295.1 Rhodobacterales bacterium Alpha_02
CGGCTTGCGGGTCGCCGGCGCCCTCGGCGCCGCCGATGGCGCCGCGCGCCTGACTGCGCGGCGTCCAGCCGAGACGGTCGGCCTCATCGCGCGGCACCAGGCGGACGTAGTTGGGCATGTCGTTGTAGTTGGCGACGATGATGCCTCGTCCCGGATCGACGGCGATGCCGCCCCAGTCCGAGCCGCCGTTGTAACCGGGATACTCGATGCTGTGGGTCGCCGATGTCGGCGGCGTGTAGAAGCTCTGGTAGGTGGCGGTGCGGAACTCGATGCGGCAGACCATCTGGTCGATCGGCGACATGCCCCACATGTCCTTCTCGGTGAGGTCGGCCTTGCGCAGCGTGTGGTAGAGCGAATGCGGCTGGGTCGGCGCCCGCTGCTGGGGTTCGACGCCGCCGCCCGGCGCCGGCTGCTCCTCGACCGGGGTCAGCGGCCTGCCGGTGCGGCGGTCGAGCACGTAGATGTCGCCCTGCTTGGAGGGCAGCACCAGGGCCGGCATGGGACCGGTGTCGGCGGGGAAATCGACCAGCGTCGCCTGCGAGCCAAGGTCGTAGTCCCAGACGTCCTTGTGCACGGTCTGGAAGTGCCAGACCGGCCGGCCGGTGCCGACGTCGAGCGCCACCAGCGAGGTGGCGAAGTCGTTCTCGACGTCGCTGCGCTGGCTGCTCCAGTAGTCGACGGCCGAGTTGCCGAGCGGGAGATAGACGAGGCCGAGCTGTTCGTCGCCGCTCGCCGCCGTCCACATGTTGGGCGTGCCGCGCGCGTAGCTGCGACCTTCCGGCGGCCGGCCGGTGATATCCGGCTGCTTCATGTCCCAGGCCCAGCGCAGGGCGCCGGTGACGGCGTCGTAGCCCTGGATGGCGCCGGAGGGCGCGCTACGGATCTGGCCGTCGAGCACCTGATGGCCGGTGACGATGACGCCGCGGNNGCTCCACCTCGCCCATGCCGAGCTTGGTGTCGACGGCGCCGTTGTCGCCGAAGCCTTCGCAAGGGGTACCGGTGGCGGCATCGACGGCGATCAGGCGGGCGTCGAGCGTGCCTTCGATGATGCGGGCGGCGCAGGCCTCGCCGGCGCGGGCGCCCGGCACCTCGTAGTAGGCAACGCCGCGGCAGGCGGCGGTGTAGGGGATCCAGTCGTCGCTGACCTTGGGATCATAGCGCCAGCGTTCCTTGCCGGTAGCCGGATCGAGCGAGATCATCACGTTCTTCGGCGTGCAGAGGTAGAGCCCGTTGCCGACCTTGAGCGGCGTCGTCTCGGCGCCGTATTTGCCCCTGGCGAAGTCCGATTGCGGCAGGTCGCCAGTGTGGATGTCCCAGACGCGCCTGAGCTTGCCCGCGTTGTCAGCGGTGATCTCGGCCAGCGGCGAATAGCGGCGGGCGCTTTCGCTGCCGCCATAGGCCGGCCAGTCGGCGCCGGCCAGATGCAGCGACGGATCGGCCTGGGCATCGGCCGGGCCGGCCGGCGGCAGGGCGCCGGCATAGTCGATGACATGGGCGTTGGGCAGCGTCAGGCCGATGATGGCCGCCGCCACGACGATCACCACGTCGGCGAGAAATGCCGCCCGCCAGTCGGCGTGGCGCGGTCTCAGCGCCGGCATGGCGGCGACGATGAACAGCAGCATGACGGTGGGCGCGACGACGCGCGGCACCAGCGCCCAGCCGTCGAGGCCGGCCTCCCAAACCGCCCAGACCAGCGTCGCGACGTAGATGAGGCCGTAGAGCCACAGCGCCAGCGCGCTGCCGCGCCAGAGCAGCCAGGCGGTCAGCAGCAGGCCGAGACCGGCCAGCGCGTAATAGGGCGAGCCGCCGACGTAGATCAGATAGAGGCCACCGACGATGAGGGTGAGGCCGATCAGGGCGATCACCACGGCGAGAAGGAGAACCAGCCAGTGCGGCCGGCGGAAAGTGCCAGGGACGGTCATGCGTTTGCCTCCGAACGGACGGGTGTTCCGGATCAACCGGCGTCAGGCGGGGCGGCGCGCGATGGCTCCCATCCATGTCGGAGCGATCGCCGTATCCC
>LUYO01000036.1:0-33177 GCA_001603295.1 Rhodobacterales bacterium Alpha_02
TAATTAAATATTAATTTACCTTATCGATGCGGCTCAATAGAATTCCGGCATGACAGGAGTGCGCGAAATGCGGCTCCGGTATGTGGAGACAAAATGAGCGAAGCATTGCGTGCGATGCCGGCGGGAGCCGGGAAACTGACGATCCGGGACGTGACGGCATATGCCGTATCGTTTCCCGTGGATGCCGCCGGCAGCGTTCAGCTGGGGGTCGGCAGGACCGTCAAGCGCGATGCCGTGGTCGTCAAGGTGACGACCGAATGCGGCCTCGTCGGATTCGGCGAATCCCATCACGGCAGGGCGCATACCACGATCGCGCATTTCATCAACACCGCGCTGCGCGATATGGCGCTCGGACAGGATGCCGGAGATACTGTCGGCCTGTGGCGGAAAATTTATAAAAGCCAGCTGCAGGGCATGGGGCTGGGCGCGGCCTGCGTGCTGGCCATGAGCGGCCTGGACATGGCGCTGTGGGATATCCGGGGGAAGGCGGCAGGCTTGCCGCTGTACCGCCTGCTCGGCGCGCAGCGCCGGGCGCTGCCTGCCTATGCGGGCGGCGTGGCGCTGGGATGGCAGGAGCCTGAGTTGCTGGCCGATGAGGCGCAGCGTCATGTGGAAAGCGGCCTGAAGGCGGTGAAGCTGCGCATTGGCGATACGCCCGAGCGCGATCTGGCGCGCATTCGCGCCGTGCGCAAGCGCCTGGGCGACGGCATCGAGATCCTGACGGACGCCATGATGTCCTATCGTCTGGACGATGCGCGCAAGGTCGTTCCCGCCATGGACGAACTGGGCGTGGGCTGGCTGGAAGAGCCTTTCGCAGCGCACGACTACCAGAACTACGAAACGGCTCGCACGTTCGGCCGCGTTGCCTTTGCCGCGGGCGAGAACCACTACACACGCTTCGAGTTCACGCGCCTGCTGGAAACGAAGGCCGTGTCCATTCTCCAGCCCGATCTTTCCAAGGCTGGCGGAATCACGGAGGTGTTGCGCATTGCCGCGCTGGCCTCTGCGTACCACTTGCCAGTGCATCTGCATTCCTCCATGACCGGCATCAATATGGCGGCGACGATCCACGTCATGACTGCGCTGGACAACGCAGGCTACTTCGAGGCCGATGTATCGCGCAACAACCATTTCAGGGACACCCTGGTGCGTATGCCGTACCGGGTCGATGTCGAGGGTTGCGTCCATGCGCCGGACGGGCCGGGTCTCGGGGTCGAAGTCGACGAGGACTTCATTGCGGCGCATCCCCCTATCGAGGGGCCTGCCTATCGGTGAGGTCCGGCCAGGACTGCGGTCGATATCGGAAACCATGCGGTTCGTCACGGCAGGGAGCGGCCGGGCCGGCGGCATTACAGCAACAGAAAACAAGGAGAGAGACGATGAAAGCAAACAGGCGAAAGCTGATTGGTGGCACGCTGGCAATGAGTGCGGTGCTGGCCGCGAGCGGAGGCATGGCGCATGCGCAGGAAAAAGGTTTTCCGGATCGCATGGTGCGCATCGTGGTGCCGTACCCGCCGGGAGGATTCAACGACACGCTGGGCCGCCTGGTGGCGGCGCGGCTGGCGGAAATGTGGAAACAGAGCGTCGTCGTGGAAAACAAGCCGGGCGCCGGCACCATGATAGGCACGACCCAGGTGGCCCGCGCGCCGGCCGACGGCTATACGCTGCTGGTGAACCAGTTTCCGTTCGCGGCCAATCCTTTTCTTTACAAGAAGATGAACTACGACACCAAGGCGGATTTCGCGCCCGTGGTGCTGGCGGGCCGTTCGCCCATGCTGCTGGTCGTCAATGAGTCGGCGCCTTACCGGTCGGTGGCCGATCTGCTGCAGGCGGCGCGCAAGGCGCCGGGAACAGTGACGTATGGCTCGTCCGGCAGCGGATCCTCCAACCACCTGGCGATGGCGTTGTTCGAAAGCATGGCCGGCATTTCGCTGGTGCAGGTGCCGTACAAGGGCAGCACGCCCATGCTGACGGACCTGGCAGGCGGCCAGATCCCCGTGGCGTTCGATGCTTTCCCGCACGTCCTGCCATTCATCCAGACGGGCAAGATCAGGCCGATCGCCATCGCGAACGACAAGCGTTCTACGCTGATGCCCGATCTGCCCACCATCAGCGAGTCCGGCGTGCAGGGATACGAGGTGTCCTCGTGGCACGGGTTCATGGTGCCTGCCGGCACGCCGCAGGACATCGTGCAGAAACTGAATCGCGATATCAACGCGGTGTTGGAAGAAGAAGCCGTGAAAAAAACGTTCCGTGAGCAAGGTGTCGTGCCCGATGGCGGCAGCAGCGAGGCGTTCGGCCGGTTCATCGATCAGCAGATGGCCCTGTGGGAGCGTGTCGTGAAAGATGCGGGCATCCATGCGGAATGAAGCTCCGCGCCATAGCGGCGGAGATGAACAGGCGGAAACTACAGGAGAAGTGACGTGAGTGCAGATGCGCTGAATCTGGTGGGAGGGACATGGCAGCCGTCGCTGGCGGGACGTGTTGCTGAAAGCCACAATCCGGCCGACGGCAGCGTGCTGGGCGTCTTTCCCGACAGTGGTCGAGAGGATGCGCGCATGGCGGTCGAGGCGGCGGCCAAGGCGTTCAATCGGGCGGGCTGGTCGCAGAATCCCCGGCTCAGACAGATGGTGCTGCTGCGCTGGGCGGACCGGATGGAGCAGGCGCAGGAATCCCTGGCGAAGCTGCTGACGCTGGAGAACGGCAAGGTGCTGGCCCAGTCGCGCGGGGAAATCGCGGCGGCTGTTTCCGAGATCCGCTATTACGCGGGGCTGGCGCGATATCTGCCGGGACATGTCTTCGAGGTCGAGCCGGGCTGCTATTCCACGCTGATCAAGGAAGCGGCGGGCGTGACGGGCATCATCGTGCCGTGGAATGCGCCGGCCGTGCTGCTGATCCGCTCACTGGCGCCGGCGCTGGCGGCTGGCTGCACGGCGGTGGTCAAGCCGGCGGCGCAGACGGCGCTCGTCAGCGCCGCCATGATCCGCGCGCTGAACGAAGCCGACGGGCTGCCCGATGGCGTGGTCAACCTGCTGTCCGAGACTGGTGCCGATGTGGCGTCGTTCCTGGTGGAGTCGCCCGATGTCGAGGTCATCAGCTTCACGGGATCCAATCAGGTCGGCCAGAAAATCATGGCGGCGGCTGCGCCGACGATGAAGCGGCTGTCGCTGGAACTGGGCGGGAAGTCGTGCTGCCTGGTGTTCGACGATGTCGATGTCGCTCCCGTGGCGGATGCGCTGGCGCGCGCCGCCACCATCATTTCCGGGCAGCAGTGCACGGCAGCGCGCCGCGTGCTCGTCCATGCGTCCCGCTATGAGGAAATGAAGGCGGCGCTGGCCGGGGCGCTGGGATCCCTGCGCGTGGGCAACGGTATGGATGAGGGCGTGCAGATGGGGCCGCTGATCGACGAGGCCGCCTGCATCCATGTGGAATCGCGCATCCAGGCGACGCTGGATGCCGCGGACGAGGTGGTCCTGCGCGGCGGCAGGCCCGAGGGCGCCGCCTCCAGCAGCTTCCTGCTGCCTACGCTGGTGGCGCATCGCGATACCGGCGCGTTCTTCATCCAGGAGGAGATCTTCGGACCCCTGCTGGTGCTGGAGTCGTTCGAGGACGAGGCGGAGGCTGTCGGCCGCGCCAATCACACGGAATACGGATTGTCGGCCAGCATCTGGACGCGGCATGGCGCGCGCGCCATGCGCGTCGCCAGGGCGCTGCGCAACGGTACGGTCTGGATCAACGATCACAACAAGCTGTTTGCCGAAGCGGAAACGGGAGGATATCGCCGCAGCGGGCTTGGCCGGCTGCACGGTTACGACGCCCTGCTGGACTTCCTGGAAACCAAGCACATCTACCAGGACGCCGGCGTGGTGGGCGTTTGATGGAAACCAAGCAGTATCTATTTCGATAATACCAAGGAGAGTGGAACATGAAGACAACATGGAATATGAAGCTGGCGGGCATGCTGGGCATGGCCACGCTGGCGGTGGCCGGCCTGGCGACGAGTGCGGCGGCGCAGGCCAATGAGGCGGCCGGTTATCCCAACCAGCTAGTGAAGATCATCGTGCCCTATGCCCCTGGCGGATTCAACGATACGCTGGGCCGCATGTTCGCGCGCGCCATGCAGGAGTCCATGGGGCAATCCGTCGTCGTAGAGAACCATGGCGGTGCGGGAACGGTGGTCGGTACGCGCCTGGTCTCGCGCGCACCCGCCGATGGGTATACCTTGCTGGTCAACGGCTTCCCCTTCATTCTGAATCAGTTCCTGTACAAGGAACTGCCCTACAAGAATACGGATTTCACGCCAGTCATCGCCGGCGCCAAGTCCAATAATCTGCTGGTGGTGCGCGCCGATTCGCCGTTCAAGTCGGTCAAGGATCTCGTGGATTATGCCAAGGCGAATCCCGGCAAGCTGAATTACGCCACCGCTGGCAACGGCAGCTCCAATCACGTCACGATGGAGTATTTCAAGTCGGTGGCCGGCATCAAGATGATGGGCATTCCCTACAAGGGCAGCGCGCCCATGGTCACGGACCTGCTGGGCGGCCAGGTGGACGTCATGTTCGACAACGTGCCGCACGTGCTGCCGCACGTCCAGGCGGGCAAGATGCGCGCGCTGGCCATCACCAACGCGGAACGTTCGTCGCTGGCGCCCGAAGTCCCGACGATTGCCGAACAGGGCTATCCGGGCTTCGAGGTGTCGGTTCCCTACGGCCTGCTGGCTCCGGCAGGAACGCCGCCGGCGATCGTCGAGAAGATCAACGGCGTGCTGCAACAAGCCATGAAGACGCCTGAGTTCACGAAGGTGTTCGAAGCCCAGGGCGTCGAAGCCATGAGTGGATCGGCCGAGGACTTCGGCAAATTCATCGAAGCCGAATCGGCAAAGTGGAAACCTGTCGTGGAGCAGGCGGGCATCGTGCTGAACTGAGGGACCGGGACGGAATGAAGGCATGAGTGCGGCAAAGGAAAGCGTGATGAACGGGAAGGACGAAGCTTCGACGCATGTGGGGCGTCCCGCGCGGCGCATCGAGGATGCGTCCATCCTGATCGGCAAGGGCAAGTATGGGGACGATGCTCCAGTCAAGCCCGGCACGCTGCATGCCGCCATCCTTCGTTCCCCGCACGCCCATGCGCGACTGCTGGGCGTGGATGCCAGCGCGGCGCTGGCGCTGCCCGGCGTGCGCGCCGTGCTGACGGGCGAGGATGTGCGCGCCTGGTCGCGGCCGTTCGTGGTCGGCGTCAAGCAGCCGATGGAGCACTGGGCGCTTGCCGTGGATAAGGTGCGCTATGTCGGCGAGCCAGTGGCCGTCGTCGTGGCGGAATCCCGCTATCTGGCGGAAGACGGCGTCGATCTGCTGACGGCCAGCTACGAGACGCTGCCGGTGGCCGTGGAAATCGAGCAGGCCATGGCGGAGGATGCGCCCGTGCTGCACGAGGCCGTCGGCTCCAATGTCGTCAGCGACAGGCAGTTCCATTATGGCGATCCCGGGACGGCGTTTGCGCAGGCCGCGCACCGCATCGGACTGACGGTGCGCTATCCCCGCAATTCCTGCACGCCCATCGAAGGCGCGGTCGTCATGGCCGAGTATCTTTCCGCCGAGGAAGGATACGAGGTCAGCTCGAACTTCATGGGGCCGTTTTCGCTGCATACCGTCATGGCCTTGGCGCTGCAGGTGCCGGGCACGCATCTCAGGCACAGGAATTTCCGCGACTCCGGGGGCAGCTTCGGCGTGAAGCAGGCGGTCTTTCCCTGTATCGTCCTGATGTGCATGGCGGCGCGCAAGGCCGGCGCTCCGGTCAAGTGGGTGGAGGACAGGCTGGAGCATTTGACGGCCGCTACCTCGGCCACGGGACGGCTCAGCCATATCGAAGCCGCCGTCCGCGAGGACGGCAAGATACTGGCGCTGTCCTATGATCAGATGGACGACTGCGGCGGCTATTTGCGCGCGCCGGAGCCGGCCACGTCCTATCGCATGCACGGATGTGTGACGGGACCTTACGACATTCCCAATCTGTCCGTGCGCAACCGCATCGTGCTGACCAACAAGATGCCGACCGGACTGGTGCGAGGATTCGGCGGACCGCAGGTGTATCTGGCGCTGGAGCGGCTGATGCAGCGCATCTCCGTGGAGCTGGGGCTGGACATGCCCACGCTGTACCGGCGCAATTTCATCAGCGCGGACGCGTTTCCCTATCGCGCCGCCGCCGGCGCCTTGCTGGACTCCGGCAATTACCAGGGAGCGCTGGAAAAGATCGAGACCGAGGGCGGGCTGCGGGAGCTGTACGAGCGCAGGGACGCAGCCAGGGCGCAAGGCAAGTACTACGGAATCGGGTTTTCCGCCGTCGTCGAGCCGTCGATTTCGAACATGGGCTATATCTCCACGGTGCTGCCTCTGGAGATGCGCATCAAGGCTGGCCCCAAGAACGGCGGCATCGCATCGGCGACCGTCGGCATCGATCCGCTGGGAGGCGTCACGGTAGTGGTGGCTTCGTCTCCGGCGGGTCAGGGACACCGCACGGTCTGCGCCCAGGTGGCGGCGGACGTCTTCGGGTTGTCTCCGGAACAGATCGTCGTCAATGTGGATTTCGATACGCAGAAAGATGCCTGGTCCGTGGCGGCGGGCAACTATTCCAGCCGTTTCGCGGGCGCCGTGGCGGGAGTGGTGCATCTGGCGGCGGAGAAACTGCGCAACAAGCTGGCCGTCATCGCCGCGCACAGCTTCGGCTGTGCGCCCGAAGACATCGTGTTCCGCAATGGCCGCGTGCAGGCTGGAGGCGACACCGAACGCTCGCTGCCGTTCGCGCGCATGGCGGCGGGGCCGCATTGGGCGCCGGGGCTGCTGCCGCCGGGCGTCGAACCGGGCATGCGCGAGACGGTGTTCTGGACGCCGGAGCAGTTGACGCCGCCGGACGAACAGGATCGCGTCAACACATCGGCCGCCTATGGATTCGCCATGGATGTCTGCGCCGTGGAGATCGATCCGGATACCGGGCGCGTGCGCATCGACCGCTACGTCACGTCGCACGACGCGGGCCGCATCCTGAATCCGGCGCTTGCCGACGGGCAGATCCGGGGCGCCTTCGCCCAGGGACTGGGAGCGGCGCTGATGGAGGAGTTCCAGTACGGGGCGGACGGCAGTTTCCAGTCCGGCACGTTCGCCGATTATCTGGTGCCCACGAGCTGCGAGGTGCCGGAGCCCGTCATCCTGCATCAGGAAACGCTTTCGCCGTTTACGCCGCTGGGCGCAAAAGGGCTGGGCGAGGGCAACAACATGAGCACGCCGCCATGCATCGCGAATGCCGTGGCGGATGCGCTGGGCGTACGCGATGTCGTGCTGCCCCTGACGCCGTCGCGCGTCATGTCGCTGATCGGCATGGAAGATTCGCCGCCTTCGCGGCCGCAGTCAGCGCCTGCGCCAGCGAAGGCGGGCTCCGGCAAGGCGCTGAGCGCTGCCGGCGAGGTGCAGCTGTCCGCCGCGCCGCAGGCCGTGTTCGACGTCATGCTGAACCCGGATGCGCTGGCCAAGGTCATTCCCGGCTGCAATGCCCTGCAGAAGGTAGGGGAGAACAAATATCGCGCCGACGTGACCGTGGGCATAGGCATGATCAAGGCGCGCTACGCCGCCGAGGTCGCGCTCAGCGAGCTGGATCCTCCGCACAGCCTGCGCCTGTCGGGTTCCGGCCTGTCCAGTGTCGGTTCGGCCAAGGGCAGCGGCATGGTGCGCTTGGAGGAAAAGGACGGCGGCACCTTGCTGCGCTATGACTATCAGGCCGAAGTGTCGGGCAAGGTCGCGGCGGTGGGCGGCCGCATGCTGGAAGGCGCGGCCCGCATCGTGCTCGGCCAGCTGTTCGAGCAGCTCGGGCGGCAGGCGGGCGGCAAGCCGCTGGAGGACAGCGCGTCCTGGTGGCGCAGGCTGCTGCGGAGATTGGGAGTCGGCAGGAAATGAAACCGCAGAAATTCGATTACGTGCGTGCGGAAACCGCGCAAGAAGCCGTGGACATGCTGGCGGAGCTGGGCGGGGACGCGCGCATCATGGCCGGCGGCCAGTCGCTGATGGCGGTGCTGAACATGCGCCTTGCGCAACCCGCCGTGCTGATCGACATCAGCAGGACGGCCGACCTGAAATACCTGCGCGCCGACAAGACGCATCTGTCCGTCGGCGCCGCGACGACGCAGGGAACGCTGGAGTGGAGCGGGGAGCTGCCTCGCCAGTTGCCCTTGCTGACGCAGGTGTTTCCGTTCATCTCGCATTTCCAGATTCGTAACAAGGGTACGGTCTGCGGTTCGGTGGCGCATGCCGATCCCAGCGCCGAGCTGCCGCTGTCGCTGGCGCTGCTGGGCGGCGAAGTGGTGCTGCGCAACCGCAAGCGCAAGCGCACCGTGGCGGCGGAGGATTTCTTCCAGGGCATGCTGATGACGGCGAAGGCGCCCGACGAGCTGGTGGAGGAAGTCCGTTTTCCGCTGGCGCGTGAAGACCAGCGCTTCGCATTCACCGAGTTTTCCGCCCGCCATGGCGACTTCGCCATCGCATCGGTGGGAGCCATGCGCGACGGTCGGGTCACCCGTCTCGCCGTGGGCGGCGTATCGGACCGGCCCGTCGTCATGCAATGGGAAGACTTGCAGCGGGGAGACTGGGAAGGCGTGCTCAACGACCTGGCTTGGGACCTGCAGGCGCAGGACGACCATCACGCCAGCGCGCAATTCCGGCGCCATCTGGTGCGCAGGCTGGGTTTGCAGATTCTCGGGAGGATATCGGAATGAAGCGCTACGACCAGGACGCGCGCCATCGCGTGACGGTGGTGCTCAACGGACAGGAACGCAGCGGGCTGTGCGAATCGCGCATGCTGCTGTCGGACTTCCTGCGCGAAACGCTGGGAGCCACCGGCACGCACGTGGGTTGCGAGCACGGCGTCTGCGGCGCATGCACGGTGCAGATCGACGGTGTGGCGGTGCGCTCGTGCATGACGCTGGCCGTGCAGGCCGACGGCATGCGCGTGGATACGGTCGAGGGCCTGGCGGAAGCGCAGGACCGCATGAGCGACCTGCAGGAGGCCTTTCGCCGCAATCATGCGCTGCAGTGCGGCTTCTGTACCGCCGGCATCCTGATGTCCTGCGACGACTACCTGAAGCGCAATCCCGATCCCACGGAAACGCAGGTGCGCGACATGCTGTCCGGCCATCTTTGCCGCTGTACCGGCTACACGAACATCGTCAACGCGGTGCTGGAAACCGCGGCGTCGCGCCGTGCGTCTTCGGCGCAGCCATAACTCAACTCTGGGGAACCGCAAATGCTGGATCTGGGAAGAACATTCTTGCAAAGCGTGGAACGCAGTCCAGGCAACCTCGCCATCGTCGATGGCGACAAGGCGCTGACGTATCGGCAGTGGCGCGATGAAATCGCCGGGCTGGCGGCGGGGCTCGGGTCCGTGGGCCTGAAGCGCGGCGACCGCGTGCTGGCAGTCATGCAGAATCGCTACGAGATGGCGACCCTGCACTGGGCCTGCCAGTTCGCGGGTGTGGTGGTAGTACCGCTGAACTGGCGCGCCAAGCCCGAGGAAATCGGCTATTGCGTCCAGGATGCGCAGGTCGGGGCGGTCTTCTTCGAGGGCGTCAGTGCGCCCGCGGTCGAAGCCGCGGACATCGCCTCCGGCGTGCGCAAGGTGTCGGTCGGCATGGGCGCCGGGGCCGGCGACGTACTGGCCTTCGAAGATCTGATCCAGCCTGGCGGCGTGCTGGAGCCGCTGGCGAACAGCGAGGATATATCGCTGATGCTGTATACCTCCGGCACGACGGGCAACCCCAAGGGCGTGCCGCGCAGGCACAGGCAGGAGCGCACGGCGGCGCTGGGGCACGTGGCGCAGAACCTGTATCGCCGGGGTGAACGCACGCTGGGCGTCATGCCGCTCTATCACACCATGGGCGTGCGTTCCCTGCTGAGCATGGCGCTGGTCGACGGCGCGTTCGTCTGCATGCCGAAATTCGATCCGCTGCATGCGCTGGAACAGATCGGCAAGCATGCCGTCACCTGCCTGTATCTGGTGCCGACGCTGTATCACGACATGCTCAAGCAGTATGTCCCCGGCACGCACGACATTTCCGCCGTCAGGAAGCTGGGCTTCGCGGGCGCATCCATGCCTGATGGGCTGCTGATTCGCCTGCAGGAGGTCTTCCAGCCGGAACTGTTCGTGAACCACTATGGTTCTTCCGAGGTCTACACCTTCTCCATCGAACCGGATGCCGTGAAGAAGCCGGGCAGTGCGGGCCGCGCCGGCATCAACACGCGTCTGCGCGTGATTTCGCTGGATTCCAGGGACGTGGGCCGCCTGGCGGCGGTCGGCGAGGAGGGGCAGATCATCGCCGACCTGTCGGGCGACGAGGCTTTCGAGGGCTACTGGAACCGCCCGGACGCCGATGCCAGGTCCATCCAGGACGGCTGGTACTTCACGGGCGATATCGGCTACCTGGATGCCGACGGCGACCTGTTCGTGACGGGGCGCGTGGACGACATGATGATCAGTGGCGGGGAGAACATTTCTCCCGTCGATATCGAATCCGTGCTGTCGCTGCATGACGCCGTGGACGAGGTGGCCGTGGTCGGCCTGCCGGACGAGCGCTGGGGGCAGCGCGTCACGGCATTCGTCAAGCTCCGCTATCCGGCCGATGCGGCAGTCCTGGACGCGCATTGCCGCAATTCCGACCTGCAGAATTTCAAGCGGCCGCGCGACTACGTCTTTGTGCAATCCATCCCCAAGTCGCCGGTCGGCAAGCTGTTGCGCCGCCTTCTGATCGCGGGGCAATACGAGCGTGTGGACGCTTCCGGCAATGAACAGCGCCCGGTGTCCGGGGCAGGAGAGAAATCATGAAGCACATTGGCCAACCCTATGACGACCTGCGCGCATGGCTGCGGCACCTGACGAAGACCGGCCGCGTGGCGGTGATACGCGAAGGCGTCGGCCTGCGCCACGAGCTGGCGGCGATCGCCAAGCGCCTGGACGGCGACAAGGCGACCTATTTCCCCAGGCCCGACGGCCATGAGATGCCGGTGATCTCCGGCTTCATGTCGCAGCGCGGCTGGATCGCGGAGGCCATGGGCGTGGCGGACGCCGATGTCCTGTCCGCGTTCCGGCGCGCCGCGCAGTCGCCCCTGCCCTGGCGGGAGGTGGAACCCGGCGCGGCAAGCTGCCAGCAGGTGGTGCACACCGATATCGACATGCATGCGCTGCTGCCCATTCCGACGCACAGCGAGCACGACAACGGCCCATACATCACGGCAGGCATGGTCATCGCGCGCAATCCGGTCACGGGCGTGCAGAATGTGTCGATCAACCGCATCCAGGTGCATGGCAAGGACCGCATGGCGCTGCTGATGCTGCCGCGCCACCTGTACGCTTTCTTCAAGGAGGCGCAGGCGCAGGGCTTGGCTCTGCCGGTGGCCATCGTCATCGGCGCGGATCCGCTGACGCTCCTGGCGTCGCAGGCCATCACCCCGATCGACCACGACGAACTGGAAATCGCGGGCGCGCTGCATGGCAAGCCGCTGCCCGTCGTGAAGTGCCTGAGCAACGAGGTGCGCGTTCCTGCCAATGCGGAAATCGTGATCGAGGGCCGCATCCTGCCCGATGAAATGGATCTGGAAGGGCCGTTCGGCGAATTCCCGAAATACTACAGCGCCCAGGAGAAGCGCGAAGTCATCATGGTGGATCGCGTGACGCACAGGCGTTCGCCCGTCTATCACACCATCATTCCCGCGGAATACGAGCACCTGCTGCTGGGCTCCATTCCGCGCGAGGCGACGCTGCTGGCGCATCTGCAGCGCAGTTTCCCGAATGTGCTGGATGTGCACCTGTCCATGGGGGGCGTCGGCCGCTACCACCTGTACGTCAAGATCCGCAAGATGCACGAAGGGCAGCCGAAGAATGTGATCCTGTGCGCGTTCGGCGCGCACTACGACATCAAGCACGTCGTGGTGGTTGACGAGGACGTGGACGTGCACCAGCCCAGGCAGGTCGAATGGGCGCTGGCCACGCGCTTCCAGGCCGACGTGGATCTGGTGGTCATCTCCGGCGCCCAGGGTTCCGTGCTGGATCCGTCCACGACGACGCGCTTTTCGCTGGAGGACCAGGTGGGGATGCCTGAATCCCACGAGCAGGGCATCAGCGCCAAGATGGGCATGGACGCCACGCGCCCGGTCAGGTATCACGAGCACGTCTTCACCAAGGTCAGGATTCCGGGCGAGGACACGCTGGACCTGGAGCAGTTCGTCGTGTCGGGAGCGACCGTCGACTGGCAGGCGGACTGAGATGCATACGCTGAGCGAAACCTCTTCAGCCGGCGGCCGCCCGCAGCCCGGCGCGCGGCCGCGCAGGCTCGTCATCGCCATCACCGGCGCGAGTGGAGCCATCTACGGCGTGCGCATGCTGCAGGTGCTGCGCAGCCTTCCAGGATGGGAAAGCCACCTGATCCTGTCGGCTTCCGGCGTGCTGACCGCGACCCAGGAGCTGGGCATGTCGCGCGGCGAGATCGAAAGCCTGGCGGACGTGGTGCACAGCGTCAAGGACATCGGCGCCACGCTGTCGAGCGGATCGTTCCGGCACGACGGCATGATCGTAGCGCCTTGCTCCATGAAGACGCTGGCGGGCATTGCGCACGGGCTTTCCGACAACCTCATCAGCCGAGCGGCGGACGTGGCGCTGAAGGAGCGTCGGCGCGTGGTCCTGATGGTGCGCGAAAGCCCTCTGAACCTTGCGCATCTGCGCAATATGGTGGCCGCCACCGAAATGGGCGCGATCATCTGCCCGCCGGTGCCGGCGTTCTATGCATGTCCGGAAACGCTGGAGGACATGGTTTCGCATACTGTCGGACGGGCGCTGGACCTGTTCGACATTCCGCATGAAGGCCTGCTGGTCCGATGGGCCGGCATGGCGCCAATGCGCCGCAATCGCCAGGCGGTAACGGCGGACGCCGCCGATGTCTGCTGACCACGCGCCCAAGCGCAAGCCCCGGACTTCAGTCCGAGGTCATGCGAGGCAGTGTTCATATGGCGCCGCAGGCGCCCCCGTATTGTGGCGGGGAAACTCCCGGCTTTAGCCGGGAGCGACTCACGCGGCAAATTATCAAAATCAACAAGGAGCAGGAAATGACTGTATTGAAACACCCCGCGCAGGAAAAGCTGGCCGACCTGGACGGGTTCCGAGTCGAGATCGATGCAAAGCAGAAGCGGGCCGACATCGTGCTCGATCGTCCGCCGTTCAATATCATTTCGATGGCGCAGCGCGATCAGTTGCGCCTGGTGTTCGAATCGCTGGACGAGAACGACGACGTGCGCGTGATCGTGCTGCGCGCCGAAGGCGAGCACTTTTCCAGCGGTGGGGACATCAAGGGCTTCCTGGAGGCCAGTCCCGAGCATGTTTCCAAGCTGGCATGGAACATTGCGGCGCCGGCGCGCTGCTCCAAGCCTGTCATCGCGGTGAACCAGGGCTATTGCTTCGGCGTGGGCTTCGAGATCTCTCTGGCCTGCGATTTCCGCATCGTGACTGAAACCACGCAATATGCGCTGCCGGAGCAGAAGCTGGGGCAGATCCCGGGCTCGGGCGGTTCTGCACGGCTGCAGAAGATGGTAGGCATCACGCGCACCAAGGATGTCGTCATGCGCTCGCGCCGCATCCCCGGCAAGCAGGCCTACGACTGGGGCGTGGCGACGGAGTATGTGGAGCTGGGCGACCTGGCGGCGGCCACGGATCGCCTGGTCAAGGAGCTGGTGTACTTCTCGCCCCTGGCGCAGCGCACGGCCAAGAAGCTGCTCAACGATTCCGAGGATGCTTCCCTGGCTGCCGGCATCGAGCTGGAGGGCCACTGCTACAGCCGCCTGCGCTCGTCGGACGATTTCCGCGAGGGCGTCGAGGCGTTCCACGGGAAGCGTGCGCCGAAGTTCATCGGCAGCTGATGCCGCAGGCGCTTTATGGGAGGAGGGCCGGAGGCGCCGTCGTCTCCGGCTGGAAAAGAATCGTGATCGCGGATGCAGCGGGAAGGATGCGATGAGCAGACTGGATAAGGTGTTGTCGATAGAGGACCTGCGCCGCATGGCGCGCAGCCGCCTGCCCGTGGGAATTTTCGGCTACGTGGACGGCGCGGCGGAGGACCAGCAGTCGAAGGCGGCGAACCGTCGGGCCTTTGAGCGCTGGGCGTTCCTGCCGCATATTCTGACGAATGTTGCGCAGCGCAATCTGTCGCGTTCCCTGTTCGGCAAGGAATACGCCATGCCCGTGGGCATCAGCCCGATGGGCGCTTCCGGGCTTTGCTGGTTCGAAGGCGACTTGGCCATGGCCGCTGCGGCAAGGGAGGCCGGCGTGCCGGCGGTGCTCAGCGCCGCCTCCAGCATTCCGCTGGAAGAGGTGGCCGCGGTGAATCCCGATATCTGGTACCAGGCCTACCTGCCCGCGGATCCGCAGGTGATCCTGCCGCTGTTCGCGCGTGTCGAGCGCGCGGGTATCGAAGTGATGGTGGTGACCGTCGATGTACCTATCGCCTCCACGAGGGAGAACGAGCTGCGCAATGGCTTTTCCCTGCCGTTGCGGCCCAGCCTGCAGCTGGCATGGTCCGGGCTTGTGCGCCCCCGCTGGCTGGCGGGAAATTTCGCGCAGACCCTGATGCGCCGGGGAGTGCCGCATTTCGAGAATTTTACGGCGCAGCGGGGCGGCCCGATCATCTCGGCGCCCAGGAAGGATCACCGCTCGGGCAGAGCGGCGATGAGCTGGGACGAGATCCGCCTGATGCGCGATCACTGGAAGGGAAAACTGGTGATCAAGGGCGTGCTGCGCCCCGAGGACGCGCGGCTTGCCGCAGGCATCGGAGCCGACGGCATCGTAGTGTCGAATCACGGCGGGCGGCAGTTGGACGGCGCATGCGCTACGCTGGACGCCTTGCCGGGCATCGCGGCAGCCGCCGGCGGCATGGCCGTGATGATCGATAGCGGTTTCCGGCGGGGAACGGACGTGCTCAAGGCATTGTGCCTGGGCGCGGATTTCGTATTCGTCGGACGGCCCGCCCTCTATGGGCTGGCGGCGGGGGGACAGGCCGGCGCGGCGAAGGCGCTGGAGGTTCTGCGCCAGGAGCTGGACGTGAACATGGCGCTGCTGGGCGTGGCGGATATTGCGCATCTGGACCAGGCATATATCATGCGCGCGGATTGAACATCAAGGAGAAAGGAATGAAGGCAACAGGGTTGGCGTCGCGTACGGGCGGACAGGTACTGGTCGATGCATTGCGTATACATGGCGTCGATACGGCGTATTGCGTGCCGGGCGAAAGTTTCCTGGCGGTGCTCGATGCCCTGCATGAGGTTAAGGACGCGCTGCGGCTGATCGTGTGCCGCCAGGAAGGCGGCGCGGCGCATATGGCGGAAGCCCATGGCAAGCTGACCGGCAGGCCGGGTATCTGCTTCGCGACGCGCGGTCCGGGAGCGACCAATGCCAGCATCGCCGTGCATACGGCCCGCCAGGATTCCACGCCGCTGATCCTGTTCATCGGCCAGGTGGGCCGCGACTGCATGGAGCGTGAGGCCTGGCAGGAAATCGATTACCGGCACATGTATGGCCATATCGCCAAGTGGGTGGCGCAGATCGAAGATCCCGCGCGCATTCCCGAGATGATCAGCCGGGCGTTCCACGTGGCCATGTCGGGCAGGCCGGGTCCTGTCGTGATCGCGCTGCCGGAAGACATGCTGGCCGAGCAGGTGAGCGTGGCGGATGCGCCGGCCTATCGCGTGACGCGGGCCGCGCCAGATCCTGCGGCGATGGCCGAACTGAGGGAGAGGCTGCAGTCGGCGCAGCGTCCGGTGATGGTGCTGGGAGGCGGAGGCTGGCGGACCGAGGGCAGCGAAGCGATCGGCAGGTTCGCGCAATCCTTCGGTGTGCCCGTCATCGCGGCTTTCCGGCGCCAGGACCTGCTGGACAATCGCCACCCCTGCTATAGCGGCGAGGCCGGGCTGGGCATGAATCCCAGGATCGCCGAACGCATCCGCACCGCGGACCTGGTCGTGGCGGTCGGGGCCCGTCTGGGCGAGACATCGACGAACGGCTACGCCTTGCTGGATGTGCCCAGGCCGGAGCAGACACTGGTGCACGTGCATGCCGATCCCAACGAACTGGGACGCGTCTACCATGCGGATGTCCCGGTCACGGCGGACGTGAACGCGTTCGCCCTGGCGGCGGCGGGCATGGCGCCGCCGGAAGGCCTGTCCGCCGGGCGCAGCGCATGGCTGGAGCAGGCGCGCAAGGATTACGAGGATTCGCTGGCGCCGGAGCCCATGCCGGGCGACGTCAACCTGGGCGAGGTCGTCAGGCACATGGATCGCATCCTCGGGCCGGAAACGATCGTGTCGAACGGAGCCGGCAACTACACTTTGTGGGTGCAGCGCTTCCATACCTACACCGGCATACGCACCCAACTGGCGCCGACCAGCGGCACAATGGGCTATGGCGTGCCGGCCGCGATTGCCGCGAAGCTGGTGTATCCCGATCGCCCTGTGGTCTGCTTCGCTGGCGACGGCTGCTTCCTGATGAATGGCCAGGAGCTGGCGACGGCCATGCAGTATGGCCTGGACCCGCTCTTCATCGTGGTCAACAACGGCATGTACGGCAGCATCCGCATGCACCAGGAAAAGCATTATCCGGGGCGCGTGCACGGCACCGAGCTGCATAATCCGGATTTCGTAGCGCTGGCGCAGGCCTACGGGCTGCATGCGGAACTGGTGGAACGGACGGAAGATTTCCCCGCTGCGCTGGAACGCGCGCGTGGCGCGGGCCGCGCGGCCTTGATCGAACTGCGCGTACCGCAGGATGCGCTGTCGCCCAAGCTTACGGTCTCCGCGCTCAGGAGGCAGGCGGGGCTGTAGACTGTTCGATATTCATGCGCGCGGCGCTCTTGCGTGGGACGGATGAGGGCAGCGGGACGGGAAGCGATGCTCTCGTCCCGCTTTGCTTTCTTCAGCTCGAGGCTTCCAGGCTGACCACGCGCCCAAGCGCAAGCCTCGTCGTTCACGACGAGGTCAAGCGAGGCAGTGGTCATACGGCGCCGCAGGCGCCCCCTTATTGTGGCGAGGAAGCTCCCGACTCCAGGAGGGAGTGACTCACAGGACTGGCTGACGAGCAGGCCATCTGGGGCAGGCTGTTGCGCACCTGGATCAGTTCGGCGGCGATGGCGACGGCGATTTCCGCCGGAGTGCGGCTGGATATGCTCAGGCCGACGGGGCCGCGCAGGCGCTCGATTTCGTCGGGGGACAGCTCGAACAGGGCGAGCCGTTCGCGGCGCTTGTCGGAGTTGCGTTTCGATCCCAGCGCGCCGACGTAGAATGCGCGGGATTTCAGCGCCTCCAGCAGGGCCATGTCGTCCAGTTTCGGGTCGTGCGTGACGGCGACGATGGCCGTGCGTTCGTCCGTGCCGATCTCGACGACGGCGTCGTCGGGCATCATGGCCAGCGTGGTGGCGCCCTGGACGTGCCAGGTCTGCAGGAAATCCTTGCGCGGATCGCAGACCAGCACGTGGAAGCCGAGCATGCCGGCGATGTCGGCCAGGGCCTTGCTGGTCTGGTTGGCGCCGATGATCAGCAGCCGCCACTGCGGACCGTGGATGGCGCGGAATACATGGCTGTATTCTCCGGGCTGGTCGTCCGGCTGGGCGGGGGACAGCCGGCACTGGCCCGTGCCGGTATCGACCTCGCGCGTGATGGAGCGGTGCTGGCGCATGGCTTCCAGAACCTCCGGCAGCCAGGATGAGCCCGTCAGGTCTTCGCAGAACAGTTTCAGCGATCCGCCGCAGGGCAGGCCGTACTGGATGATGTCTTCCTGCCGCAGGCCGTAGCTCAGCCAGCCTGCGGGCGCCGGCAGTTCCGCGTGAGTGGCGCGCTGGATCAGGTCGTCTTCGATACAGCCGCCCGATACGGAACCGACGAGCAGACCGTCGTCGCGCAGCGCGGCCATGGAGCCCGGCTGTCTGGGGGCGGAGCCCCAGGTGCGGATCACGGTCGCCAGGTGGACGCGATGGCCCGCATCGAGCCATTCCTGCGCTTGCCGCAGTATCTCGTAGTCCAGGGAATACATGGTGCTTCTGTCTCCTGCGATTTCTGTATGGATCCAGGCTTGTCGGCCCGACTCCGTTGGTTTTTGCTTTCCCATGAGTTTATGCGGTTTTTCGAAGATTATCCCTTATTATTTTGTGATTGGGCGTCACAGCTTTTCTGATGGAAGACATCAGTCCGCGCCCGCATGGCTTGCCGCGTCGCCGCCGCAGGCGTATCCCCATGGTTTTTCTGTAGAATTAGAACCATTCGCATTTGATGTCGTTTCGCATGAGGTTCCTGTCATCCGGCATCGACCGCCTGCGTTCCTTTTGCCTTTCTTTTCCGGCTGTCTCATGAATCAATCCGCTGCACCCCATGTCTCCAGGCGCTGGCCCTGGATTCTTTTTGTTGTCTTGCTGGCATGTCTGGGCGCGTGGTGGTGGGCGGGAGAGTCGGACGAAGGGGCCGGACCGGCCGTGTCGCGCTATGCCGGACCGGTTCCTGTGCGCGTGGTGGAGGCGGAGCAAGGCACATTCGCCGTGGAGAGCAGCGCCATCGGCACGGTGACGTCGCTTGCGACGGTACAGGTGCGGGCCAAGGTCGATGGGGAGTTGAAGGAAATCCTGTTCGAGGAAGGACAGATGGTGAAGGCCGGGGAGGTGCTTGCTGGCCATCATGCATAACCACTGCTTCAACTCGGCCCAAGGGTTGGCCGCCTATTTGGGCTTGGTGCCCGTGCCACGACAATCAGGCAGCTCGGTTCTAGGGCGCTGCTGCCTGGCCAAGAACGGGCCCGGCTCGGTACGGGCTATGTTGTATCTGGCTGCCATGTCGGCAGTCCGATACAACCCGCACGTTCAAGCGCTATATACCCGACTTCAAGCCAACGGCAAAAGCAAGATGTCGGCCCTGGGAGCTGCCATGCGCAAACTGGTTCACCAGTGCTTCGGGGTGCTCAAGACCCGGCATGAGTATCGACCTGACTACGCCTTATCGGCTTGACAATCAACACGGTATCTTCGCCTGCACGCGGGCGGCCCTCAACGGCGCTGCAGCCAGCACACGGCGCATCCGGCCGGACCTCTTGTCATGCCGCGTTTGGAGGCGTCGTGTTATGTGGGGTCTGTGTTTTGCTGTTGCAGATTCCGTAGGGTGGGCTTCGCTTCGCTCAGCACCACCCTACGTTCAGCGCCACCCTGCCTGTCAGTTTGCGAATGCCTGGATGCCGGTCTGGGCGCGGCCCAGGATCAGGGCGTGGACGTCGTGCGTGCCTTCGTAGGTGTTGACGACTTCCAGGTTGACCAAGTGGCGCGCGACGCCGAATTCGTCCGAGATGCCGTTGCCGCCCAGCATGTCGCGCGCCATGCGTGCGATGTCCAGCGACTTGCCGCAGGAATTGCGCTTCATGATGGAGGTGATTTCGACGGCGGCGATGCCTTCGTCCTTCATGCGGCCCAGGCGCAGGCAGCCCTGCAGGCCCAGCGTGATTTCAGTCTGCATGTCGGCCAGCTTTTTCTGGATGAGCTGGTTGGCGGCCAGGGGGCGGCCGAACTGCTTGCGGTCCAGCGTGTACTGGCGCGCGGTGTGCCAGCAGGCTTCTGCGGCGCCCAGCGCGCCCCAGGCGATGCCGTAGCGGGCCGAGTTCAGGCAGGTGAATGGGCCGCGCAGGCCGGTCACGCCGGGCAGGCGCTGTTCTTCGCCAATCTCGACTTCGTCCATGACGACTTCGCCGGTAATGGAGGCGCGTAGGCCGACTTTGCCGTGGATGGCAGGGGCGCTCAGGCCCTTCATGCCTTTCTCGAGGATGAAGCCGGCGATCTTGCCGTCGTCTTCGCCTCCGACGACTTTCGCCCACACGACGAAGACGTCGGCGATGGGGGAGTTGGTGATCCACATTTTGTTGCCGCTGATGCGGTAGCCGCTCTCGGTGCGCGTGGCGCGGGTTTCCATGCCGCCGGGGTCCGAGCCGTGGTTGGGCTCGGTCAGGCCGAAACAGCCGATCCATTCGCCGCTGGCCAGCTTGGGCAGGTATTTGCGTTTCTGTTCTTCGGTGCCGAATTCATTGATGGGGACCATGACCAGGGAGGACTGGACGCTCATCATGGAACGGTAGCCGGAGTCGATGCGTTCGACTTCGCGGGCGATCAGGCCGTAGCAGACGTAGTTCAGGCCGGCGCCGCCATATTCGGCGGGGATGGTGGCGCCGAGCAGGCCCAGTTCGCCCATTTCCCGGAAGATGGAAGGATCCGTCTGCTCGTTGCGGAAGGCTTCCATGACGCGGGGCGCCAGCTTGTCCTGCGCATAGGCCAGGGCGGCGTCGCGCACCATGCGCTCGTCTTCCGTAAGTTGTGTGTCGAGCAGCAGGGGATCCTGCCAGTGGAAAGAAGGGTTGGATGACATGGTTTGATCTCCGGTCCAGAATGTACACAACTATAATGTGCATTATTCGAAATCATCAATTGATAAATTTGCACATTATTGTGTGGCGGGAGCAAGGATGAGGAATGGTATTCCCAATCTGGGCGCCTTGCAGGCGTTCGAGGCTACGGCCCGGCTGGGCACGTTCTCCCGCGCCGCCGAAGAGCTGTCGCTGACGCACAGCGCGGTGTACCGGCAGGTGGCCGGGCTGGAGCACAGCCTGGGCGTGCAATTGTTCAACCGGGTCAGGCGGCGCGTCGTGCTCACGCCGCAGGGGGCGGAGTATGCCGCGCGCGTCCGGCACCACCTGGAGCAACTGGAAAAGGATACGTTCGGTCTGCGCACGCGGTCGGGGCTGGGGCGCAGCCTGCATATCGCGGTACTGCCCACGCAGGCCACGACCTGGCTGATCCCCCGCATGCCGGATTTCCAGCGCAGGCATCCCGACATTACCATCAGCCTGTCCGCGCGCACCCTGCCGTTCCAGTTCAATGATCACCCTTACGACGCCGCCATCTATCACAGCGAGCAGCCGTGGCCGCGCACGCGCAGCGTCAGGCTGTTCGCGGAGGGGGAACTGCTGCCGGTGTGCCGGCCGGATCTGCTGGAGGGAGAGCGTGGCGCGCCCGGGCTGCAGGGACTGCCGCACTTGCACATGATGTCGCGGCCGGATGCCTGGCGCGCATGGTACCGGCAGCACGGGCTGGAGTTTTCGCCGCTGATCAGCGCCGGGCCGCAGTACGAGCTGTTCAGCATGACGCTGGCCGCGGTGCGGGCGGGCATGGGCGTGGCCCTGGCACCCAGGTTCCTGGTGGCGGATGCCATTGTCCGCGGCGAGCTTGCCCTGGCGGGGCCGGGTGGCCTGACGGTGGCGGAAAGCTATTTCTTCGGCTACCCGCTTACGGACGAAGAAGGCAGCGATGCCCTGCAGGTTTTCGAGCAGTGGCTGATCCGCATTGCGCGGGCGGAATCGGCGTAAACTGGATTCGGGGATAAAGCATGGCCCGGCGGATGCGGGCCGGGGTTTTCGCAGAGGAAAGACAGTGATGGACTTGGGCGCCCTGTCGGGCATCGTAGGAACGGAACACGTATTGATGGGCGATGCGGCGCGCGCCAGCGAGCTGGACTGGCGCGAGCGCTATGCGGGCAAGGCGCTGGCCGTCGTCAGGCCCGGTTGCACGGAAGAGGTCGCCAGGGTGGTGCGCTGGTGCGCCGACCGGGGGATAGGCATCGTCCCGCAGGGCGGGAACACAGGGCTGTGCGGCGGCGCCACGCCGGACATGTCTGGCACGCAACTGATTCTGTCCCTGCAACGGCTCGACCGGATACGCGCCATCGATACGGACAACGACACGCTGGTCGCCGAGGCGGGCTGCGTGCTGCAGGCCATCCAGGAGGCCGCGCGCAATGCGGACCGGTTGTTTCCCTTGAGCCTGGCGGCCGAAGGCAGCTGCACCATCGGCGGCAATCTTGCGACCAATGCGGGTGGCACGCAGGTGCTGCGCTACGGCAATGCGCGCGAGCTGGTGCTGGGGCTCGAGGCCGTGACGGCAAGCGGCGAGATCATGCATGGCCTCAAGGGGCTGCGCAAGGACAATACCGGTTACGATCTACGCAACCTGCTCATCGGCAGCGAAGGCACGCTGGGAGTCATTACGGCGGCGACCCTGAAGCTGTACCCGCAGCCGGTGGCCCAGCGCACGGCGCTGCTGGCGCTGCGAAGCATCGAGGATGCCGTGACGGTGCTGGCGGCGGCGCGCAAGGGCTTCGGAGCGGCGCTGACCGGATTCGAGCTCATTGCCGGCAGTTGCCTGCATGGGGTGGTGCGCTGCTATCCGCAGCAGCGCATTCCTTTCGATGGTGCATCGGCGGCCATGCCATGGTTCGCCTTGCTGGAGCTGTCGGACAGCGAAAGCGCCGGGCATGCGCAGGAACGCTTCGAGACCGTGCTGGGCGCCCTGATGGCGTCAGGGCATATCGCCGATGCCGCCATTGCCGAAACCGTGGCGCAGAGCCGCGCGCTCTGGCATTTGCGCGAGAGCATTCCGCTGTCGGAAAAGGCGTTCGGGAAAAGCGTAAAGCACGACATTTCCCTGCCGGTATCGGCGATCGCACGGTTCGTGACGGAAACCAATGCCCTGCTGCAGCAGTCGTTCCCCGGCGTCGAGCACGTGGTCTTCGGCCACCTGGGCGATGGCAACCTGCACTACAACGTGGCGGCCGGCACGGGGCGCACGGAAGCCGAGCTGCTGGCGCAGCAGGACCGCATCTTCGCCATCGTGCTGGACAGCGTGGCGCGCTTCGACGGCTCGATCAGCGCCGAGCACGGCATCGGCCAGCTCAAGCGCGGCCTGCTGCCGCGCTACAAGGACCCGGTCGCCATGGCGCTGATGCGGGACATCAAGCGGGCGCTGGATCCGCTGGGCATCATGAATCCCGGCAAGCTGCTTTGAGAAAATGGAGGGCGGCGGCCTTCGGGCCGAAGCCTGCGCAAGCCGCGCGACAAGCGGCTTGCATTTCCGATCGCATCGGGCTCGCGCTCAGCGGAAGATGACGGTGCGGTCGCCGTTGAGCAGGATGCGGTGCTCCACATGGAAGCGTACGGCGCGCGCCAGCACTTTCGATTCGATGTCGCTGCCGATACGCACCAGTTCGTCCGGGCTGAAGGAGTGGTCCACGTGTTCGATGTCCTGGGCGATGATGGGGCCTTCGTCCAGGTCCGCCGTGACGTAGTGGGCCGTTGCGCCGATGATCTTCACGCCGCGGGCATGCGCCTGGTGATAAGGCTTGGCGCCCTTGAAACCAGGCAGGAAGCTGTGGTGGATATTGATGGCGCGCCCGGCCAGGGTCTTGCACATGTCTTCGGACAGCACCTGCATGTAGCGGGCCAGCACGACCAGGTCCACGTTCTCGCGTTTGGCCAGGTCCAGGATCTGCGCTTCCTGCGCCGCCTTGGTTTCCTTGGTGACAGGATAATGGTGGAAGGGAATGCCGTAGGACTGCGCCAGGGCTTCGTGGTCCTTGTGGTTGGACGCAACGGCGGCGATGGTGACGGGCAGTTGCCCGCTGTGCACGCGGAACAGCAGATCGTTCAGGCAGTGGCCCTGGCGGCTGACCAGCAGCAGCAGGCGGGCCTTGCGCTGCACATCATGGATCTGCACATCCATGTCGAAGCGCGAGGAAACCGACTGGAAGGATTCGAGCAGGGCTTCGGCCGTGGTGGCTATGGGCAGGCTGAAATGCACGCGCAAGAAGAAGCGCTCGCTGGCGGCATCGCGGAACTGCTGCGAATCGATGATGTTGCCGTGGCTGTTGAGCAGCCATCCGGAAACACTGTGCACGATGCCGATGCGGTCGGGGCAGGACAGTGTCAGGATATAGTCGTTCATATATCTTTTGAATTCAACAGGTTGAAGCTGATGCCGGTATTGCGGGCCTTAGCGCTCGACGATGATTTCGGCGACGGGCGGGGAATGATGAAAGCGCCTCGAGTGGTGGATCAACGGTTGCGCGTTGGTCCAGGCGCATGCATGGACGGCGCCGATGAAAATGGCGTGATCGCCCGCGTCGTGCTGATGATGATTGCGGCATTCGAACCAGGCCGAGCAGTCAGGCATGTCCAGCATCCACAGGCCCGAGCGGGAACGCTTCAGCGGAATGCCTTCGAAACGTTCCTGCTGCGAGCCTTTGGCGAAGCGGTAGGCAAGGTCCTGCTGCGCCGCGGACAGTACATGGATGACGTAGCCTTCGGCCTGGCGCATATGGGCTATCGAAGCCGATTCCAGCTTCAGGGTCCACAGCACCAGTGGAGGTTCCAGCGACAGCGAGCTGAAGGAGCTGATGGTCATCCCGATGGGACTGCCGTCGGCGGCCTGCGCCACCACGACGGTAACGCCGGTGGGAAAACGCGACAGTGCGGAACGAAAGTAGCTCTGATCGAATGCGGGCGTAGCAGGATTCATGCCGTGGAGAAGGATCATGGGGCCAGACGGCTGACCAGCCACAGGCCTTCCGCGTTGCGCTCGTAGACCAGCCTGTCGTGCAGGCGGGAGGGGCGGCCTTGCCAGAACTCCAGGCGTTCGGGCGCCAGGCGGAAACCGCCCCAATGTTCGGGACGCTGGGGATGCTCGCCCAGACTCTCGCCCAGGCTGGCGGTATTGGCTTCCAGCGCTTCGCGCGTAATGGGGCGGCTTTGCGGAGAAGCCCAGGCGCCGATGCGCGAACCGAGCGGGCGGCTGTGGAAGTACTCGTCCGATTCCTGCTCCGAGGTGCGGGAGACGCTGCCTTCGATGCGGACCTGGCGCTCCAGCGCCGGCCAGAAGAAAAGCAGGCTGGCCTGAGGATTTTCCTGCAGATCGTGTCCCTTGCGGGAATCGTAGTTCGTGAAGAACACGAAGCCGCGTTCGTCGTAGCCCTTGAGCAGCACGATGCGGGCCGACGGCCGGCCCTTGGCATCGGCGCTGGCCAGGGTCATGGCGTTGACTTCGGATACCTTTGCGGCAAGCGCTTCTTCGAACCAGGCATCGAACTGGCGGAACGGATCGTCGGCCAGGGATGATTCCAGCAGTTCGTTCTTGGAGTAATCGTGGCGTATGTCGGCGACAGACATGGAGGGCTCGCAGGGGAAAATCGGGATAAACGACAAGTTTACCCGTTCAGGGCCGACTCCGTCTGCAATTGCCGCATCAGCGCTTCCAGCCGGGCGTCCTGTATACCCGATCGGCGCAGGGCGCGCGATGTCTCGACGACATATTCCAGGCATGGGCCGTAGGTGCCATGCGCGGTCCGCACGATGTCGATCAGCCGCTCCTGCGGCAGATCGCGCACGTAGGCGTCCGTGTGCCGGTTCATCACGAAGGCCAGAGCGGCGACGGGACCATCGTCCGTGCGCGTCTCCAGCCACTTCGGCGTATATGCGCCGCTGGGCATTTCCCTGCGCCACAGCGCGTCCATCGTGTCCGCGATCCGGTTGGCGGGAATGCGGTACACCACGCCCTTGCAGGAGCCTCCCGCATCCAGCCCGAAAACCAGGCCGGGCTGTTCCGGGGTGCCGCGGTTGATGCGCGACCACAGGCACAGTGATCGGTGGTAGCCGCGCAGCAGCGCCATCCGCTGTTCGGTGAAATCGAATTCCGGGCGCCAGATCAGCGATCCGTATCCGAATACCCACAGATCCTGGCCGGTATCCCTGCCGAGCAGCGCCTGGCGCAGCGAGGCGCTGCGTTCTTCGTCGGACAAGACGCGAAATGGCCTGGGAGTGACTGCGGAGGATGGCATGGTCGTGCGAGAAAAACGGTTTACTGGCGGAAACAGGGCCAGAATGCGTATGACGCTGTTTCTGCCGATTAAGATAGCATGAATTATTCCGCTGATGCGGCAGAAACAGTAAGCATCTTTCTTCGCGCAGCGGCGATGTGGCGTATGTACGTCTTTATATAATCACCACCGACCAGAATCAGAGAAATTTTCACGGAACCCATGGAATCAGTCGATCTCGAACGCCGCTTTGGCGGCATGACGCGCCTGTACGGGCCGGACGCGGCGCAGCGGCTGCGCAGGGCGCATATTGCCGTCGCTGGTATCGGCGGCGTCGGGTCCTGGTGCGCGGAAGCGCTGGCGCGGTCCGGCGTCGGCACGCTTACCCTGGTCGACCTGGACAACATCGCCGAGTCCAACGTCAACCGGCAACTGCATGCCCTCACCAATACACTCGGTCAATCCAAGGTGCAGGCCATGCGTGAACGGATCGCGCAGATCCATCCCGGCTGCATGGTCAAAGCGCATGAAGACTTCGTGGAACCCGGCAATGCCGCCGAGCTGATCGGCGACGACGTACAGGTCCTCATCGACTGCACCGACCAGATCTCCGCCAAGATCGCCATGATCCTGCTGGGCAGGCAGCGCCGCATGCCTGTCATTGTCTGCGGTGGAGCGGGGGGCAAGACCGATCCGCTGCTGCTGCGCAGCGGCGACCTGTCCCGCGCGGCCAATGATGCCTTGCTGGCCAAGCTGCGCAACACTCTGAGGCGTCAGCATGGATTTCCGCGCGCCGGCGACGCCGCCGGCAAAGTGCGCAAGCGCATTCCGCCGATGCAGGTTCGCTGCCTCTGGTTCGATCAGCCGGCGTTGCTGCCGGATGCCTGGCTGCAGGGCGGCGAGCCGGATGCTCCACAGGGGCTGTCGTGCGCAGGATACGGTTCCGCCGTTGCCGTGACGGCTGCCATGGGATTTGCAGCCGCCAACGACGCCATGCAGTGCGTCATGCAGGGCAGGCCGTCTTCCGCATCGGCCTAGGCGGACGGACGCGTCAGGCGCCGATGTTCGTGTGGTCCCGGACCAGGTGGGCCGGATGCCAGCCGCGCAGCGCATTCGACAGCCGGATCTCCCTGGCCTGCAGCAGCTCGCGGCGAGTGACGGGAGCCTCGTGCGCCAGGCCCTGTTCCAGCAGTTCCTGGCGCTGCACGCCCGGCAGTATGCCCGCCTCGACCGGGGGCGTCAGCCAGCGGCCCGCGGCATCCTTGATGTAGATATTGGTGCGGCTGCCTTCGCAAACCATATCGTTCGCATCGCAATAGACCACATCGAACACGTCCGGATTGTTCGCCAGCCATTGTGCGGCTTGCGCATACCATGGGCGGTATGTGCTCTTGTGGCGCACCCAGGCCTGGTCGGCCTCCCTGGGGGCATGCTGCAGCAGAAGGCTGAAAGCCGCGGGAGAGGGAGGCAGGACGCCGGTCTCCAGCGTGTGGCCGCCGTCACGGTCCACCAGGATGCGCAGCCTGTGGAGATGGTGGCGGTCTAGCCTGGCAATGCGCTGGTCCAGCGCCTTTTCCAGGTCTTTCGGGAAGCGGAAGTCCAGCGCTTCGCAGGAACGTTTCAGGCGCGCGAGATGCAGTTGGCGCAGCGGCGTTCGGTGCCCGGTCTCGACGCGCATGGTTTCGATCAATTGGGCTGTGTCGGGGGAGGAGGTCATTGTCGGGTGCCGTTTTATTTACCGGGATGATGACGCCTGTGCGCCGTCAAGGTCAAGGATGCGGGCCTTCCACAGGCATTCTTCCCATTCCTGCGCCGGGTCGGAATCCATGACGATGCCGCCGCCGACGCCGAAGGTGCCCGAGGCTCCGCCTGCGCCGTCATCGCGCGCCAGCTCCAGCGTGCGGATGGCGACGTTCAGCGAAAAATCCCCGCCGGGAGCCAGCCAGCCCAGGCTGCCGCAGTAGATCCCGCGAGGATGCGGCTCCGATTGCGCGATGGCGTGCATGGCGGCGACCTTGGGAGCGCCGGTGATGGAGCCGCAGGGAAACAGCGCGGCCAGGAGCTCCAGCAGGGAATAGTCCCTGGACTGCCGGGCGGAGATTGTGGAGGTCAGCGTCCAGACCGAGGGATATTTCTCCAGCGAAAACAGCGCATCCACCCGCACGCTGCCCGGGACGGCGATGCGGCCCAGGTCGTTGCGCAGCAGATCGACGATCATCAGGTTCTCGGCGCGGTTCTTTGTGCTGGCTTGCAGCGCTTCCGCCTGGAGGCGGTCCCGTCCAGGATCGGCATGGCGCGGCGCCGTGCCTTTCATGGGGCGCACGGTCAGCCTGTCGCCGCGCCGCGTGACGAACAGTTCCGGCGAGAACGACGCAATGGTCCTGTGCGCATCCTCGAAGTAGACGCCATGCGCGACCGGATGGCGGCTGGCGATGGCGCGGTACAGCCGTTCCGGCGTCGCATTACTGCGTACATGGAGAGGAAAGGTGTAGTTCACCTGGTAGAAGTCGCCGCGGGCCATGCGCTCGCGCAGGGCGGATACGGTCTTCAGATAATCTTCCTGCGCGATGCCGGGAATTCGGCTCAGGCGGATATCGCCGGCCGCCTCCGGCGGCCCCCAGGGGACGGTTTCGCAGGCCTGGGCGAACACCCATGCGCTAAGGGCGGGAGATCCCTCTCGCGTCCGGTTCGACAGACTGTCGAAAGCGGGATCCAGCCACAGACCCAGCTCATAGTCCAGCGCCAGCGCAATCCAGTTGCCTTGCGACTGGGCGGCGCGGATCCGATCCAGCGCATCCGGCAGCTCCTCCGGCGATGCGGCGGTGATGTGCGCCAGGGGCTGCCGCATTTCGAGGGCGGCGCCGGCCAGGCGGTCCTCGAAACGGCAGCGGACTTCCGTCCCGGCGCTTTGATGTGTGGTCATGAGGCGACCTGCGCCTCGCAGGCCTGCAGCAATGGCGCGAGCGCCTGCGCGGTGTGGGATTCGGCGTGCTCGCGCAGCAGCGTTTCGGGCTCGCCCTGCGCGACCAGGCGCCCGCCGCCGCTGCCGCCTTCCGGTCCCAGATCGACGATCCAGTCCGCCTCGGCGATGATGTCCAGGTTGTGCTCGATGACGAGTACGGTATTGCCGGCTTCCACCAGTCGGTGCAGCACGTGGATAAGCTTTTCCACGTCGGCCATGGACAGGCCGACCGTGGGCTCGTCCAGCACGTACAGCGTGTGAGGCAGGCGCGAGGCGCGTCCGGTGCGCAGCAGGCCGTCGGTCAGCCTGGCCTTGCTCAGTTCCGTGACCAGCTTGATGCGCTGCGCCTCTCCGCCCGACAGCGTGGGCGAAGGCTGCCCCAGCGTGAGGTAGCCAAGGCCGACGTCCTGCATCAGCTTCAGCGGACGGGCGATCTTGGGATGGGCGGCGAAGAATTCCACCGCTTCGTCCACTTCCATGCGCAGCACTTCGCCAGCGCTCTTGCCGCGCAGGGTGACGCCGAGCGTGTCGGGATTGAAGCGGTCGCCGTTGCAGGCGTCGCACGGCACCTTCACGTCCGGCAGGAAGTTCATTTCAATGGTGCGCATGCCCTGGCCCTCGCAGACGTGGCAGCGGCCGTCGCCGGTATTGAACGAGAAGCGCGAAGCGCTCCAGCCACGCATACGGGCGTCGCGCGTGTCGGCGAACAGCCTGCGCACATCGTCCCAGAACCCGATGTAGGTGGCGGGGCAGGAACGCGGCGTCTTGCCGATGGGCGTCTGGTCCACTTCCAGCACGCGGTCCAGGCTTTCCCACCCGGCGATGTCGTCGCAGCCGTGCCATTTCGGCGCGCCGGCATTGCGTTGGCCCACCGTGCGCGCCAGGTTGTCCAGCAGGACTTCGCGGGCCAGCGTGGACTTGCCCGATCCCGATACGCCGGTGACGACGCTCAGCCTCTCCACGGGAATGCGCGCGTTTACCCGCTGCAGATTATGCAGGTGGGCGCCATGAACTTCCACGAACGCGGTGTCCGGCCCGATGGGGCGGCGCGGCTGCAGCGGATGCAGCAGCGGCGATTTCAGATAGCGGCCGGTCAGGGATTCGGGACTGTCCATGATGTCCCGCGCCGATCCCTGCGCGACGACGGTGCCGCCGCGCGTGCCCGCGCCGGGTCCGATGTCGATGATGTGGGCGGCGCGCCGGATGGTGTCGTCGTCATGCTCGACCACCACCAGCGTGTTGCCGTTGCCCTCCAGGCGTGACAGCGCGTTGAGAAGGATGCGGTTGTCGCGCGGATGCAGGCCGATGGTGGGCTCGTCCAGCACATAGCAGACGCCCTGCATGTTCGAGCCCAGTTGCGCGGCCAGGCGGATGCGTTGCGCTTCGCCGCCGGACAGCGTGGGGGCGGCGCGGTCCAGCGCCAGATAGCCCAGGCCGACTTCTTCCATGAAGCGCAGGCGGCTGCGGATCTCGGCGAGGATGTCGCGGGCGATCTCGCTTTCGCGTCCGCGCGCTACCAGTCCCGTGAAGAAGGTGTGCGCCTCGTCCACGGGCATGCAGGCCAGCTCGGCGATGGAGCGGTCGCGCCAGCGGAACGCCAGCGCCACCGGATTCAGCCGCTGGCCGTGGCAATGCGCGCACGTGCCGGCGGGCTCGTTGTCGCTGTTCGTCCAGGAAGTTTCCTCGCCGGTCTGGGTCTCGTCGAAGCCTGCGATCTCCAGTCCTGTGCCGTAGCAGTGCGTGCACCAGCCATGCTTGGAGTTGTAGGAGAACAGGCGCGGATCCGGTTCCGGGAAGTTCTCGCCGCAGCAGGGGCAGACGCGCTTGATCGAGTAGTGGCGCTGCTCCGCATCGCCCGCCGGAGCGCCGTTGCGGCGCGCTTCCAGAGGACCCTGGGCGGCGCCGGAGACATCGACCAGCACGCTCATGCTGCCCTTGCCGTGTTCCAGCGCGCTGCCGACCGCCTGGCGCAGGCCGGCTTCATCATTGGACGAAACCAGCAGGTCGGCCACGGGCAGCTCTATGGTGTGCTCGCGGTAGCGGTCCAGCCGCGGCCAGTTGGCGGTGGGGATGAATTCGCCGTCCAGGCGCAAATGGGTATGGCCCTTGCCGCCGGCCCACTTGGCCAGGTCGGTGTAGTAGCCCTTGCGCGCCACGACCAGCGGCGCCAGCAGTCCGATGTGGCGGCCTTTCAGGTCGCGCAGCAGCGCCGCCACGATCTGGTCCGCCGTCTGGGATTCGACCGGCACATTGCAGGTCGGGCACATCTGCGTGCCCAGCTTGACGTACAGCAGGCGCAGGAAATGGTGGATCTCCGTCATGGTGGCCACGGTGGACTTGCGGCCGCCGCGGCTGGTGCGCTGCTCGATGGCGACGGTCGGCGGGATGCCGTAGATGGCGTCCACGTCGGGCTTGCCGGCGGGCTGCACGATGGCGCGGGCATAGGCGTTGAGCGACTCCAGGTAGCGCCGCTGGCCTTCGTTGAACAGGATATCGAACGCCAGCGTGGACTTGCCCGAGCCGGACACGCCGGTGATGACGGTGAACGTATCGCGCGGAATGGAGACGTTCAGGCCCTTCAGGTTGTGTTCCCTGGCATTGATGATGTCGATGCCGTGCGCGCGTCCGTGACGCTTGCGCAGCAGCGATTGCAGCGGCGTGCCTTCTTCCTCGGCAGCATAGGGAGCCTTGGGCTCGGCCAGCGCATGGGCGGCCTGCGCCTGTGTCGCGGAGTCCAGCGAGGCTTCGTATTCCTTCAGGGCCCTGCCGGTATGCGAGGCGGGGTTTCGCATCAGCGTATCCGGCGTGCCGGTGCCGACCACAGTGCCGCCGGCATCGCCGCCCTCCGGTCCCAGGTCGATGAGCCAGTCGGCCGCGCGGACTACGTCCAGGTTGTGCTCGATGATCAGCAGGGAATGCCCGGCGGCCAGCAGCTTGCGGAAGGCGCGCATCAGGCGGGCCACATCGTCGAAGTGCAGGCCGGTGGTGGGCTCGTCGAACAGGAACAGGCTGCCCTTGACCGCCACGCGCGAAGCGGAAATGCCGCTGCGCGCCGCCGTGGCCAGGTGGCCGGCCAGCTTCAGGCGCTGGGCCTCGCCGCCCGACAGGGTCGGCACGGGCTGGCCCAGGCGCACGTATTCCAGGCCCACGTCGGACAGCGGCGCCAGGCCGTTCTGCACGTCGCGCAGTCCGCTGAAGAATTCCAGCGCCTCGTATACCGTCATCTCCAGCACTTCGTCGATGGAGGCGCTGCGGCTCAGGTGCTCGACACGGACCTCCAGCACTTCGGGGCGGAAGCGCTTGCCGTCGCAGTCGGGGCAGCGTAGGTAGACGTCGGACAGGAACTGCATTTCCACGTGCTCGAAGCCCGTGCCGCCGCAGGTGGGACAGCGGCCCTCGCCGCTGTTGAAGCTGAATGTGCCGGGGGTATAGCCGCGTTCTTTCGACAGCGGCGCCTGGGCGAACAGCTTGCGGATGGCGTCGAACGCGCCGACGTAGCTGGCCGGGTTGGAACGCGCCGTCTTGCCGATGGGCGTCTGGTCGACCATGACCACTTCGGCGATCTGTTCCGTTCCCAGCAACCGGTCGTGCGGGCCGGGCGCTTCTGTGGGCTTGCCTTTCTGCTTGAGGATGGCGGGGTACAGCACATCCTGGATCAGCGTGGACTTGCCCGATCCCGAGACGCCGGTGACGCACACCAGCCGGCCCAGCGGGAATTCGACCGAGACGTTCTTCAGGTTGTTGGCGCGCACGCCCTCCAGCAGCAGCCGGGGCGTACTGGCGGCCACGGGCATGGGCCGCGGCGCCTGCACGCGTTCGCGTCCGCCGAAATAGCGACCGGTCAGCGTGTCGGCTCGCGCCAACTGTGCCGGAGTGCCATCGAACACGATCCGCCCGCCGCGCTCGCCGGGACCGGGGCCGATATCCATGACACGGTCGGCGGCCTGCATGACGAGCGGATCGTGTTCCACAACCACCAGGGTATTGCCGTTGCTGCGCAGACGGTGCATGACCTGGACAATGCGGTGCATGTCGCGCGGATGCAGGCCGATGGAAGGCTCGTCCAGCACGAACAGCGTGTTGACCAGCGATGTGCCCAGGGCCGTGGTCAGATTGATGCGCTGCACCTCGCCGCCGGAAAGCGTACGGCTCTGGCGATCGAGCGACAGATAGCCCAGGCCGACGTCGCACAGGAACTTCAGGCGCGAGCGTACCTCTTCCAGCAGCAGCTCCAGCGCGGCGTCCATGGCGTCGCCGAAGCTCAGGGTATCGAAGAAGCGGCGCACCCGCTCGATGGGCAGCCGCATCAGGTCATGGATGCCCAGGCCGGGCAGGGCGTCGAGCTGCGCGCGCGTCCAGTCGGCATGCACGGGCATGAAGCGGGGATAGCGGTCGTCGCCGTCGAACGGCTCGTCGCCGATGCGCCACAGCGTGGCATCGGGCTTCAGGCGCGAGCCGCCGCAGGCCGGGCAGGGCGTGTAGCTGCGG
>LUYO01000216.1:0-5415 GCA_001603295.1 Rhodobacterales bacterium Alpha_02
CGCCACGTCCGAGCCGGCCACGCCGCCGGCCCCGGCCGCCGAAGCCGCCGCTCCCGAAACGCCCGCCGTCGAAGCACCGGTGAGCGAAGCCGTGCCGCCGGCCGCCGCGCCCGCGGTGCCGGAGATCACGCCCGCCCCGCAGCCGACCGAGCCGGCCGCCGGCTTCTCGCAGACGCCGCCAGGCCTGCCGACCGACGGCTTCGCGCCGCTCCCTGCTGCTCCGGCCGCGCCGGTGACGACGGCCGAGCCGCCCGCCTCCCAGTCGATGACTCCGGTCGCAACCCCGACGACCGCCGCCGCGCCGGTGCTGCCGGTGGCGATCGGCCCCAAGCCGCTGCGCGACGCGGCGACCGCCGGCGATCCGCTCGCCGCCTTCGAGGTGGCCGCCCGCTTTGCCGATGGCCGCGGCGTGCCGCAGGATCTCGCCGCCGCCCTCGACTGGTATCGCCGCGCCGCCGAGGCCGGTCTCGCGCCGGCCCAGTACCGGCTCGGCAGCCTCTACGAGAAGGGCACCGGCACGCCGCGTGACGCCAAGGTCGCCGCCGCCTGGTATGCCAAGGCCGCCGATCTCGGCAACGCCAAGGCCATGCACAACCTCGCGGTGATCAACGCTGAAGGCAGCCTCGGCTCGCCCGACTATGCGGCGGCCGCCAAGTGGTTCCAGGAAGCGGCCGAACGCGGCATCCGCGACAGCCAGTTCAACCTCGGCATTCTCTATGCCCGCGGCCTCGGCGTGCCGCGCGACCTCGCCACCTCCTACAAGTGGTTCGCCCTCGCCGCCACGGCCGGCGACAGCGACAGCGCCAAGAAGCGCGACGACATCGCCCAGGTGCTCTCCAAGGAGGACCTCGCCCGCGCCCGCCTCGCCGTCGAGACTTGGGTGGCCAAGCCCCTCGACCCCAAGGCCGAGGACGTGCCGCCGGCCGATCCGGCCTGGGCGGCGGCGCCCGAGCACACCGCCTCGGTCGACGATACGCGGCTGGTCGCCCGCACCCAGGCGATCCTTTCGAGCCTCGGCTTCGACGCCGGTCCGGCCGACGGCAAGATGGGCCGCAAGACGCGCGACGCCATCGCCGCCTTCCAGACCTCCAAGGGCTTGCCGGCCACCGGCGAGATCGACAAGACGCTGATCGAGGCGCTGGGCATGCGCCTCATCTGAGGCTCCGTTGCACGGAAAATCCGCGGCCTCCGGCGCTCCGGCTCCGGGGGCCGCCGCTTTTCGCGGGGCTCGGTCCGCTTTTTCGCCGGAAAGCCATGGGAAAGGCCATTCCGTTGCACTTTCTCAAGGGGTTGCCGGGCATACTGCGACCTGAAACGCCTCCGAACGGATGACGGGCCGTGGATCTCTACCTGCCGATCGCCGAAATGCCGATGAATGTCTTCCTGCTGCTCGGCATGGGCGCGGCGATCGGCTTCCTGTCGGGCATGTTCGGGGTGGGCGGCGGCTTCCTGATGACGCCGCTCTTGATCTTCTCCGGCGTGTCGCCGGCCGTCGCCGTCGCCTCGGTGTCGTCGCAGATCGTCGCCAACTCGGCGTCGGGCGTGCTGGCCTATCTCAGGAAGAAGACTGTCGACCTGAAGCTCGGCCTGTTTCTGACGCTGTCGGGCATCATCGGCTCGACGCTCGGCGTCTGGGTCTACGGGGTGTTGCGCGGCGTCGGCCAGCTCGATGTCGTCATCGCCCTTTGCTACGTCGCCTTCCTCGGCACCATCGGCATGCTGATGGCGGTCGAGGCGGTGCGGGCGATGCTCGCCCAGCGGCGCGGCACGCCGCTGCCGGTCCGCCGGCCCGGCCAGCACGGCTGGGTGGCCGGCCTGCCGCTCAGGGTGCGCTTCCACCGCTCGCGGCTCTACATCTCGGTGCTGCCGGTGATCGGTCTCGGCATCTTCATCGGCTTCCTCGGCGCGCTGCTCGGCATCGGCGGCGGCTTCATCATGGTGCCGGCGCTGATCTACCTGCTGCGGGTGCCCACCGCCATCGTCATCGGCACGACGCTGATGCAGACGCTCGGCACCATGGCGTTTACCACCTTCATGCAGTCGGCCACCAACCAGACCGTCGACGTCATCCTCGGCCTGACGCTGATGGTCGGCGGCGTGGTCGGCGCCCAGTTCGGGGCGCGCGTCGGCCAATCCTTGCGCGGCGAGACGTTGCGCCTGCTGCTCGGCCTGCTGGTGCTCGCCGTCGGCCTCAGATTCGCCGTCGACCTGGTGGTGCGGCCGGACGAACTCTATTCGATCAGCCGGATGGGAGGGGGATGACATGACCGTCCGCGCCCTCCTCGCCGGCCTCCTCGCCATCACCCTCGTCACCGCCGTCCGCGCCGAGACGCTGGTGACGGCGCTGTCCACCGAGCGCGTCTCCATCGAGTCCAACTTTACCGGCTCCGGCGTCGTGGTATTCGGCACCATCGAGCGCGACGAGCAGACCGTCGCCCGCGCCGCGCCCTACGAGATCGTGGTGACCCTGACCGGCCCGCTGCGCACCATGGTCGCCCGCCGCAAGGAACGGGTGGCCGGCATCTGGATCAACCGCGAGGCGCGGCAGCTGCCGCGCGTGCCGTCGTTCCTCGCCATCGCCGCCACGGCGCCGATGGCCGACGTCGCCGGCAACCCGGTGCGGGCGCGGCAGGGCCTCGGCTTCGACATGCTGCCGACGCGCGGCCTGCCGGACGCGCTGCCGCCGGTACGCACCGACTTCGACGCCGCCTTCTTCCGCCTGATGCAGAAGCAGAACCTGTTCGCCCTCGACGAGGGCGCCGTCGAGTTCCTGTCGCCGCATCTGTTCCGGGCGCCGATCGCCCTGCCGGCCAACGTGCCGATCGGCTGGTACACGGCCACCGTCTACCTGTTCTCGGGCGGCGTGCTCTTGGCCAAGACGACGCAGGACTTCTCCATTCTGAAGGGCGGCTTCGAGCAGGCGATCACCGATCTCGCCCACCGCCAGCCGGCGCTCTACGGCCTCGCCACCGTCATGGTCGCCTGCTTCTCCGGCTGGCTGGCCGGCGTGGCATTCCGGCGTGATTAATCCGGAATGAACTCGGCCGACCGCACCGGGTAGACGCGATTGTCCGACAGCATCCAGGCGATCAGGCGCGCTCGCTCGAACAGGCCAGCGAAGGCGGCGTCGGTGACGTTGAGGCCGCCGGTGTAGGCGCCGAAGGCCGGCAGGATGCAGCGGCCGCCGTCGGAGACGAAGGCCCGCCGCCGCACCGAGCGGATGCGCCCCACCTTGGCCGCCGGATGCAGATGGCCGGCCACCTCGCCCAGGGCGCGGCCACGGCGCGGCTCGTGGCGGAAGACCAGCGGTCCCACAGCGATTTCCTCGACCGGCCGGCCGCCGAGCCCGGCCGGCGGCAGGGGATCGTGGTTGCCGGCCACCCAGGTCCAGTCGGCGGCGGCGACCAGCGCCGCGAGGCTGTCGAAATCGGCCGGCGCGAGACGGCCTTCGGCGCCGTCCTCGTGAAAGCTGTCGCCGAGGGCGATCACCCGTTCCGGCCTGAGGCGGCCGATGACGGCGGCGAGCGCCCGCAGCGTCGCCCGTGTGTCGTAGGGCGGCACGAAGCGGCCGCGACGACCTTGCGACGAGCCCTTTTCGAGATGCAGGTCGGCGACCACCATGAGGCGCTCGTCCGGCCAGAACAGCACGCCGGCCGGATCGAAGCGCACCGCCGCGCCGTTGAGGTTGATGAGACCGCCCGCCGTCAGCACCTCGTCGTCTCCCGCTCTCAGCGCCGTCACGCCATGGCCTCCCGGATGATGTCGTCGGCCGCCGCCCTCAGGATGTCCTCGTCGGCCTCGCCGGCGATGCGCTCGCGGCCGACCTCCAGCATGATCGGCACGGCGAGCGGCGAGATGCGGCCCAATCGCTTGTGCACGATGCGGCCGGTGATTCGCGACAGCATATCCGAGAGGCGGCGGAGGTCCAGAAGGCCGGAGGAGGCGTCGGCCCAGGCGGCTTCCAGGAGGATGTGGTCGGGCTGGTGTTCGCGCAGCACGTCGTAGATCAGGTCGGTGGAAACGGTGACCTGCCGGCCGGTCTTCTGGCTGCCGATGGCGTTCTTCTCGACGAGGCCGGCGATCATCGCGCAGGCCTTGAACATGCGTTTCAAAAGATAGCTCTCGGCCATCCAGGCTTCGAGGTCGTCGCCGAGCATGTCCGGCTCCATCAACCGGTCCGGCGTCGGCGCGCCCTCGGCCAGCGCCGCGCCGACGTCGGCGGCGCACCAGACGCCGATGACATAGTCGGTGGCGACGAAGCCGAGCGGCCTCAGGCCGAAGCGCTCCAGCCGGCGGGTCAAGAGCATGCCGAGCGTCTGGTGGGCGAGCCGACCCTCGAAGGGGTAGAGCACCAGATAGAAGCGGCCCTCGTGCGGGAAGGTCTCGATCAACAGGCCGTCGGGGCGCGGCAGCAGCGAATGCTCCTTCTGAAGCGCCAGCCAGTCACGCACCGGCGCCGGCAGCCGGCCCCAGCTTCCGGGATCGGCGATCAGCCGCCGGACGCTCTCGGCCAGAAAGGTAGAGAGCGGGAATTTGCCGCCGGCATAGACGGGAATGCGCGGGTCGCTCGATTTCGCCCTCGATACGATCACCTCGGTCTCGCGCAGCCCCTCGAAGCGCAGCACTTCGCCGGCGAACAGGAAGGTGTCGCCGACCTTCATCTGCTCGCAGAAATACTCCTCGACCTCGCCGAGCAGCCGGCCGCCCATCACCGGCCCGTGGCCGCGCGCCTTGCCGCCGAGCCGCACCTTCAGCATCGGGCTCTCGATGATGGTGCCGACGTTGAGCCGGTAGCCTTGCGCGAAGCGCGGATGGGTGAGGCGAAAGGTGCCGTCGGCGGTCAGCTTGATCTTGGCGTAGCGCTCGTAGGCGCGCAGCGCGTAGCCGCCGGTGGCGACGAGGTCGACCACCCGGTCGAAGCGGTCGCGGCCGAGGCGGCGGTAGGGATAGGCCGAGACGACCTCGGCGTAGAGGTCGTCGGCGCGGAACGGGCCGGCCACCGCCCGGCCGAGCACGTGCTGGGCCAGCACGTCGAGGGCGCCGTCGCGGATCGGCGGCGTGTCCTGGGCGCCGACGTAGTTGGCGTCGAGCGCCGCCTGGCATTCCAGCACCTCGAAGCGGTTGGCCGGCACCAGCAGCGCCTTGGACGGCTCGTCCATGCGGTGGTTGGCGCGGCCGACCCGCTGGGCCAGCCGGCTGGCCCCCTTGGGCGCGCCGACGTGGATGACGAGGTCGATGTCGCCCCAGTCGATGCCGAGATCGAGCGTCGAGGTGGCGACGACGGCCCTGAGGCGGCCGTCGGCCATCGCCGCCTCCACCTTGCGCCGCTGGCCGACGTCGAGCGAGCCGTGGTGGAGGGCGATCGGCAGCGTTGCCTCGTTGATGCGCCACAGCTCGGAAAAGATCATCTCGGCC
>LUYO01000217.1:0-1877 GCA_001603295.1 Rhodobacterales bacterium Alpha_02
GCGCATCGATTCGCCGGTGACGAAGGGCCGGAACTGCCAGAAGTCCTCGCCGGGGCCGGCCCGGCGGCGGCCATGCCAGCCGGCGGCGACGCTCGACGCCACCCGCCGCGCCTCGACCAGGAGGTCGGGCAGGGCGGCGGCAAGGCCGCGCGCCGCGGCGACGGCTTCGGGCGACAGGGCGTCGCGGTCCGCCATGGTTCAGATTACCTTTTCGAGGATCAGGCCGACCACCTCGGCGATGCTGCGGCGGCGGGCGCGCGCCTCGAAGGTCAGCGCCATGCGGTGCTTCAGCACCGGCACCGCCAGCGCGGCAACGTCGTCGAGCGACGGCGCGTAGCGGCCGGTGAGCAGCGCGCGGGCGCGCACGGCCAGCATCAGCGACTGGGCGGCGCGTGGGCCGGGGCCCCAGGCGATGTCGCCGCTGGTGTCGGCGCCGGGGCGGGCGGCGCGCACCAGATCGAGGATGGCTTCCACGATACGCTCGCCGACCGGCAGGCGGCGGACGAGCGCCTGTAGGCGCTGCAATTCGCCGTCGTCGAGCAGCCGCTCGGCCGTCGCCTCGTCGCGACCGGTGGTCTCGATCAGGATGCGGCGCTCGGTGTCGCGGTCGGGATAGTCGAGGTCGATTTGGAGCAGGAACCGGTCGAGCTGGGCCTCGGGCAGCGGATAGGTGCCCTCCTGCTCCAGCGGGTTCTGCGTCGCCAGCACGTGGAAAGGAGCGGGCAGGTCGTGGCGGAGACCGGCGACGGTGACGTGATGCTCCTGCATGGCTTGCAGCAGCGCCGACTGGGTGCGCGGCGAGGCGCGGTTGATCTCGTCGGCCATGACCAGCTGGGCGAACACCGGGCCACGGATGAAGCGGAAGGAGCGGCTGCCGTCGGCCGCCTGATCGAGTACCTCCGAGCCGAGGATGTCGGAGGGCATCAGGTCGGGCGTGAACTGGATGCGCCGCTCGCTGAGCCCGAGCACCACGGCCAGCGTCTCGACCAGCTTAGTCTTGGCAAGGCCCGGCACGCCGACGATCAGGCCGTGGCCGCCGCTGAGCAGCGTCACCAGCGCCGCCTCGACGGCCGCCTCCTGCCCGAAGATGACGCGGGCGACGGCGGCGCGCACGGCTTCGAGCCGCGCGAAGGCGGCATCCGCCTCGGCGATCGCATCAGCCGCCGTCTTCATCTCTGCGTTCATATTCTCTCTCCGCCTCAGTCGCCGGCGGCGACATCCGTCGCCTTGGCTTCCGCTCCGCTTTCCGTCTTTCGGGCTTCGTCCCGAAAGACCGCTTCGCGCGGGCGCCGCTTGGCGCCGGAAGCCGCTTACGCGGCTTCTTGTTCCAGTTCTGCCCCGGTTTATCGTCGAGTGGCCGAGTTTGACATCTCCGGCCGCGCGGCGCATCACCTTTCGGCAAGGGGCGTCGGATGTGGTTTCAACCCATGAGCCAAGCAAAATCAAGGCAGGCGCGTCCGGCCGGGAGGCGGGCATGATCCCCGATGCGGTCGGACCGGCCGATATCCTTGCCAAGGCCGGCCGCATGCGGCCGCTCGCCACGGCCGGCGCCTTCCGCGATATGCGACAGGAACAACTGGCAGCCAGCCTTGTCGCCGGTGCCCAGCCGTTGCGCGATGCCGCCGTGCTGATCGGCCTCGTCGGCCGGCAGGACGGCACCGGCCTCGACCTGGTGATGATCCGCCGCACCGACGGCCTGCGCGTCCATTCCGGCGAAGTGGCGCTGCCCGGCGGCAAGATCGAGCCGGAGGACGCCTCGCCGGTCGAGGCGGCGCTGCGCGAGGCGGAGGAGGAAGTCGGCCTCGCTCCCTCGGCGGTGGAGCCGGTCGGCCTGCTCGCCCCCTATCCGACGCCGTCCGGCTTCCGCGTCTTTCCGG
>LUYO01000037.1:0-10997 GCA_001603295.1 Rhodobacterales bacterium Alpha_02
CCGCAACCGCCTGATGCTGGAGGCGCGCGACCGCGCCGCCGCGACGGCGGCCGGCGAGAAGGCCAAGGCGGCAGCGCTCGCCGCCGCCGAGAAGGCGCGAGCAGCGGCTGAGAAGGCCAAGCCCGCCGATCCGCTCGACGCCATCGGCAAGATGCTTGAGAACGCGCCGCCTAGCGCCGCGCCGCCGGCCGGCAAGCTGCGGCCGCTGCCCAGCTCCGACGTCGGCCTGCCGCCGGGCGGCGTCACGGGGAGCGCGCCATGACCTCGCCGAGCGATCATCCTAGTCCCCAACGGAGCCGCCGGCCCAAGCCGACCACCCGACCCGCCACGCTCGCCGACGTCGATATCATCGCCGGCTTCATCCGCTCGCTCGCCGCCTACGAGAACCTCTCCGAGAAGATGGTGGCGACGGCGGAGGACTATGCCGCCGCCTTCTTCGGCGATGCCCCGCGCGTCTTCTGCGAACTGGGCTTCATCGGCGACCGGCCGGCCGGCATCGCCGTCTGGTTCTATTCCTTCTCGACCTTCCTCGGCCGGCACGGGCTCTATCTCGAGGATATCTTCGTCGATCCGGCGGCGCGTGGTCAGGGGGTGGGCAAGGCGCTGCTGGCCCGGCTCGCCAAGCGCTGCGTCGACGAGGATCTCGGCCGCTTCGAGTGGACGGTGCTCGACTGGAACAAGTCGGCGATCGGCTTCTACGCCGCCATGGGGGCGCCGCTCAACGATGCCTGGGTGCCGGTGCGCATGGGGCGGGAGGCGATCGAGAAGCTGGCGAGGGAAGCCCCGTGAGCCGGCCGCTGCTCGATATCGTGGTGGCCATGGCCGAAAACGGCATCATCGGCGCGGGTGGCGCCATGCCCTGGCATCTGTCCACCGACCTCAAGTATTTCAAGGCGCTGACGCTCGGCCGTCCCATGGTGATGGGCCGCAAGACCTTCGAGGCGATTGGCAGGCCCCTGCCGGGGCGCGAGACCTTCGTCGTCTCCCGCGATCCGGGTTTTGCGCCGGCCGGCGTCACGGTGATCGGCGATCTCGACGCGGCGCTGCAGGCGGCGGCGGCGAGCGCCGAAACAAAGGGCGTTCCGTCCTTCGTGGTGGCTGGCGGCGGCATTCTCTACGCGGCGACGATCGGTCGTGCCGATCGGCTCTACGTCACCCGCGTCGCCGCGTCGCCGGAGGGTGACACCCATTTCCCGCCGATCGATCCGGCGCTGTGGCGGCTGGCGGCCAGCGAGCCGATGATACGCGGCGAGCGCGACAGCGCCAACGCCCGTTTCGAGACCTGGGTGCGGCGCGACGCCGGTGCGTCGAAAGAATCGCTTACGGGCGGTTGATCGCCGCCGCCCCGCACCCCAAATGGCGTTTGATCTGTGCGTTGATGAGGGCGGCGTCGCCCCCTATGATGGCCGTACAAGCAACTCAAGGAGGACGGTACCCTATGCCCTGGAGCAATCAGAGCGGCGGCGGCGGATGGAAAGGCGGCGGCAACGGACCTTGGGGTCAGCCGCCCAGGGGGCCGCAGGGCGGCGGGGGCAACGAGCCGCCGGATCTCGAGGAACTGCTCCGGCGCGGCCAGGACAAGATTCGCCATCTCCTTCCCGGCGGCGGCCGGCCCGGATCGGGCGAGCCGACCGGCCTGATGACGGCGCTGCCGTTGATCGCCATCGCCGCGGTCGGCTTCTGGCTCTACGAGAGCATCTACGTGGTGCAGCCGGACCAGGTGGGCGTCGAGCTGTTCTTCGGCAAGGTCAAGCCGGAGCTGAACGAGCCGGGCATCCATTTCGCCTTCTGGCCGGTCGAGCAGGTGGAAACGCCGGCCATCCTCAAGGAAAACCAGGAAGTGCTCGGTGGCGGAGCAGGCGGTGGCACCGACTCGATCATGCTGTCGGGCGACCAGAACCTCGTCAGCGTCGAGTTCTCGGTGCTCTGGCGTATCGCCGACCCCGTCAAGTATCTGTTCCGCGTCGCCGACCAGCCGGACATCGTCCGCAAGGTGTCGGAATCGGTAATGCGCGAAGTGGTCGGCCGTACCCGCGCCGACGAGTTCCGCACCACCGGCCGCGAGGCGGCCCAGACGGCGGTGCGCGAGCGCGTCCAGCAGACGCTCGACGCTTACGACGCGGGCATCTCGATCACCGCCGTCAACGTCACTCGCGCCGACCCGCCGCTCGAGGTGCAGGACGCCTTCGGCGAGGTGCAGCGCGCCCAGCAGGACCAGGACAAGTTCAAGCAGGACGCCCAGGCCTACGCCAACAAGCGTCTCGGCGAGGCGCGCGGCGAGGCGTCGCAGATCCGCGAGGGGGCGCTCGGCTACCGCGATCAGGTGATCGCCGAGGCGACCGGTGGCGCGCAGCGCTTCACCTCCGTCTACGAGCAATACATCAAGGCGCCCGACATCACGCGCGAGCGCATCTACCTCGAAACCATGGAGGGTGTGCTGTCGAAAACCAACAAGGTGCTTCTCGACAGCGGTTCCACCCAGGGCGTGCTGCCCTACCTGCCGCTGCCCGAGATCGGGCGGCCGACGACCCCCTCCAGCACGGGAGCCGCCCAGTGATGCGCACGATCGCCTTGCCCTTCGTCCTGATCGCCGTGGCTGTCCTCGCGCTGATCGTCTATTCGTCGACCTTCATCGTCACCGAACGCGATCAGGCCATTCAGCTCCGCTTCGGCGAGATCCAGCGGGTGATCACCGAGCCCGGTATCTACTTCAAGCTGCCGACCAACATGGTCGATACCGTGCAGATCGTCGACAAGCGCCTCAACACGCTGGAGATCGACAACAACGTCGTGCAGGTGCGCGACAGCCGGCAGTATGTGGTCGACGCCTTCGCCGCCTACCGCATCGTCAACGCCAGGGCCTTCCGCGAAAGCGTCACCGGCAACATGGCGCTGGCCGAGACACGCATCAAGACCCGCCTCGATTCGGCGCTGCGTCGCGTCTACGGCACGCGCTCGTTCGGCGACGCGCTGTCCGAGGAACGGGCGGCGATGATGCGCGAGGTGGCGGAATTCGTCCGGCCGGAGGCGGCCAATCTCGGCATCGACATCGTCGAGCTGCGCATCCGCCGCACCGAGCTGCCCAACAACGTGCTGGAGCAGACCTACGACCGCATGCGGTCGGAGCGTCTGGCCGAGGCGGCCGAACTGCGCGCCGAGGGCACGCAGGAAGCCGCCCGCATCCGTGCCGAGGCCGACCGTCAGGCGACGGTGCTCTTGGCCGAGGCTCGGCGCGATGCCGACATCCTGCACGGCGAGGGCGACGCCGAACGCAACCGCATCTTCGCGGAGGCCTATGGCGCCGACAAGGGCTTCTTCGAGTTCTACCGCTCGATGCAGGCCTACGCGACCTCGCTCGCTTCGGGCACGACCATGCTGCTCAAGCCGGACTCGGAGTTCTTCCGCTTCTTCAAGGGTCCGTCCGGGATAGTGGCCAGCGAGGCGGCGCCGGCCGCCGACGCCCTGCCGTGAGGTCGTCTTGAACGACTTCCTGGTTGCCGTCGGCCTGATGGCCGTCATCGAGGGGCTGCTCTACGCGGCAGCCCCTCAAGTCATGCGCAAAGGGCTCCGCCAGCTCCTCCAGACCTCCGATTTCTGGCTCAGGACCGGCGGGGTCATCGCCATGGCGGCGGGCGTTGCCGTCGTCTGGTCGGTGCGGGGCGGCTGACGCTCCGCCATGGAGCCGCTCCGGCGAAATCCGGGGCCGGAACTGCTCCGTTTTTGTTTTTACGCAATTCCTGACGGAAAGGTGCTCGCGCCTACCCTGGAGTTGTATTGGTGTGGGGTTTGTCTCCATCCGGGAAACGGATTATGACTGCGCCGAGTGTGCTCAGGCTCTAGTGAAGGAAGACCGGACATGGTCTCAGGAAACAGGACGGTGCGCGGTACCAGGCGGGGTCTTGCGGCCGCCATGCTGGCGGCGGCGCTGGCGTTTGCCGGGCCGGCATCGGCCGAGCAGGGGCCGGATTCGGTCGCCGATCTCGCCGAGAAGCTGATCGGGGCGGTGGTCAACATCTCGACGACCCAGACGGTGGCCGAGACGCGGCAGGTGCCGCTGCCGCAGGTGCCGGAGGGCTCGCCCTTCCAGGACTTCTTCAACGAGTTCTTCGACAAGAACGGTCGCAACGGAGACAACGGCGGCGGTGACGAGGGCGGCAGCGACGAGGGCGGCGACCCGCGCAAGGTGCAGTCGCTCGGCTCGGGCTTCGTCATCGATCCCTCGGGCATCATCATCACCAACAACCACGTGATCGAGGATGCCGACGAGATCGTCGCCAACTTCTCCGACGGCTCCAAGCTGAAGGCCGAACTGGTCGGCCGCGACGCCAAGACCGACCTGGCGGTGTTGCGCGTCAAGCCGGACAAGCCGCTGACCGCCGTAAAGTTCGGCGACAGCGAACACATGCGCGTCGGCGACTGGGTGATGGCGATCGGCAATCCGTTCGGCCTCGGCGGAACGGTGACCACCGGCATCATCTCGGCGCGCAATCGCGACATCAATTCCGGCCCCTACGACAACTACATCCAGACCGACGCCGCCATCAACCGCGGCAATTCCGGCGGCCCGCTGTTCAACGAGACGGGCGAGGTGATCGGCATCAACACCGCCATCATCTCGCCGTCCGGCGGCTCGATCGGCATCGGTTTCGCCATCCCTTCGGAGATCGCCGTCAGCGTCGTCGATCAGTTGCGCGAGTTCGGCGAGACGCACCGCGGCTGGCTCGGCGTCAACATCCAGGAGGTCACCGACGACCTCGCCGAAAGTCTCGGCATCGACAAGCCGCAGGGCGCGCTGGTGGCCGGCGTCACCGAGGGCGGGCCGGCGGCGGTGGCCAAGATCGAGCCCGGCGACGTCATCGTCGCCTTCGACGGCCATCCCATCAAGGCCATGCGCGAGTTGCCGCGCCTCGTCGCCAACACGGCGGTGGGCAAGGAGGTGGACGTCACGCTGATCCGCAAGGGCAAGGAGCTGAACCTACCGGTCAAGCTCGGTCGCCTCGAGGAGAGCGAGAAGGTGGCGGACAAGGCCGAGGAGGCGCCGCCGGCGCCGGCGAAGGACGAGAAGAAGATCATCGGCCTGACGCTCGGTCCGCTCGACGATGCCGCCCGGCAGACGCTCAACCTCAACGCCGAGGTGAAGGGCGTGGTGGTCACCGACGTCGATCCGGCGAGCCCGGCCGCCGACAAGGGCATCGCGGCCGGCGACATCATCGTCGAGGTGGCGCAGGAGGAAGTGCTGTCGCCCGAGGACGTCGCCAAGACCGTCGACAAGCAGAAGGCGATGGGGCGCAAGGCGGTGCTGCTCTTGGTCTCCAACGCCAGCGGCGACCTGCGCTTCGTGGCGATCAAGATCGATCGCTGACGGAAGTTTCTTCGCCAAAGGACAGCGGCCGGTCCCTGGTGGGGCCGGCCGTTTTCATTGGGCAAGAGGAGCGGCCGTTCAGTCGGCCGGTCGCCGTACCAGCGCGATGTCGATGTCGCGCTCGGGGTAGAAATCGTCGGCGGTCAGCTCGAAGGTGGTCGGGCCGGTCTTCCTGACGCCGTCGCCGCAGAAGGAGACCAGCGTGTCGGCGTCTCCCTTGTCGACCGTCAGATGGAAGCGGCCGATGGTGCCGCCCCAGTTGGCGCCGGTGGTGAGCACGTAGGAAATCCAGCTTTCCTGGAGATAGGACTCCTCGGCACCGGCGGCCTCCATGCGCTTGGCGACCGCCTTGAGGAAGGCGTCGTCAAAGCAGAAGCGCTGCTTCTCCCGCTCGAAGTCCTCGCCGGTGAACGGGCCGTTGTCGCCGTAGCCGAGGAAGTTGAGGCCGGCGGTGGCGCCGACGCTCGGCGTGTAGCGGTGGGCGACCTTGAGGTCGCGGCCGGCCGGGAAGGTGGTGCGCCACCAGTAGGTGGTCTTCAGCTTCCACATCGGCACGTAATCGGTCTTCCAGCCGCTGCCGTCGTCATAGTCCATGGGCACGACGATGCCGCGCTCGATCCAGTCGGCGAGCAGCTCTTTCGGCAGGGCGGCCAGCGCCTGTGCCGTGGAGTCGCCGAACGGCAGCAGCGGCACGGCGTGCGCCGCGAGGTCGCCGGTGATCTCGACGTCGACGGCGAAGGCGTGGCGGTCGATGGCCGGCGTCACCGGCTGGCCGTCGATCGTCACCGAGAAGTTCATGAAATTGTCGGAATCCGGATTGGGGACCGACACCATGAAATCGCCGCTGCCCTCGACGTCCGGCATCGGGAAGGCGACCAAGGCCGTGCGGTCCTGCTGGCCGTCGTTGTGGAAGACGTAGTCGACGCGCACTTCCTTCGGCGAGATGTAGAGATCCTCGCTCCGCATGCTGACGTTGTCGGCGGCGACAAAGGTCAGCCCGCCGGCCGCCAGCTCGGCCATGGTATCGTTGGCGCGGGCGGCAACGGGCAGCGCCGCCAGCGCGGCGGCTCCGAAGGCGGCGAGACGGTTCATACGGCGACCTCGGCCTTGATGTGCGGATGCGGATCATAGCCCTCGATCGCCACGTGTTCGAAGCGGAAATCGCGGATGTCGGTTATCCCTTCGGCCAGCTTCAGGCGGGGCAGGGGGCGCGGCGTCCGCGTGAGCTGCAGGCGGGCCTGGTCGAGATGGTTGCGGTAGAGATGAGCATCGCCGAGCGTGTGGACGAACTCGCCGGGCTTGAGGCCGGTCGCCTCGGCCATCATGGCGGTGAGCAGCGCGTAGGAGGCGATGTTGAAGGGCACGCCGAGGAAGACGTCGGCCGAGCGCTGGTACATCTGGCAGGACAGGCGGCCATTGGCGACGTAGAACTGGATCAGCAGGTGGCAGGGCGGCAGCGCCATCTTCGGCACGTCGGCTGGGTTCCAGGCGGTGACGATCAGCCGCCGCGAATCGGGCGTGCGGCGGATGGCCTGCTGCACCTCGGCGATCTGGTCGATGGTGCCGCCATCCGGCGTCGGCCAGGAGCGCCACTGATGGCCGTAGACCGGGCCGAGGTCGCCGCGCTCGTCAGCCCATTCGTCCCAGATGGAAACGCCATTGTCCTTCAGATACTTGATGTTGGTGTCGCCCTGCAGGAACCAGATCAGTTCATGGACGATCGACTTGACGTGCAGCTTCTTGGTGGTGAGCAGCGGGAAGCCGGCGGCGAGGTCGAAGCGCATCTGGTGGCCGAACACCGACAGCGTGCCGGTGCCGGTGCGGTCCTCCTTGGGCGTGCCGGTGTCGAGGATGAGCTTCAGGAGATCGAGATACTGCTGCATGGCTGTCCGCCGCTGGAACTGGGGCCGCGAGCTTAGACGGAGTCGGGTCCGGAGTCAGCCTTTGGCGCGGCGGCGAAGTTGCGGGCGAGGGCGTGATAGACGCCCTCTGGCGCGATCAGGCTGGACGTCTTGCCGGCGATCAGCGCCACCAGCATCAGCGGCAGCAGCATGGCGTGGTTGAGCGTCATTTCCTGGACGATCACCACCGAGGTCAGTGGCGCCTGCACGACGCCGGCCAGATAGGCGCACATGCCGAGCAGCGCGATGGCGGCCGCCGCGTCGACGTCGATCAGGCGGGCGACGTCGAGGCCGATGCCGGCGCCGATCGACAGCGACGGCGAGAAGATGCCGCCGGGAATGCCCGACAGCGTCGAGGCCAGCGTGGCGACCAGCTTGGCCGGTCCGTACCAGAGACTGATGCCGGACGGCGTCTCGTGGATGGCGGCACGCGCCGCCTCGTATCCGGTGCCGCCGATGTCGGTGCCCGAGGCGAGGCCGGTCAGGGCGACGACAAGGCCGAGGAGGGCGGCGGTGAGCACCGGCCGGCCACGGACGAAGGCGCCGGCCCGGCCGGGCAGGCCGCGCGACCAGACGATGTTGAGGCGGTTGAACAGGCCGCCGAGCGCGCCGCCGACCATGGCGACGACGGGAATGGCGATCCAGGCGACGCCCGGCGCCAGCGTCAGGTAGGACGAGCCGAAATAGGTGTAGTCGCCGAGCAGCGCCTGCGCCGTCAGGCCGGCCAGCATCACCGTCATGATGACGATGCCGCTCGCCTTGCTGTCGAACGACCGGCTCAGTTCCTCGATGGCGAAGACGATGCCGGCAAGTGGCGTGTTGAACGCGGCGGCGACGCCGGCCGCGCCGCCGGCCAGCAGCAGTGACGAGCGATGGATCGAGGCGACCCGTCCCGTCGCCTGCATGATGGCGGCGCCGACCTGTACCGTCGGCCCCTCGCGGCCGAGCGAACCGCCGGCCAACAGGCCCAGCAGCATCAACAGGATCTTGCCGCCGGCGATTCTGAGCGACACGAGATGTCCGGAAGGTTCGGCGGCGGGCAGCTTGCGGGCGGCGATCACCTGGGGGATGCCGCTGCCCTGCGAACCGGGAAATAGGCGGCGGGCGAGAAAGCAGGACAGGGCGAAGCCGGCCGGCGTCACCAGCAGCGGCAGCCAGGGCAGGGCCACCACGCCGGCCCGGAAGCTGGCCTGCGCCAGATCGGCGGCGCGCGCCATCAGCACGGCGGCGACGCCGACGCTGATGCCGCCGGCCAGAAACAGCATCTGGCGGCGCAGACGCGTCGCCTCGACGCGAGAATAACGGGCGTAGACTTTCGGCCGATGCAGTCGCGGCATGGGGGCATTCCGGTGCGTTGCGTCGGCGCTTCTATCCGCCCGGAGGCGGCGGCCCGTCAAGGCGGCGGGATGCACGGCGGCATCCCGCTCTGGGGACGCATCGTTCGCCGCCTCTTCACAGGCGGCCCGCTTCACCCTATATGTCTTGGTGCCGGAGCAATCCGGCTATGGTGATAAACGGACTGCGCAATAAACCATTCGGACCCGGGGGCGGTACCCGGCGCCTCCACCCAAGCCCTTGCAAGCCATCTCGATGGGCAAGGGCTTCGGCGGGGGCGAAATAGGATCGACGGGGGCGTAAAGGCGGCTCTTTCACTCGGCATTGTACCACCGTTATCGGGCTAAACCTATAGTTGCGAATGACAACTATGCTCCGGTGGCCGTCGCCGCGTAATGCGGTGCCCAAACTGGGAATCAAGTCCTGAGGGGTAGCACTTTCAGGCGGGGTCCGGAGGCACCTGGCAACAGAAGCCTCCACTCAATCCTACCTTTATAAGATATTGATAGGACTGCGAATGTGTTCGCAGCTCAGACTTTTGCGTCGGCTCAGACCTTCCTGATGACCGCGAAGTCATCTCTGGGCACGTACCACCAGCGTGCGCGAGGCCTGGCATCCGGGAACCGTAGCCGGAACTGTCCGGCGAAGCGGTGATGCCTCGGCGCCATCTCGACATGGCGGATCTGGTGGCAATCGGTGCTCCAGTTCCTGAGGCGGACCTCGTAGATCCCGGGTCCATCGTAGTCGATCGCCGGCGGCGCCGGTGGTTCGGACTTGGGCATGGCGACGAACCCGAACAGATCGGGCGGCCCTTCGTCGTAGCCGGGCGGAAAGGTCCGGAAATCGAACTCGGAAAAGTCCTCTGCGGCAAGGCGGCGCGCTTCGGCAAGCAGCCGTTGCAATCGATCGAGGCGAGTCGATGCAGGGGAACGGCAGGCTTGTCCAGGACGGCCGGTTCGGGCGGGAGCGCGACGGCCGGCGTGGCGGCGACGGCGGCAAACCGACCGATGAACAGACGACGGGATAGCGGCGAGGCGAGGGGCATCGTCAGGTCCTCCCGTCAGGAAGCCGGGCATGGCTCCGCCCTTCACGCAAACGCATGTTCATGACGCGCTCCGTGTGCTAGAACTGTGTCAGTGTACCAGAAGTGGCACTTGTGAAATGTCACGTCAAGACATTTTTGTAACGAGGTTACATTTTTGAACGCCGCACAATGCCGTATGGCGCGCGCCGCCCTTGAAATTGGTGTGCGGGACCTCGCCGCAATGGCGAAAGTCTCGCCGACGACGGTTTCAAAGTTGGAGGCTGGAGAAGAACTGAAGCCACGCACCATCGAGGCAATTCGCGCTGCGCTTGAGGCTGCCGGCGTAATCTTCGTCGATGCGAACGGCGAAGGGCCGGGCGTTCGGTTGAGGAAAGACCACGGCTGATGGCAATTAAGTATCCCGTCAAGCCCGGAACCGTGCTTCTGTGCGACTATTCCAAAGGCGGCTTCCTTGAACCGGAAATGGTCAAGCGTCGGCCTGCCATCGTGGTATCGCCCCGGCTTCCCCACCGGGACAGGCTTTGCACCGTCGTGCCGCTGTCGGGTAGCGAACCGGAGCGGCTCGTTTCCTATGTCGCCCGGATCGACTTGCCGAACCCATTACCGGAGCCATTCGGGCAGAATGTCTGGTGGGCAAAGTGTGACATGCTGGCGACGGTGAGCTTCGATCGTCTCGACCTGTTCCGGACGGCCAGAGACCAGACCGGCAAACGCAAATACCTCCACCCGGAGCTTCCGGAGGATGACTTCCGTGCTATTCAGGAAGCGATTTTGGCGGCACTCGGCATCCATAGGACTTGACTTTTGAACGGAAAGAATCACTTTCAAAGTGATCGCTCGTGACCTCGGTCATTGAGCCTCAAGACCCTGAAAGGGGCAGCCCCGCCACGGCGATACCAAGCCTGGCGGGGTTCTTGTTTTCAGATCGCCCGTCTCGCACGGCCTCCATGATTGCGTCAGCGCATCCCGTCGCGCTGCCGTTTGCCGGCCAGCCTGGCGCGGCAAGCCGTTTACACCCTCGCGCCCGATGCACTAGACTGTCGGGCAGGCGAAGCGGCCGGGCCGGCCGCCCATGACCATCAAGGCGGAGCCTCAATGCCCAAGGACATGATCCGTTACGACGTTCTGGCTCAGGAGGCCTTCCGCGGGCTGGTGAAGAAGGTGCTGGCCGAGGTGGCGCACGCCGGCCTGCCGGGCGAGCATCATTTCTACATTATCTTCGATACGAGGGCGCCGGGCGTACGTATCTCCGCCCGCCTCAAGGAGCGCTACCCGGACGAGATGACCATCGTCATCCAGCACCAGTACTGGGAGCTGGTGGTGGGCGATACAAGCTTCGAGATTGGCCTTAGCT
>LUYO01000218.1:0-4795 GCA_001603295.1 Rhodobacterales bacterium Alpha_02
AGATATGGCTGCCGCCGTCGCCGCTCCGGCCGCCGCCACGCCACCACCGGCCGAGCCGGCGCCGCCGGCGCCGCCCGCCGCCTTCGAGGCGCTGTTTCCGCGCGTCACCGTGCTCGATGCCGGCCGTATCAGGGCGATCCGCGACCGTCAGCCGTTGGTGATCCGCCTCGCCGGCATATCCGGCGCCGCCTTTTCCGACACCTGCGCCGGCGTGGCCGGCCGCTGGAACTGCGGCGCCCGTGCCCGCGCCGACCTCGCCCGGCTGATCGGCCCGCGATCGGTCGGCTGCGTCGGCATCGCGGCGGCGGACGAGGAGGGCGAGAGCCGCGCCGACTGCTGGGTCGGCAGCCGCAACCTGTCGGTCTTCATTGTCGGCCGCGGCTGGGCGGAGCCGGCCGATCCCGCCGATCCGCTGCTCGCCCCTTATGCGGCGAAGGCCAAGGCGGAAAAGCTCGGACGCCACGGTGACGGCAACCTGCCGCCACCCGATATCCCCGACCAATGAAAAAGGCCGGCGCAGGCGCCGGCCTTTGTTGCTTCGATTTCGGTCGGTCAGTCCTTGCCGAGCCGGCCGGCCAGCGCCGCGTCGATCAGCGCCGCGGTCTCCTTCAGGCCGTAGAGTTCGACGAAGGAGCCGAAGCGCGGGCCCTTCTCCTGGCCGAGCAGCACCTGATAGAGCGTCGCGAACCATTCGAGGCTGACGCCCGGCCCGCCGTCCGGGCTCTTCTTCGATGGGTCCTGGAAGCGCGGGAACGACCGGCCGACCGCCAGCACCTCGTCCTGGATCGCCGCGCCCGGCGTACCGTCGGGCAGCGCGTCGAGAGCGTCGCGCAGCTTCTTGAGCGCCTGCCGCTCCTCGTCGTCCGGGGCGCGGAAGGTGACGAAGGGCTTCACCCGGTCCTGGTAGTAGGCCAGCGCATAGCCGCAGAGTTCATCGAGCTTCGGATGCGTTTCCGGCGTCACGCCCGGCGTGTGGCGGCCGATATAGGCCCACAGCGCCGCCTTGTCGTGGGCGTGACTGGCCGAGACGAGGTTCAGGAGCATCGAGAAGCTGACCGGCATCGGCGTCACCGGCGGCTCGCCGGAGTGGATGTGCCACACCGGGTTGGACAGCTTGCCGTCGAGGTCCATCTCCGGATACTTGTCGAGATAGGCGAAATACTCGTCGACGGCGCGCGGGATGACGTCGAAGAACAGCCGCTTGGCCGTCTTCGGCTTCTGGAACATGTAGAGGGCGAGACTGTCGGGCGAGGCATAGGTCAGCCACTGGTCGATGGTCAGGCCGTTGCCCTTCGACTTGGAAATCTTCTCGCCGTTCTCGTCGAGGAACAGCTCGTAGTTGAAGCCGTCCGGCGGCGTACCGCCCAGCACCTTGCAGATGCGCGACGAGGTCTTGACGTTGTCGATGTGGTCCTTGCCGCTCATCTCGTAGTCGACGCCCAGCGCCGCCCAGCGCAGCGCCCAGTCCGGCTTCCACTGGCACTTGGCATGGCCGCCGGTCACCGGCGTCTCGAAGCGCTCACCGGTCGCCGGGTCGGTCCAGACGATGGTCCCCCGCGCGACGTTGCGCTCCTCGATCGGCACCTGCATCACCACCTCGGTCTGCGGGTGCAGCGGCAGGAAGGGCGAGTAGGTCTTGCGCCGCTCCTCGCGTAGCGTCGGCAGCATGATCTCCATGACGGCGTCGTACTTGGCGAGCATGCGCAGCAGCATGTCGTCGAAGGTGCCCTTGGCGTACTCCTCGGTGGCCGACATGAACTCGTAGTCGAAGCCGAAGGTGTCGAGGAACTGCCTGAGCTTGGCGTTGTTGTTGTGGCCGAAGCTCGGGTAGCCGTTGTCGAACGGGTTCGGCACGTTGGTCAGCGCCTTGCCGAGATTGGCGCGCAGCAGCTCCGGGTTCGGCACGTTGTCCGGCACCTTGCGCATGCCGTCCATGTCGTCGGAGAAGCAGAGCAGGCGCGTCGGCACCTTGTCCTCGGTCAGCACGCGGAAGGCGTGCCGCACCATGGTGGTGCGCGCCACTTCGCCGAAGGTGCCGATGTGCGGCAGGCCGGACGGGCCGTAGCCGGTCTCGAAGATCACCGGCCTCAATGCATCTTTGCGTTTCTCGATCCGCGCCACGATCTTCTTGGCTTCCTCGAAGGGCCAGGCCTTGGAGCGGCCGGCCGCGGCGATGAGCGCGGGATCGGAAAGCGGCAGGGAAGAAACGGTTGCCATCGGTTGCCTCTGTTCGGGAAAGGCCCGGATTTCCGGGCGGCCGGGACAGTAGGGACGGCGTTGCCAAAGGTCAAGGACAGCGGGCGGTTTCTCGCCGATTCCGCCGAGAGGATGCTTGCGCTTTCGGCGTCCTCGTCCCAAATAGGGGCCCGTTTGACTTTTGGCCGAGGATTCCATGCAGAAGCCGTTGTCCGCCCAGGAGGCGCTGATCTGGGTGATGGTCACCGTCGCCGTTGCCGACCGCAGCATGACCGAGCGCGAACTCAACCAGTTCGAGCGGCTGATCGGCTTCCTGCCGGTGTTCCAGGGCTTCGAGGGCTCGATCGGCGAGATCGCCGACGCCTGCTCGTCGCATCTCCGCTCGGAGGACGGCATCGACCGCATCCTCAACCGCGTGGCGACGTCGCTGCCCGAGCGGCTCTACGAGACGGCCTATGCGCTGGCCGTCGAGGTCGCCGCCTCCGACGTCGACGTCAAGCAGGAGGAACTGGTGTTCCTGCAGATGCTGGAAGACCGCTTCGCCCTCGACAAACTGGCCGTCGCCGCCATCGAGCACTCGGCCCGCGTCCGCTATCGCAAGCTGGCTTGAGCGGCGGCAACGCCAGGCAGCGTCGAATCCATCTTGACGGCGGCCGGTCGCGGCGGCATGACGCTGCGCCCGATCCCATCGAGTGTCGCCATCTTGCATCTGTCGCGGTTTTCCTCCGGAGACCTTCTCACCGACCGTCGCTACGAATACGGCCGCGCCTATGCCGAGGCCGGCGACAGCAGGGCGGCGGCCGATCTCTTTCTCCAGGCGCTCGACCGCGCCCCCGGCTGGCTGCCGGCGCTGGTCGGCGCCGCCGATGCGCTCGCCGCCGCCGGCCGGCCGGATGACGCCGAACCGCTGCTGCGTCAGGCGATGGCGCTCGATCGCGACGGCCTGTTCGGCACCGCGTTGCGCCTCGCCGCCATCGGCCGGGCGCCGGTGCCGCCCGCCCCGCCGGAAGCCTATGTGCGCGGCCTGTTCGACGACTATGCCGACCGCTTCGAGACGGCGCTGGTCGCCGACCTCGGCTATTGCGCCCCCCGGCTGATCGCCGACCTCATCGACAAGGCCCACCCCGGCGCGGTCTTCGGCCATGGTCTCGACCTCGGCTGCGGCACCGGCCTGATGGCCGAGGCGCTGAAGGGTCGCGTCGACCACTTCGCCGGTTGCGACCTGTCGCCGGAGATGATCGCCCGCGCCACCGCCGCGCGCCGCTACCAGACGGTCGCCGTCGCCGACGCCGCCACCTTCCTGTCGGAGCGCACGCAAATCCTTGACCTCGTCACCGCCGCCGACGTGCTTGTCTACGTCGGCGCGCTGGGGGATCTGTTTCGCCTTGTGGCCGCCCGTCTCGCACCGGGCGGCCTTTTTGCATTCAGCGTCGAGGAGGCCGCCGAAGGCGACCTCGTGCTGCGCGACAGCCTGCGCTACGCCCATGGCGAACCTTACGTCCGCGGCGCCCTGGCCGACGCCGGTCTCGTCGTCGTCGGCCTCGAACGCGCCACGCTGCGCCACGATCGCGGCGTGCCCATCCGGGGACTGGTGGTGATCGCCGCGCCGGCGCCCTGACGGCGGTTCCGACAAATGTTCTTCACTTGTTCGCGGAAATCGGGCTTACTCGGCCGGTGACCGAGACGAATCCGCTGCCCCCCAAGTTCCAGGCCTGGTTCGAGTCGCGCGGCTGGCACCCGCGCGCCCATCAGCTCGCGCTGCTCGAACACGGCCTTGCCGGCCGCTCGGTGCTGCTGATCGCCCCGACCGGCGCCGGCAAGACGCTGGCCGGCTTCCTGCCGACGCTCGTCGATCTCGCCGCCCGGCCCAAGTGGAAGCCCGGCACCCGCCGGCGCGGCATCCACACGCTCTATGTCTCGCCGCTCAAGGCGTTGGCCGTCGACATCGAGCGCAATCTCGAAACGCCGGTGGCCGGCATCGGCCTCGACGTCGCCATCGAGACGCGCACCGGCGACACCTCGGCCTCGCGACGCCAGCGGCAGAAGCTGATCCCGCCCGACATCCTCCTGACGACGCCCGAGCAGCTTGCGCTGCTGCTGGCCGCCGGCGATGCCGAGACCTTCTTCGAGGATCTGAAGACGGTGATCCTCGACGAGTTGCACGCCCTGGTGACGTCGAAGCGCGGCGATCTCCTCGCCCTCGGCCTTTCCCGCCTCAGGACCATAGCGCCCGCCGTGCGCAGCGTCGGCCTGTCGGCCACCGTCGCCGACCCGGACGAGTTGCGCGCCTGGCTGATGCCGCAGGTGCCGGAGGCGCCGCCCGTTCTCTCCGAGATCGTCACCGTCCACGGCGGCGCCCGGCCGGACATCCGCATCTTCGAGGCCAATGAGTCCATCCCCTGGGCCGGCCACTCGGCGCGCTATGCCTATGAGGGGCTGCTGGCCGAGATCGGCCGTCACAAGATGACGCTGATCTTCGTCAACACCCGCAGCCAGGCCGAGATGATCTTTTCCGAGCTGTGGCGCATCAACGAGGCGACGCTGCCGATCGCCCTCCACCACGGCTCGCTCGACGTCGGCCAGCGGCGCAAGGTGGAGG
>LUYO01000219.1:0-1542 GCA_001603295.1 Rhodobacterales bacterium Alpha_02
CACGGACAAAAGAGGCAAGAGAAGCATTCGGAAAATACGGGGCCTTTCGAGCCTCGAAGTATTCCCGGGCCGGAGGAGCGCTCTTTCGGGACGCTCCCCGCCCCGGGAAAGTATACGCGACAAGGAGCGTGGGTAATAACATGTTGCAGCGGGTTTTTCGTTTCACGGCGGCGTTGGCGTTGGTCGGCGTTCTCGCCCTTCCACTCGGGGCGGCGGAGCTTCCGAGGGTGAGCCTGGGGTACATTTTCACCACCCATCAGGAGCCGATCATGGTGGCGATGGCGAAGGGGGAGGCGTTCGAGCCTCTTGGAGCATATCTGAAGCCGGTGGTGGACAAGGAGCGCTACGATCTGTTCGTGGACGGCGCTCCGGTGGCGCGGATCAACATCGTCGTGACGAAGAGCGGCTCGGAGATGGCGACGCTCTTCGCGCAGAATCATCTCCACATGGGGCTCGGCTCGCTTCCCGCGATGATGTCGTCGGTGGACGCGGGGACGCCGGTCAAGGTGCTCTGCCCCGTCCACACCGAGGGGATGGGGCTCGTGGTCGCCCCCGGCAGCCCGGTCGTCGACTGGGACTCCCTGATCGCGGCCATCCGCGGCGGTTCGAAGCCGTACCGCATCGGCTACCACTCGCCGACCAGCGCCCCTAAGATCGTCCTCGAAGGCGCTCTGCTCGAGGCGGGGCTGAAGCTGACGCACGACGGCGCCGACCTCTCGGCGAACGTCCTCCTCGTCGACCTGAAGTCCACGGGGAACCTCGCGCCCGCGCTGACCAGCGGACAGGTCGACGCATGGGTCGGTCCCGATCCGTTCCCCGCGGTGGCCGAAGTCCGGAAGACCGGCAGAACCGTCTTCGACCTCAAGGAGCTTCCCCCGGCGGGACGGTGGTCCAGCTTCCTCTGCTGCGTCGCGGCGGCCCGGACCGACTTCCTCGCGGAACGTCCCGAAGTGGCCCGAGGCATTGTGAAGCTGCTGACCGTCGCCTCCGAATGGAGCAACACGAACCAGCAGGAGGCGGGGCGCATCGCCGCACAGTGGATCGGCATTCCCGAGGAAGCGACCGAGCACGCCACCATCGTCTACGGCACCGACCCCAACGAAGCATGGCTCAAGGGCGCCGGAGTCTATCTCGACGTGTTGAACGGGATGGACAGCTTCAAGGGCTCTCTGAAGGGCAAGACACTCGAAGAGGCGATTCCGCTGGTCTTCGACTTCTCCTTCAACAAGTAAACGAAAGACGATTCACGGCCTCCGCGCACGGGGGCCCCTCGTCCATCGGCGGAGGGGCCCCCGACGCGCGCGGGGGCGGAAAGGATATGCGACCAATATGCGGCATTTGAAAGCTCTTGTTCTCTCGCTTCTTGTTCCGGCGCTCTTCCTGTGCCTGTGGGCGTACGCGGCGAAGCGCACGGCAAACGACGTCGTCCTCCCCCCCATAGGGCAGGTGGCGGCGCACTTCGCGTCTCCGGGGACGAGCCTGATCGGAATGGGCTCTCTCGTCTCCAACATTCTCATCAGCCTGCTCCGGGTGCTCGCGGGC
>LUYO01000038.1:0-52767 GCA_001603295.1 Rhodobacterales bacterium Alpha_02
GCTGGTCGAAAGCTATCGGCAGGCGACGGCCCGCGTCGCCGGCGTGTTCGACGGCTGGATCGACGAGCAGCAGCGAGCCGGCTTCCTGCGGCCGGGCAACGCCGAGATGGCCGCGCATCTCCTGCGCGGCACGATCAACGAGGCGCAGCGGCAGATCTTGCTCGGCCTCCGCGAGCCGCTCACCGCCGACGAGCGTCGGGACTGGGTGGCCGCATCGGTGGCGATGGTCCTCGACGGGCTGGAGAAGCGAACCTGACTTTACCGGCATCAGGCCAAGGTGGAGACGTCATTTGCCGCATGGTCTGCACTGGCTGCCGCCAAAATCCGGCTGGCGTCCATCGGCTTTATCGCTGAGAAGCAGTCTCTATCAGCGACCGCCTCATAAAGAGGCTTATCGGCGTTCCCTTGTAGGGCGGGAAGGGCTCGCATGCCCTATACCCGCCGCGGCGATATAGTTGTTGCGCCTCAGTATTGCGCACTCCAACCTCCAGCAGCATTGCATGGGCGCCGAGTTGCAAGGCCGTGGCTTCCGCCCCTTGAAGCAAGGCCCTGCCAACCCCCGCATTACGTAAACTGGCGTCCACGATCATTCGCTTGAGTTCCATCGTGTGATCGTATCGGTCAAACAACACGCAAAGCCCAAGCGCTTTCCCGGCAAGACGAGCGACCAGAACATGGGTGCCCGGCTTTGCCAGCGATCCGGCCGTGATAGGGCGGCGATATTCGCCTGGGTAGAGCGCTGCCGCAATCGCATCGGACTGCGACAAGAGAGACGAGACCTCAGCCTGAACCGGGTCTTCAACGCCGACTGAAATTCCATTCGTCATGGCCGGGCTCGCGTAAGCAAGGCCAACGAAAATGACTGCGGCTCCCTCATTCTGTCAACGGCACCCAGACGCCCGATCTTCAGCGGATGCGTCGGCCGCTTTCCGGATCGAACAGCAGCACGCTTTCCGCCTCGAAGCCGATACCGAGCCGGTCGCCGCGCCAGCCGGGCGGCAGGAAACGCGCCTCGGCCACCACCTGGTCGCCGTCCGGCGTGCGGCCGTAGGCGTAGGTCTGGCCGCCGAGGTTCTCCAGCACGTCGATGGGCAGTTCGAGCATGTGGCTGGCCGTCTCGCGGAAATGCTCGGGGCGCACGCCGGCCAGCACAGCGGAGCCCGGCGCGAGGTCGGCGGCGACGGGCAGCGTCAGCGTGAGACCGAAGGCGGGGATGCTCACGTCCATACCGACCGCCACGCGGCTGCCGGCGACGCCCTTCAGAAAGTTCATCTTCGGCGAGCCGATGAAGCCGGCGACGAACAGGTTGTCGGGATCGGCATAGAGGTCGATCGGCCGACCGACCTGCTCGACGCGGCCCGAGCGCAGCACGACGATCTTGTCGGCCAGCGTCATGGCCTCCACCTGGTCGTGCGTGACGTAAATCATCGTCGCCTTCACTTCCTTGTGCAGGCGGGCGATCTCCAGCCGCATCTGCACGCGCAACTCGGCGTCGAGGTTGCTGAGCGGTTCGTCGAACAGGAAGACCTTGGGATTGCGGACGATCGCCCGGCCGATGGCGACGCGCTGGCGCTGGCCGCCGGACAGTTGCTTCGGCTTGCGGCCGAGCAATTCCTCCAGATGCAGCACGCGGGCCGCCTCGCCCACCTTGCGGGCGATCTCGTCCTTCGGCACATGGTTGATCTTCAGGCCGAAACCCATGTTCTCGGCCACCGTCATGTGCGGATAGAGGGCGTAGCTCTGGAACACCATGGCGACGCCGCGCTTCGACGGCGGCGTCTCGGTGACGTCGGCGCCATCGATCTCGACGCGGCCGGAGGTGATCTCCTCAAGGCCGGCAATGAGGCGCAGCAGCGTCGACTTGCCACAGCCGGACGGGCCGACGAAGACCACGAACTCGCCGCTGTCGATGTCGAGATCGACCGAGTGGATGACGGCAAGCTCGCCGAAGCACTTGCGCACGCTGTCAAGTTTCAGTCCCGCCACCCGCTCCTCCCGTCGGCCAGCTCAGGTCGCCGGACGCAACTGGCGGCCAGGAAACCGTGGCTTCGATCGGGTCTCCGGCGAGGCGCTTTCCAGCCTCTCTACCCCCCGACCTTAGGGCGAGACATTTTTCACCGCCCGCCCTCTTTACAATTTTGTAAACTGGTCTACACTTTTTTGCAAGTGAGATCGGGAAGAGACAATCGCGTCAGCTATCGCCAATGTAAACCGGTCTCCGAAGCCCAATTCGAAAGCGGATGCGCCTGAGGGCGAACGCCAGAAGACGAGAACGACCGGCGGACGCCGCGGTCGTTTCCCGAGGAGGACAGGACAGATGATCGTGATGGGATCGGGCTCCCGCGGGGCCACCGCCGGCGCGTCGCGCGTTGCCGGGCGGCACGTCTGGACGGCGCGGATGATCCGGCCGCTGTCGGACGCCGGCGTCGGCAGCCGTCAGCCCTTCCTGCGCCAGACGTTCCGGGCGAAGGGCGGCGGCGGCGCCACCCTGCGCATCAGCGCGCTCGGCCTCTATCGCGCCTTCATCAACGGCAAGCGGGTCGGCGACGATCTGCTCACCCCCGGCTGGACCTCCTACAACGACCGCCTCAGCTACCAGACCTACGAGGTCGGCGACCTCCTCTCCGACGGCGACAACGTCATCGACGTCTGGCTGGGCGACGGCTGGTATCGCTCGCAGATGATGTGGGTGCACGACGGCGCCATCTTCAACACCTGGGGCGACCGCATCGCGGGAATCGTCGAGATCGAGGCGGACGGACGAACCATCCTCGCTTCCGACCAGAGCTGGTCGAGCGGCCTCACGCCGATCCTGAAGTCCGGCATCTATTTCGGCGAGACCTACGACGCCCGCCTCGAAGGCGCGCCGGCCGACCAGGGCGTCGCCCTGCACGAGGATTTCGACCCGGCCGTGCTGGTCGCCCACGAGGTGAACGGCGTCAAGGAACTCGATGCGCTGCCGCCGGTCTCCTCCTTCAAAGATGCCGAAGGCCGCACGATCTACGATTTCGGCCAGAACGCCGCCGCCTATGTCGCCTTCACCGTCAGCGGCGAGGCCGGCGCCTCGCTGCTGGTCGAGCACGCCGAGATCCTCGACAAGGGCGTGTTCTGCAACAGCAACCTGCGCTCGGCGCCCTGCCTCGTCACCTATGTGCTGAAGGGCGAGGGACGCGAGAGCTACCGTCCCGTCTTCACCTTCCAGGGATTCCGTTTTGCCCGCGTCACCATCACCGGCCGGGCTGAGATCATCGACATCGCCTCGGTACCGATCTCCTCGGCGGTGGCGCGCACCGGCTGGCTCACCACCGGCCATCCGCTGGTCAATCGCCTTGTCGAGAATTCGATGTGGTCGCAGCGCTCCAACTTCGTGGACGTGCCGACCGACTGCCCGCAGCGCGACGAGCGTCTCGGCTGGACCGGCGACGCCCAGGTATTCGCGCCGACTGCCTGCTACCTCCACGACAGCCATGCCTTCTTCGTCAAATGGCTGCGCGACGTGATGGCCGACCAGCGACCGGGCGGCGAAATCGCCCATGTGGTGCCCGATCCGACGCGCGGCCACGAGGATATCTACGCCGGCTTCTACGGCTCGACCGGCTGGGGCGACGCCATCTCCATCGTGCCGCACACGCTCTACCGCCACTACGGCGACCTCGACATCCTCCGCGAGACGTTGCCGGCCATGGTGCGCTGGGTCGACTTCGTCTGGTCGATCAGCGACGGACCGATCGTCCGGCCGCCGCGCCCCTGGGCGGCGCGCGGCTTCACCTTCGGCGACTGGCTGCAGCCCAAGGGGCCGAGCGAGAAGCCGCTGCCGACCATCGGCGATGACGCGGCGGCCACCATCTATCTCTACATCGCCTCGGCGCTGACGGCGAAGATCGCCGGCCTCGTCGGCGACGCGGCCACCGAGAAGCGGCTGTCCGAACGGGCCGAAGCGGTGAAGGCCGCCTTCGCGCACGAGTTCGTCACGCCGTCCGGCCGCCTCGCCTACGACGACCAGACCTCCTATGCCCTCGCCTTCCTGCACGACCTGATCCCCGAGGACAAGCGCGCCGCGGCGGCCGGCTATTTCAAGGCGACCATCGCCCGGGCGGACGGCCGCATCGGCACCGGCTTCATCGGCACGCCGGCCCTCCTGCCGGCCCTCCTGAAGATCGGCGAGCCGGAGCTGGCCGCCGCGGTGTTCCTTCAGGAAGAGGTGCCGGGCTGGCTCTACCAGGTGAAGAACGGCGCCACCACCATCTGGGAGCGCTGGGACGCCATCCAGGCCGACGGCTCGGTGTTCGATCCGTCGATGAATTCCTACAACCACTACGCCTACGGCGCCGTCTGCCAGTGGCTGATCGAGGAGGTGGCCGGCCTCCGGCCCGACGAGGACGAGCCGGGCTTCCGCCACATCCTGTTCGAGCCGGCCATCCTGCCGGCGCTGACGCCGGTGAAGGCCGTCCATGATTCGATTGCCGGCCGCGTCGAGGCCGGCTGGCGGCTCGACGGCGACACCGTCACTTGGGAAACCCTGGTGCCGGACGGCGCCCGCGGCACGCTGATCGTGCCGGACGGCGCCCGCGACCTCGTGCTCGACGGCAAGCCGGCCGTCCCGAACGGCAAGCGGCGCCTCGCCGTTGGAAGCGGCCGCCATATAGCGACTTTCACCCTGCCCCGCTGAGGGGCGGCAAACGATCTTCCGCACGGCCGGGAGGACGGCCGTCCGGATGGAAACTGGGAGGAAAACCATGATCTGTGCGATTTCCCGCCGTCTTCTGGTGGCGGCCGCCGCCGGCAGCGCCCTGGCGCTGTCCTTCGCCCTGCCCGCCTCGGCCGAGGTGAAGCTGACCTTCCTCGTCGACAACGCGCCGGCCACCGTCAAGGCGTCGGAAGCGCTGGCCGCCGCCTTCCACGCCAGAAACCCCGACATCACCGTCGAGGTCGAGTCGCGCGCCGCCGGCGGCGAGGGCGACAACATCGTCAAGACGCGGCTTGCCACCGGCGAGATGACCGACGTGTTCATGTACAACACCGGCTCGCTGTTCCACGCGCTCAACCCGCAGCAGCACATGCTCGACCTCACCGACGAGCCCTACCAGTCCGACATCATGGACACCTTCAAGTCGGTGGTCAGCGAGAATGGCCGCGTCTACGGCGCGCCCTTCCAGACCGCCATGGGCGGCGGCGTGCTCTACAACAAGAAGATCTATGCCGAACTCGGCCTCTCCGTGCCCAAGACCTGGGCCGAGTTCATGAAGAACAACGCGGTGATCAAGGAAAAGAGCAAGGCGGCGCCGGTCATCCAGACCTTCAAGGAAACCTGGACGTCGCAGCTGTTCTTCCTCGGCGACTTCTACAACGTGCTGCAAGCCGTGCCGAGCTTCCCCGACGACTTCACCGCCAACAAGGCCAAGTTCGCGACGACGCCGGCCGCCATCAAGGGCTTCGAGCATCAGGCGGAGGTGTTCAAGGCCGGTTTCCTCAACGAGGACTTCGGCTCGGCGAGCTATGACGACGGCCTGCGCATGGTCTCCAAGGGCGAAGGCGTCCACTATCCGATGCTGACGTTCGCCATCGGCAACCTCTTCGAGAACTACAAGGACACTCTTAACGACGTAGGCTTCTTCGCGCTGCCGGGCGACGATGCCGCCAACAACGGCCTCACCGTGTGGATCGCCCAGGGCATCTACGCCTATGCCGAGACCGGGCACCCGGACGAGGCGAAGAAATTCGTCGCCTTCGTGGCCAGCAAGGAAGGCTGCGACGTGCAGACCGAGGCGGTCGGCGCCCTCGGCCCCTACATGACCAAGTCCTGCACGCTGCCGGACGACGTGCCGGCCGCCACCAAGGATCTCGTCGCCTACTTCGCCGAAGGCGGCAAGAACGCGCCGGCTCTCGAATTCCTGTCGCCGGTCAAGGGGCCGGCGCTCGAACAGATCACCGTCGAGATCGGTTCGGGCATCCGCTCGCCGATCGACGGCGCCAAGCTTTACGACGAGGACGTGCGCAAGCAGGCCTTGCAACTCGGCCTGCCCGGCTGGGAATGAGTCGCCTCGCAGAGTAAAGCTACTCCTCCCCGAAGAGGCGGCCCCGCGTTCGCGCGAGGCCGCGCCCAAGCGGACGATGGTGCTGGAGTGCCTCCATGACGACCTACGGAAAGAAGGGCGTCCGTCGCAGGTTTGCGGCGGCCTATCCGGGCTGGTTCTACCTGCCGGCCGCCATCATCTTCGGCGTGCTGTTCCTGTTCCCCACCTTCGCCTCGCTGTTCTTCAGCCTGACGCGCTGGACGCTGTTCCAGTATTCCTTCATCGGGCTCGGCAACTTCCGGCAGTTCTTCAGCGAGCCCTTCCTGGTCTGGGGCCTGATCAACACGCTGATCTACGCCGTGGTCACCTCCGGCTCCAAGGTGGTGCTGGGCATGCTGCTCGGCGTGCTGCTGACCTCCAATGTCATGGCGCGCGGCCTGCTGCGCGCCATCGTGTTCTTTCCGGTGCTGGTGTCGACCATCGGCGTCGGCATCACCTTCACCATGCTGATGCACCCGACGATCGGCCTGTTCAACGACGTCATCGCCATGTTCGGCCTGAAGGGTCCGGCCTGGCTGACCGATCCGCGCTTCGCCCTGTTGTCGGTCGCCTTCGTCGACGTCTGGAAGGGCGTCGGCCTCGCCACTGTCATCTACATCGCCGGCATCGTCTCCATCCCGGCCGAGTATTACGAGGCGGCCAAGATGGACGGCGCCAACGCGCTGCAACGCTTCTGGAACGTGACGCTGCCGCTGGCCCGGCCGGCCACCGTCACGGTGATCATCCTCAGCCTGATCGGCGGCCTCCGCTCGTTCGACCTTATCTGGGCGATGACCAAGGGCGGCCCCGGCTTCACCACCGACGTGGTGGCGTCGGTGATCTACAAACAGTATCAGGCCGGCTTCTATGGCCTGTCCACCGCCGGCAACGTCGTGCTGTTCGTGCTGGTGGCGGCGATCGTCGTGCCGCTGTCCTTCGTCCTCAACCGCAAGGAGGTCGAGGCATGACCGCGAAGAAGCTGAGATATTACCTCACCGGCATCCTGTCGCTCGCCGTCGCCTTCGCCGTCTTCGTGGTGCCGTTCCTGTTCATCATCGTCAACGCGCTGAAGGACAAGCCGGAGGCGTCGCGGCTGCATTTCTCCTGGCCGGGCGAGACCCACCTCTGGGACAATCTGGTCGCGGTCATCCAGGCGCGCGACTACATGCTGATCACCGCCTTCGTCAATTCGATCATCCTGACGGTGGTGGCGGTGACGGGCCTCGTGGTATTCGGCGCCATGGTCGGCTTCGTGCTGCAACGGCGCCCGTCGCGCTGGAACGGCTTCATCAACTTCCTGGTGCTGGCCGGGCTGATCATGCCGCCGGCCGTGGTGCCGACCATCTGGCTGTTGCAATGGCTCGGCCTGTTCAAGACGCTGTCCGGCCTGATCCTGATCGAGATCGCCTATTCGCTGTCCTTCTCGGTGCTGTTGTTCCGCGCCTTCATCGCCACCATTCCGCGCGAACTGGACGAGGCGGCGATCCTCGAAGGCGCCGGGCCGTTCACGCTGTTCTTCCGCATCGTGCTGCCGCTCCTCAAACCGGTGGCGGTGACGGTGATCGTCGTGCAGTCGGTGGCGATCTTCAACGACTTCACCAACCCGCTCTACTATCTGCCGGGGGCGAAGAACGCCACGGTACAGCTGACATTGTTCAATTTCCAGAGCATGTTCAACACGTCCTACAACCTTCTGTTCATGAACATCCTGCTGATCACCATTCCGCCGCTGATCATGTTCCTGTTCTTCAACCGTCAGATCGTCGAGGGCATGACGGCCGGAGCCGTCAAGGGCTGAAAGCAAGGTTGGGGCTGAAAGCGATGTTGCCGGCAAACGGCCGGCCGTATAGAGGAAACCTCGGAAACAGGCGGGAAACGGACGGGGAAACATGAAGCGCGCGACGATCAAGGACGTGGCGGAGGCGGCCGGCGTGTCGCGCGCCGCCGTCTCCAAGGTGCTGCGCAACGCCTACGGCCTCTCCGACGACATGCGGACCCGCGTCGAGGCGGCGATGACCGCGCTCAACTACCGGCCGCAGACGGCGGCGCGCGGCCTCAGGGGGCGCACCTACACGCTCGGCGTCGTGCTGCCGGACATGCGCAACCCGTTCTTTCCCGACATCATCGACGGCGTCATCTCGACGCTGAGGAGCACCAGCTACGAGCCGCTGATCGGCTTCCGGCCCTCCGCCGAGGCTACCGAGAAGCACGCGATCGACACTATGCTCGATCACAAGATCGACGGCTTCCTGATGATCGCGCCGCGCCTCGAGGAAGCCTACCTCCATGCCGTCGCCACCTCGGTGCCGACGGTGATGATCGGCCGGCACGATCGCGACTGCGGCTACGACACCGTCAACAACGACGACCGCTCCGGCGCCCGCCTCGCCGTCGAGCATTTCATCGGCCTCGGCCACCGCGACATCGCCTATTTCGGCCTTGACGTCGCCTCGGTCGGCGTCACCAACTCGACGGCGCTGCGCCTCGACGGCTATCGCGACACCATGGCCGCCCACGGCCTCGCCGAACATATCCAGGTGTACGAGGGCACGCATTTCCGCGGCGAGCGCTATGACGAGAACGTGGCCCGCCGCATGCTGACGCAGAAGCGGCGGCCGACGGCCATCTTCTGCTGGACCGATCAGGTGGCGATCACCGTCATGGCCGAGGCGGCACGGCTCGGCATCCGGGTGCCCGAGGATCTGTCGGTGATCGGCTACGACAATACCCGCCTCGCCGCGCTGCCCCAGTTGTCGCTAACCTCGGTCGACCAGTCGGGCCACCTGCTCGGCAGCGAGGCGATGAAGCTGCTGATCGAGCGCATCGAGGGGCGGCGGATCGACCGGCACGTCATCCTGCCGCCGCGCCTCGACGTGAAGGGCTCGACCGGCCCGGCGCCGGCGCGCGACTGACCGTCAGGGCAGGAAGAACACCGGCCTGAGATCGCCCGAGCGCGGGCTGTTGTCGGGGTTGGACGGCATGATGTCGGCCATGTATTTCCACCATTTCTGGCAGACCTCGGTGGAGGCCACGGCGTTCCAGCGCTCCTCGGATTCGATCTCGACGGTGGCGAACAGCGTCGAGGTGCGCGGCTCCAGATAGATGGCGTAGTTGTGGGCGCCGTGCGCCTTCAGCACGGCGGCCAGTTCCGGCCAGATCTCGTCGTGGCGGCGCTGATATTCGGCGTGGGCGTCCGGATTGACCCACATGACGAAGGCTTTCCTGATCACGGCGATCTCCTCCCTGTCGCTTGTCGCGGCACCATATTCGATCCTATCCGGTCATTCACCGTGGGACCATTACGCAAAATCGATCATCATCGCTCTTTCGACCAAGGTCTGAACGGCCGACGTGGATTTTCCACCGTCGACTAGAACTTTCGGCGATACGCAGTTTTACAGTAAAATCTCGGCTGAAAGCCTGTTTTCATCGTATTCTCAGGGCGAAAGCGGGATTCCGGAGGCTGCGGCGCCTCTTCCGGCCCATCGCGTAGCCGAAGCTACGGATATGATCGCACTTGATCAACTATGCTCGAATATGATTGATGGTGACGGCGTACTGGCAACAGGCGCCGGCAGCGGAGCCAATGGGAGGAAACCGCCGGTCATGTCCGAGAATTCGCCGATCACCAAGGCCTATGAACTGGCCCGCGAGCACTTTTCCCACAACGGAATCGACACCGAGGCCGTCCTCGGCAAGCTCGACGCCGTCCCCGTGTCGATGCACTGCTGGCAGGGCGACGACGTCAAGGGCTTCGAGAACCCCGACGCCGAGCTGACCGGCGGCATCCAGGTCTCCGGCAACTATCCCGGCCGCGCCCGCAATCCCGACGAGTTGCGCGCCGACATCGACACGGCGCTGTCGCTGATCCCCGGCGCCAAGCGGCTCAACCTGCACGCCCTCTATCTGGAGGCCGACCGCAAGGTGGAGCGCGACGCCATCGAGCCGAAGCATTTCCAGCGCTGGGTCGACTGGGCGAAGGAGCGCGGCCTCGGCCTCGACTTCAACCCCTCCTGCTTCTCGCATCCGAAAAGCGCCGACAACCGCACGCTCAGCCATCCCGACGCCGGCATCCGCCAGTTCTGGATCGACCATTGCAAGGCCAGCCGCAAGGTGTCCGAGTATTTCGGCAAGTCTCTCGGCACGCCCTCGGTGATGAACATCTGGATTCCCGACGGCTCCAAGGACTATCCCTTCGACCGCTACGGGCCGCGCGAGACGTTGAAGGCCGCCCTCGACGAGGTGATCGCCGAGAAGATTTCCAAGGAATTCCACTACGACGCCGTCGAGAGCAAGCTGTTCGGCATCGGCGCCGAGGCCTACACCGTCGGCTCCAACGAGTTCTATCTCGGCTATGCGGCCACCCGCGGCACCATGCTCTGCCTCGACGCCGGCCACTTCCACCCGACCGAGGTGGTGTCGGACAAGCTCTCCGCCGTCTTCCAGTATGTCGACCGCGTGCTGCTGCACGTGTCGCGGCCGATGCGCTGGGACAGCGACCACGTCGTGCTGTTCGACGACGAACTCCAGGCCATCGCCAACGAACTGGTGCGCGGCAACATGCTCGACCGCACGGCAATCGGCCTCGACTATTTCGACGCCTCGATCAACCGCGTCGCTGCCTGGGTGATCGGCATGCGCAACATGCGCAAGGCGCTTCTGAAGGCCATGCTGGAGCCGGCAACCAAGCTCAAGGCGGCCGAGACCTCCGGCGACTACGCGCTGCGCATGGCCCTCTTCGAGGAGCATAAGACCAGCCCATGGGCCGCGGTCTGGGATCACTATTGCGAAAGCCGGAACGTGCCGGCCGGCGCCGCCTGGTTCGACGTCGTCAAGGCCTACGAGCGCGACGTGCTCGCCAAGCGGGAGTCCTGAGCCACCATGACGATCAACATGACCGCGAACATGATCGACGCCTGGTTCGTCAAGGCCATGGTGAAGGCCACCACGGATTGTTGGAACAAGGGCTGGGACGAGCGCAATGGCGGCAACATCAGCCTGCGGCTTCTCGACGAGGACATCGCGCCCTATCTCGCTGGCGTCCGCGAACCGCGCCATCTGCCGATGACCGAGCCGCTGCCGGCGCTGGCCGGCCAGACCTACATCGTCACCGGTACCGGCAAGTTCTTCCGCAACGTCCAGCTCGATCCCGAGAACAACCTTGGCGTGGTGCGGGTCGGCGCCGACGGCAGCTTCCTCGAAGTGCTCTGGGGCTTCCGCGACGGCGGCGGGCCGACGTCGGAATTCTCCAGCCACTTCAAGGGCCACATCGCCCGCCAGACGGCCAGCGCCGGCAGCGACCGCGTGGTGCTGCACTGCCACGCCACCAACCTGATCGCCCTGACCTACGTGCTCGACTGGACCGACGCCAACGTGACGCGCGCCCTCTGGGAAGGCTCGACCGAGTGCCTGGTGGTGTTCCCCGACGGCGTCGGCACCATGCCCTGGCTGGTGCCCGGCACCGACCAGATGGGCGACGCCACCGCCGCCCTGCTGGCCAAGCGGCCGCTGGTGCTCTGGCCCTTCCACGGCGTGTTCGGCGTCGGCCCGACGCTCGACGACGCCTTCGGCCTGATCGACACCGCCGAGAAGGCGGCCGAGATCCTGGTGAAGGTGCTGTCCATGGGCGGGCCGCGCCAGACCATGTCGACACAGGACCTGATCGATCTCGCCGCCCGCTTCCGGGTGGTGCCGCAGCCGGAGGCCATGGCGCTCGACGGCTGGAAGCTGACGCCCCGCGCCGGCTGACGCCATCTCCGCCGGCGCTTGCCCCCGCGGCGCCGGCGGGACAAAGTCCCAGCCCCATCCCCGGAGCCGAGACAGAACCATGCACGAACGCGAACGCCACCGCATCATCCTCTCCGCCGTCCAGGAGCGTCCGATCCTGACGGTGCAGGACATCGTCGAGCTGACCGACGCTTCCGAAGCGACGATCCGCCGCGACATCAGCGCGCTGGCGCTCCAGAATCGCCTGAAGAAGGTGCGCGGCGGCGCCGAGGCGCTGCATCCGCCGCAGATCGGCGTGCTGGCCGCCCGGTCGTTCCGGGCCGACGAGACGGTGAATTCGGCTCAGAAGCGGGCCATCGCCCGCGAGGCGGTGAAGCTCTGCCGCGACGGCGAGGCCATCGCCATCAACGGCGGCACCACCACCTTCCCGATGGTGCATTACCTCGCGCAGATGCGCCTTCAGGTGATGACCAACTCGTTCCCGATCGCCGAACACCTGATCAAGCATTCCAAATGCACGGTGATGCTGCCGGCCGGCGCCGTCTACCGCGAGCAGAACATCATCCTGTCGCCGTTCGACAGCGACGGCACCAGCCATTTCTACGCCCGCCGCTTCTTCATGGGCGCCCGCGGCGTGTCGCCGCTCGGCATCATGGAATCGGACTCGCTGATCATCCAGTCCGAGCAGCGGCTGATGCGGCAGGCCGACGAACTGGTCGTGCTGGTCGACAGCTCCAAGTTCAAGACGCGGTCGAGCCTCATCCTCTGCCAGTTGGAGCGGGTGAGCACGATCATCACCGACGACGGCATCGACGACCGCGACCGGCGCATGGTGGAGACCGCCGGCATCGAGCTGATCGTCGCATCCACGGACAAGCAAGAGGACACCAAGCAATCCCCGACCGTTGCCTGACTGAGGAGGAAGGCGGCGGTCGACGGAAGGTCGAAACGGGAGGAGACCCAAATGACCCTGTTCAAGAAGCTGATCGTTACCACCGCCGCCGCCGTGGCGCTGATGGCCGGCCCGGCCAGCGCCGAGAACGTCAAGATCGCCCTGGTGGTCAAGACGCTTGGCAACGGCTTCTTCGATGCCGCCCACAAGGGCGCCCAGGAGGCGGCCAAGGAGCTTGGCGACGTCGACATCATCTACACCGGCCCGACCACCTCGACGGCCGAAGCGCAGATCGACGTCGTCAACTCGCTGATCGCCCAGAAGGTCGACGCCATCGCCATTTCCGCCAACGACAAGGACGCGCTGGTGCCGGCCCTGAAGAAGGCCATGCAGCGCGGCATCACCGTCATCTCCTGGGATTCGGGCGTGGCGCCGGAAGGCCGCCAGATGCACCTCAACCCGTCGTCCAACCCGCTGATCGGCAACATGTGCGTCAAGCTGGCCTCCGACGGTCTCGGCTCCGAGAAGGGCGACGTCGCCATCCTCTCCGCCGCCTCGACGGCCACCAACCAGAACATCTGGATCGAGGAGATGAAGAAGGTTCTGCCGAACTATTCCAACGTCAACCTCGTCGACACCGTCTACGGCGACGACCTCGCCGACAAGTCCTACCGCGAGACGCAGGGCCTGATCGCCAAGTACCCGAACCTCAAGGCGATCATCGCCCCGACGTCGGTCGGCATCGTCGCCGCCGCCCAGGCCGTTGAAGACGCCGGCCTGGTCGGCAAGGTCAACGTCACCGGTCTCGGCCTGCCGTCGGAGATGGCCGGCCACGTCAAGGCCGGCTCGTCCAAGGCCTTCGCCATCTGGAACCCGATCGACCTCGGCTATTCGGCGACCTACATCGCCTATGAGCTGAAGACCGGCAAGGCCGAAGCCAAGCCCAACGGCGAGATCTCCATCGGTCGCATGGGCAAGATCACGCTCGACGCCAACAACGAAGCGGCGATGGCCGATCCGTTCGTCTACGACGCCGGCAACGTCGACGAGTTCGCCAAGATCTTCTGATCCCGCAAGACTTCAGCGGACCCGGCCCCGGCCGGGTCCGGCACCCCGACCGCACGCAGGATACCCCTCTCCCTGTCCCTTCGCCGGAAAGGGGATTCTCCGGTCCGAGATGGTCCGCCTTCGCGGACCATGACGAGAAACATCTTAATTTCAATGTCATGGTCCGCGAAGGCGGACCATCTCGGGCCGGAAGAGACGCTAGAGAGGACAGGGCGCCGATGCGCGCCGGCCTCGTCCCGGACCGATCCCGATCGCGACGTCACGCATCCCGGCCGCGCCGCCTCCGGGACCCCAAGCTCCAGCAGCGAAACCGCCGATGACCGCCATGCTTTCAACGGACGTACCTACCACAGCGCCCATCCTCGAGATGACGGGCATCTCCAAGACCTTTCCCGGCGTCAAGGCGCTGTCCGACGTGGCGCTCGAACTACGCCCCGGCCACGTCACGGCGCTGATCGGCGAGAACGGCGCCGGCAAGTCGACGCTGGTCAAGATCCTCACCGGCATCTACCAGCCGGACGGCGGCGTGATCCGCATCGACGGCAAGGAGGTTACTCTGCCGACCGCCGAGGCGGCGCAGGACCTCGGCATCACCGCCATCCATCAGGAGACGGTGCTGTTCGACGAACTGACGGTGGCCGAGAACATCTACATCGGCCACGCGCCGCGCAACCGCTACGGCCTGATCGACTGGGCGGCGATGCACGCCCGCGCCGCCGCCATCCTGCACGGCATCGACGCGCCGATCTCGACGCGGACGCGCCTCAAGGACCTTTCCATCGCCCAGCGCCACCTCGTCGCCATCGCCCGGGCGCTGTCCATCGATGCCCGCATCGTCATCATGGACGAGCCGACCGCCGCCCTGTCCTACAAGGAGGTGGAGGAGCTGTTCCTGATCATCGACCGGCTGAAGAAGGCCGGCAAGGCGATCCTGTTCATCAGCCACAAGTTCGAGGAAGTCTGGCAGATCTGCGAGTATTTCGCCGTGTTCCGCGACGGCCGTCAGGTCGGCGCCGGCCGGCTCGACGAGGTGTCGCACAACGACCTCGTCAAGCTGATGGTCGGCCGCGACGTGACGCAGGCCTTCCCCAAGCTCGACGCCGAGATCGGCGACGTGGTGCTGAAGGTCGACGGCTACTGCCACCCGACCGAGTTCGATCAGGTGTCGCTGGAGCTGAGGCGCGGCGAGATTCTCGGCCTCTACGGCCTGGTCGGCGCCGGCCGCTCGGAATTCTGTCAGGCGCTGTTCGGCGTCACCCGGCCGTCGGCCGGTACGGCGACGCTCGACGGCCGGCCGATCGCCGTGCGCTCGCCGTCGGACGCCATCGACGCCGGCATCGTCTACGTGCCGGAGGAGCGCGGCCGCCACGGCGCCATCACCGCCATGTCGATCGCCGCCAACATCTCGCTGCCGTCGCTGAAGGTGACCAGCCGCAGGAACTTCCTGCGCGCCCGCCAATATGCCGAGCGGCTCGACCTCCGGGCCGCCTCGCTCAGCCAGCCGGTCGGCACGCTGTCGGGCGGCAACCAGCAGAAAGTGGTGATCGGCAAGTGGCTGGCGACGCTGCCCAAGGTGATCATCCTCGACGAGCCGACCAAGGGCATCGACATCGGCTCCAAGGCGGCCGTGCATGCCTTCATGAGCCAGCTCGCCGTCGAGGGCCTCGCCGTCATCATGGTGTCGAGCGAGATCCCGGAAATCCTCGGCATGGCCGACCGCGTCATCGTCATGCGCGAGGGCCGGATGGCCGGCCTGTTCGAGCGCCAGGGCCTGACGCCGGAAGCGCTGGTGCGCGCCGCCACCGGCAACAAGGAGGCCGCCGCGTGAACCGCCGTTGCCCGAGCCCCGTCCTTCCCGCCCCGGAGCCTTTCCAATGAACACCATCCGCAGCCTTCTCGCGCGGCGCGAAGCGCTCCTGGTGCTGGCCTGCCTCATCCTGCTCGTCGCCATCACCGCCCGCTTCCCCGCTTTCTCGACGCCGCAGAACCTGGCCGGCGTCTTCAACGACACCTCGATCCTGATCATGATGGCGCTCGGCCAGTCGGCGGTGATCCTGACCAAGTCGATCGACCTCTCCGTCGCCGCCAACGTGGCGCTGACCGGCATGACGGTGGCCATGCTCAACCATCTCGCCCCCGGTCTGCCGCTAGTGCTGCTGATCCTCGTGGCGCTGCTGATGGGCATGCTGCTCGGCGCCATCAACGGCTTCCTGGTCTGGTGGCTGGACATTCCGGCCATCGTGGTGACGCTCGGCACCATGACCATTTTCCGCGGCCTCGCCTTCGTCGAATCCGGTGGCGCCTGGGTCAACGCTCACGAGATGTCGCCGGCCTTCCTGGAGCTGCCGCGCACCGTTCTTCTCGGTCTGCCCGTTCTCTCCTGGGTCGGCATCCTCGCCATCGTGCTGGCCGCCGTGCTGTTCACCCGCACCGGCGTCGGCCGCGCCTTCTACGCCACCGGCGGCAATGCCGTCGCCGCCGTCTACGCCGGCATCGACATCGGCCGGACGCGCTTCCTCGCCTTCGTGCTGTCGGGAACGATATCCGGCCTGTGCGGCTATCTCTGGGTGTCGCGCTACGCCGTCGCCTATGTCGACGTCGCCGCCGGCTTCGAACTCGACACCGTGGCGGCCTGCGTCATCGGCGGCGTGTCGACCATCGGCGGCATCGGCACGGTGGGCGGCGTCGTGCTGGGGGCGCTGTTCCTCGGCATCATCAAGAATGCCCTGCCGGTGATCGGCATCTCGCCCTTCTGGCAGATGGCCATCTCCGGCGCCATCATCATCGTCGCCGTCGTCATCAATGCCCGCGGCGAGCGCGTCAAGGGCCGCATCATCCTGCGCCGCAAGGAGCTTCCGCTATGAGCGACCAGTCCGCCGCACTTTCGCCGCGCCATATCCCCGATCGCCTCGACAGCCCGCTCAAACGGGCGCTGAAAAGCTGGGAGGCGCTGCTCCTTGCCGTGGCGATCGCCATCGCCATCGCCAACTCGCTGGCCTCGCCCTATTTCCTCGATCCATGGAACCTCTCCGACGCCACCTTCAACTTCACGGAAAAGGCCATCCTGGCGCTGGCCATGACCTTCGTGATCATCACCGGCGAGATCGACCTCTCGGTGGCCTCGATCATCGCGCTCGCCTCGACGGCGATGGGCGCCGCCGCCCAGGTCGGGGCCGGCACGCCGCTGCTGCTGGCCATCGGCCTCGGCACCGGCCTCTGCTGCGGCCTGTTCAACGGCTTCCTGGTGGCAAGGCTCGGCCTGCCGGCCATCGTCGCCACCATCGGCACCATGAGCCTCTATCGCGGCATCGCCTACGTCGTGCTGGGCGACCAGGTCTACAAGAACTATCCGGCCGACTTCGCCGTGTTCGGTCAGGGCTACGCCGTCTGGATCTTCTCGAACGAGTTCGTCACCTTCCTGCTGCTGGCGCTGATCGCCGGCGTGGTGCTGCATAAGACGATCTTCGGCCGGCAGGTCTACGCGGTCGGCAACAACGCGCTGGCCGCCCGCTTCTCCGGCGTCAAGGTGCGGCGCATCAAGTTCATCGTCTTCCTGATGACCGGCGTCGCCGCCGGCCTCGCCTCGGTGATGCTGACCTCGCGCCTCGGTTCCACCCGGCCGTCGATCGCCGTCGGCTGGGAACTCGACGCGGTGACCATGGCGGTGCTCGGCGGCGTTTCCATCAACGGCGGCTCCGGCAACATCCTCGGCGTGGTGATCGCCGCCTTCGTGATGGGGCTCGTCACCTTCGGCCTTGGCCTGCTCAACGTGCCCGGCATCGTCATGAGCATCTTCATGGGGCTGATGCTGATCCTGGTGATCGCCCTGCCGCTGGTCGTGCAGCGGATCAACAACCGCCGCCGCGCCGCCCGCTGACCGGCGCTCGCGGACAAGGGGAAAGACGATGGCGCACAAGCCGAGGTTCATCGCGGTGCTCGACGTCGGCAAGACCAACGTCAAGCTGGTGGTGCACGATCTCGAGACCGGCGACGACCTGTTCGTCCGCACCCGGCCCAACGCCGTCGTCGACGCGCCACCCTACCCCCACTACGACGTCGAGGGCATGTGGGCCTTCTTCCTCGACACGCTGAAGGAAGCGGCGGCAAGCCAGCGCATCGACGCCGTCTCCTTCACCACCCACGGCGCCACCTTCGTGGCGCTCTGCGGTGACGAGCTGGCGCTGCCCATCCTCGACTACGAGTTCCCCGGCCCCGATACCCTGGACGATGAATACGCCAAGGCGCGGCCGCCCTTCGCGGAGAGCTTCACGCCACGCCTGCCGGCCGGCCTCAACGCCGGCGCCCAGCTCTACTGGCAGGCGCGAACCTTCCCCGAGGCCTTCGCCAAGGTGACGGCCATCGTCCCCTATCCGCAATACTGGGCCTTCCGCTTCACCGGCGTGCTGGCCAGCGAGCCGACGTCGCTCGGCGTCCATACCGATCTCTGGGCACCGGAGCGCCGCGATTTCTCGTCCTTCACCAAAGCCGAGGGCTGGGACCGGCTGTTCGCGCCGCTGCGTTCGGCCTTCGACCGGCTCGGCACGGTGACGGCCGAGGTGGCCGCCCGCACCGGCCTCTCCGCCGACACGCCCATCTATTGCGGCATCCACGATTCCAACGCCTCGCTGTTGCCGCATCTGCTTGCCCGCCAGCCGCCGTTCACCGTGCTGTCCACCGGCACCTGGGTGATCGTCTTCGCGGTGGGGGGCGACGCCTCCGCCCTCGACGCCCGCCGCGACGGCCTCTGCAATGTCGACGCCTTCGGCAACCCGGTGCCGTCGGCGCGCTTCATGGGCGGCCGCGAGTTCGATCTGCTGACCAACGGCCACGCGCGGAAGCCGACACCCGCCGACGTGCGCGCCGTACTCAACGGCATCTTCATCCACCCGACCTTCGTGCCCGGCTGCGGGCCATTCCCGGACGGCAAGGGAAGCTGGAGCGTCGATCCGGCCAGCCTTTCCGATGGCGTCCGCACCGCCGCCGTCAGCCTCTACCTGGCGCTGATGGCGCAGGCGGCGATGGCGGTGGCCGGCGCCGCCGGACCGATCGTCATCGAAGGGCCGTTCGGCCGCGACACGCTGTTCGCCGAGGCGCTGCAACGGCTGACCGGCCGGCCGGTACTGATCGCCGCCGGCGCCACCGGCACCTCGACCGGCGCCGCCATGCTGGCGCTCGGGCCGGCGGGGCGGCCCGATCTTGCGCCCGACCGGCCGGTGGGCGGCACCTACGATCTCCGGGGCATCGAGAATTACGCCGAGCGCTGGACCATCCGCCGGTCAGACGGGTCTGCCTGACCGGGAAACGGTCTGGACGCGCTGAAGCTGCGGGCCGATGCGGCCCCGCAGACCGTAGGAAAAGCCGCTATCGCAGGTTTCGAGCGTCGTCACCTCGCCGCCGAGCACCACAGGCAGCACGGTGCGCAACAGGCGCTGGCCGAAGCCGCTGACCTGGATCGACGGCGAGCCGAGCATCCGCCAGTCGAGATGGAACACGCCATCCGGCATCAGCGACCAGACCACCGTCACCCGCTCCGGACGCTGTTCGGCGGCGGCGGCCGCCGCCACGAGTTCGTGGGCGCCGAGCATGACGTTCTGCGTCACGTCGGGGCCGAGCAGGACGGGCGGTCCGTCGATATCGAGGGCAATGCCGTCGATGCCGTCGACGTCGGCCCAGGCGCGCGTCACCACTTCGTCGAGCCGGGCGCCGCGCCAGCCGTTCTGCACCAGGAGTTCGTGGGCGGCCGACAGCGCCATCAGCCGGGCGCGGAACGGCGCCAGGAAGTCGGCCGCCTCGGGGTTGCCCTCGCTGCTCTGCCGCGCCATGCCCTGCACCACGGCCAAGAGGTTCTTGGAACGGTGGGTAAGCTCGCGCAGGATATCGCGCATCTCCCGCTCGTGCTCCTTGTAGCGCGAGACGTCGATGGCCGCCGCCAGCACCCCGCCGACGTGCCCGTCGCTGGTCAACGGCTCAACGAAGCCCTCGAACCAGCGCGGCCGACCGCCGAGGTCGAAGGATATCTCGAAGCGCTCGCTCTGGCCGCCGTGGATGACGCGCCGCGCGATGCTGTCGAAATGCTCCGCGTCGGCCGGCGGCAGCACGTCGGTCATGCGGCGGCCGAGGATGTTATCGGCAGTCAGCGGTTCCGGCGGATTGTGGACCCAGGTGAAGACGAGGTCGGTGTCGAGTTCCAGCACGGAGATGTCGGAACCGCCCAGCGCCACTTCGAAGCGGTGGCGGGCAGCCTCCAGCTCGGCCGTGCGGCGGGCGACGCGGTTCTCGAGATCGCGGTTGAGGTCGCTCAGCTGGGTGATCAGCGCCCGGTTGGCCGCCTGCCCCTCGGCGAGCAGCACGTTGGCGTCCCTGGTTTCCTGATGCGTCGGCTGGCCGACCAGCTTCGGCACCATCGGCCAGACGGCGACGCCGACCGCGAAGGCGACGACGGCGGTCAGGCTTTCCAGAAGCACCAAGGCGCCGCCGCCGGCGCCATCGGCCAGAAAGCGACCGATGTAGCCGAGGGCGAGCGCCAGGGCGACCAGCGACAACAAGGCGTTGGCGCCGGCCAGCCCGCCACTGCGCCGACGCATGCGGAAGAGATAGGTCATGAGGGCCGCGGTCACGGACGCGCAGGCGGCGATAGACACGGCCCGCGCCAGCATGGCGACGATCTCAAGGTCACTGGGCTGCACCTTGCCCTCCGCCTTGCACGGGGACGCGCGGCACCGATCGATACCCGTCGACCGGCGATCGTCCTTCCGTCATACGCTGTCTTTCAGGCGAAGCGAGGCGGCATTGTCGAAGAACAGCGCCTGCGAGATCACCGCTTTCACCATCTCCTCGCGGAACGGCTTGGCAATCAGGAAGGTCGGCTCCGGCCGCTCGCCGGTGAGCAGCGATTCCGGATAGGCGGTGATGAAGATGACCGGCACCTCGAAGGTGGTGAGGATGTCGTTGACGGCTTCCAGTCCCGACGAGCCGTCAGCGAGGCGGATGTCGGCGAGGATCAGGCCGGGACGTTCGCGGCGGGCCATGGTGACCGCTTCGTCGTGGGTGCGGGCGTTGCCGACCACCGAGTGGCCGAGCCCTTCCACCAGCGCCTCGAGGTCCATGGCGATCAGCGGCTCGTCCTCGATGATCAGCACGCGCGAGGCGACCTGCGCACCGATCTGCCGCGCCGCCTCCGACAGCAGCGCCGCGAAGGCCTCGGGACCGACGTCGAGGATGCGCGAGGCGTCAAAAGGCGAAAAGCCCTCCATGGCGGTCAGCAGGAACGCCTGCCGCGGCAGCGGCGTGATGGCGTCGAGCCGACGGTCGGCGGCCGGCCGGTCGAGGTCGTCAACCCGCAGGTAATTCATGGGGTTGGCGTTCCAGACCGCGGAGAACAACTTGTAGACGCCGAGGCGCGGCTCAAGCGACTGGTCGAAGCCATCGGGATCGGCCACCAGCTGTTCCAGCATCGCCACGACGTGGCTGTCGCCGCTCGCCTGGCTGCCGCTCAGCGCACGGGCATAGCGGCGAAGGAGGGGAAGCTGCGGGGCGATCAGGGCCGTGATAGACATGAGAAGCCTTTCAAACGCTCAAGCGAAAATGGAAGCATACGCGGAACCACGTGGTCCAATCCTACTTCCAAACGCGATGGCTCGCATCCGGTTCCCTTTTCTCCCACACATTTTCGTGTCGAAATGGGAACCGTCGGCCACCTTCCGCGTTCCACGCAATATGCAACGTGCAGTCCCCATAGTCCAAGCTTCTATAGGTCTGCCGTCCCGAAAGAGCAGCCATGTCAGAAAAGAAAGAAACGCCTGACCATCCCTCCCTGGAGCCGCCCATCCAGGCCCATCTCGGCGACCAGCTCAAAAAGCTCTACGGCACGATCCTATCCGAACCCATCCCGGAACGGCTGACGCTGCTGCTCGACCAGCTCGAAAAGCTCGAGCGGAAGGAAAGGCAGGAAGTCCCTCCCGAGACTTTCCCTGACGGCGCCGACGGGGGTGGCGATCGATGACAGCCATCGCGGCCTTCAAGTCCGCCCTCCTCGCAGAGCTTCCATCTCTCCGCGCCTTCGCTATCTCGTTGTCGGGCAGCCATGATCATGCCGACGACCTGGTGCAGGAAACGGTGATGAAAGCCTGGGGAGCGCACGCCAGCTTCGTGCCCGGCACCAGCCTCCGGGCCTGGCTGTTCACCATCATGCGCAACACCTATTTCAGCCAGTACCGCAAGGCGCGGCGCGAGGTGCAAGACACCGACGGCGAGGCGGCGGCGCGACTGGTGTCGGCGCCAGCCCAGGACGGCCACCTCGACCTGTCCGACTTCCGCACGGCTCTTGAAAAGCTCCCCGACGACCAGCGCGAGGCGCTGATCCTGGTCGGCGCTTCCGGCTTCTCCTGCGAGGAAGCGGCCGAAATCTGTGGTTGTGCCGTCGGCACCATCAAGAGCCGCGTCAACCGGGCGCGGCAGAAGCTCTTGCAGCTGATGTCGATCAACAGCGCCGCCGACTTCTGATCCTTCTTGCCTCCTCGTGACAGCTCAGGCCGGTGCCGTTGCAGGCACCGGCCTTACCGTCTTGTCAGGATGGCAGCGGCACGCGCGCATCGGCCTTCAGCTCGGCGCGCACGGTGCGGGCGATCAGCAGCAGCGGCACCGCCAGCACGGCACCGATGGCGCCCCACATCCAGGTCCAGAAGATGATCGCCACGAAGACGAGGAACGGATTGATCTCGAAGCGGCGGCCCAGCACCGCCGGCACCACGGCGTTCTCGCAGGTCAGATGCACCGCCATGAAGGCACCGACCGGCCAGGCGACCGACAGCAGGCCGTAGTCGAGCAGCAGGCCGCCCGAGGCGATGGCCAGCGACACGATAGCCGGGCCAAGAAAGGGCACGAAGCTCATGGCGAAGGCGAGCAGTCCCCAGAGCAGCGGCGCCGGCAGGCCGGCCGCCATGGCAATCAGGCCGGTGGCCAGCCCGATGCCGGCGTAGATCACCGACGTCGTGCCGAAATAGCGGGCCAGCGCCTCCTCGGTGGCGTTGAAGATACGGATGGCGGCCAGCCGCTCCTCGCGGCCGCCGAAGGCCATGATCGACTGGCGCCTGAGTTGCGCCCGGCCGGCGACGAAGAAGACCAGCGTCGCGAGGAAGATCAGAAACTCTCCCAAGGCGGGCGTCAGGCCGCCGAGAAAGCTGGCCACCGCGCCGAGGTCCAGCGAGCCGAACATCTTCTCCAGCCCGGCGAGGTCGTCGTCGGCGCCGATACCCGTGCCGGTGAGGCGGGCCTGGAGGTTGTTGAACGGCGCCAGCATGGTGGCGACGGCCGAGGCCAGACGGGGCAACACCGCCGGCAGCCGGTGGACCAGCGTGGCGATCGGCTGGGCGATCGCCTCGATCAGCAGGAACAGGCCGATGCCCAGCACGGCGGTCAGCGCCAGGCCGGCGACCAGCGGCGGAATGCCGATGCGCTGGCCGCGATCGCCGATGTGGACGATGACGCTGCCGACGATGATCGCCGCCACCATCGGCACCACGAAGGCGGCCGCCACCTTCAGCGCCACCAGGACGGCGACGATGAACAGGCCGATGGTCGACAGCTCGGCCAACGACCGGCGGGTTTCCGACCAGCCTTCCTCGCTTCCGCGCTCTGCCGCCTCGGCCGGCGGCTGGTCGGAAGGCGTCCGGCGAACGATGTCTTTCAAGCGGGCGCTCCCACGAGACGAGGCGCCTCTTCCCGGCAAGGCGGCGCGATACACCGACCAATGCGTGAGAAGCCATCCGGTTCCGCCTTTTCGGTCGGTCCGGAACCCGACGCCACGTCGGGCGTTGATCCTCGGAATGCAACTCCGGGCAGCATGTCAGGGCCTCTCCCCAGCCCCGGCGAACCCGGCTTACCCCGAAGAAAGGACAGAGTAGATGGTTTCGAGTGAATCCTCCGCCGCCAAGACGGTCGCCGACAACGCTGCCAAGATCAAGAACGACCTCGGCGCGGCCGGAAACGATCTGGCCGGCAAGGCCGGCGATGTCGCCGGTGCCGCGCAGGAGGCCCTGGCCGAGATGCGTCGCATCGTCGACAATTTCGCCGCCAAGACCGGCGTCAGCGCCTCCGAAGCGTTCGACGCGGTGAAGGCGAGAGGCTCCGACACCGCCGACCACCTCGGCGCGGCGCTGACCGGCGCCTCGGCGCTCGGCCGCGAGGGTATCGACGGCGTCGCCGATGCGGTCTCCAAGCGGCCGATGACGGCGGTGGCCGTCGCCCTCGGCGTCGGCGTGCTGCTCGGCCTCGCCTCGCGTGGCGGTCCGCGCGCATGATCCTCGCGCGGCTTCTCGGCGTCGACCTCTCCCGCCTCAGGCGGCGTGGCGGCATCGTGGCGGTGGCGGCGGCGTTTGCCGCCGTCATGGCCACGTTGGCCATCGCCTTTGCCGCCTTCGCCGGGTACATCGCGCTGGCGCGCCACTTCCGCCCGGAAAACGCCGCCCTGATCGTGGCGGGCGTGCTTCTCTTCCTGGCGCTGATCGCCCTGCTGGTCGTCCGGCAGGTGGCGGCGCGGGCCCGGCGGGAGATGCGGAGCGCGGTGGCGTCGAGCGCCGCGGTGGCTTTCGCGCCGACCGCCGCCTCGATGGCTGTCAAGCACACGCGGCTTGCCGCCGTCGCGGTGGTGGCCGGCCTCGGCTTCTGGCTGGCGCGCAACGTCGCCAAACGATGAACGAACGGTACGGCCGGATCATCGGCCGTACCGTCAATCAGCGGTGTGATCGATAACGAACTGGATACAGGCGAAAGTGCCGGGATCGCGCCTGGTGTAGGTGACGTCGGCGTCGAGATTGCGCGCCATGGCGTTCAGCACCTTGGAGCCGATGCCGGTGCCCTGCACCGGGCCGGTGCCATCCCAGCCGATGCCGTCGTCCTCGACACAGATACGCAGCCGGCCGTCGCCGAGATCCTCGGAGCGGACGCGGATCTCGCCGGTGGTGCCGGCGGAATAGGCGTATTTGATGGCGTTGGTCACCAGCTCGCCGACCATGACGCCGAGCGTCACCGCCTTGTCGGTCGGGATGGAGATGGAGGCGATGTCGGTCTTCACCATGTGCAGCGCGCCGCCGCCGGACAGCGACGCCGACAGTTCGCCCACCAGGTGGCCGAGATAGGAGCCGATATCCACCTCGCCGACGTTGTCGGAGGTGTAGAGGTGGCGGTGGACACCGGCAACCGCCGAAATCCGCCCCTGCGTCTCCTCCAGCGCCTGCCGGGCGTGCGGATCGGTGACGGCCGCCGCCTGCATGCGCACCATTGCCGCCACCAGGCCGAGCGAGTTGGCAACGCGGTGGTTGACCTCCTTCAGCAGCATCTCGGCACGGTCGCGCGCCTCGCGGATCAGTTGCTGGTCGCGCACGCGGGCGCTCTTCAGGCGCCAGCGCTCGTAGGCCTGCTCCAGCGCGGCGATGAGCAAATGGAAGAACTCCTCCGACGTGTCCTTGATCACGTAATCGTCGGCGCCGCGCTTCATGGCGTCGACGGCCAGGCGGGCGTCCATCGATCCGGTGACGTAGACGATCGGCGGCCGGCTGCCGCGCGGTCCGACGCGGGCGAGGATATCCATCCCCGTTTCGGTGGTCAGCGTGTGGTCGAGGGCAACGACGTCGATGCCGCCCCCGGCGATCAGTCGTAGAGCCTCATCGCCGCTGGTTACGTGAACCGTCTCATGGCCGCGGCGAGCCAGTGCCTTGCGCACCAGCACGGCGAGGGCGAGGTCATCCTCGATGTGCAGGACCGTGATGGGTCCCTTGAGATCGGTCCCGTAGGGCATCGTCAATCCGGCTCCGGGATCTGCATGACCGACAGGAACAGGCCAAGCTGGCGTATGGCGTTGGCGAAGCTGTCGTAGTTGAGCGGCTTGGTGATGTAGACGTTGGCGCCGAGATCATAGCAGCGCTGGATCTCGCGGGCATCGTCGGTGGTGGTCAGCACGATCACCGGCGTGCTCTTGGTATGCTCGTTGGCCTTGAGACGCGATAGGATGTCGATGCCTGTCATGTCCGGCAGGTTGAGATCGAGCAGCACCAGCGATGGCCGGCCGATGGCGTTGCGCCCCGAGTTGTCAGACCCCAACAGATAGTTGACGGCGCTGGTGCCGTCGCGGAAGGGGATGATCTCGTTGGTGACGCCGGCCCGGCGAATGTTCTTCTCGATCAGGCGGGCGTGCCCTTCATCGTCCTCAATCATGAGGATCGCTACGGGCTTGGGATCCTTACTCACGCTTCGTTTCTCCCCATACGCAGTCCGAGATCACGGGCCACGGCCACGACAAAGGTCGTGCCCGACTCGCCGTCGCTCTTCACCGTGACGTCGCCGCCGAGGCGGCGACTCAACATGCGGGTATGGGCGAGGCCGATACCCTCGCCCGGCCTGTCCTGGACGCCCGCCCGCCGGAACAGCTCGAAAATGCGCTCGAAATCGGACTCGGCGACGCCACGGCCGTTGTCCTCGACCTCGAATATCGCCATGCCGCGCTCCAGTCGGCCGCGGACGACGATCTCGCCCGGCCGACCTTCCTTGAGGTACTTGCTGGCATTATCGAGCAAATTCGTAAAGATTTGTTGCAACGCAGAGCGGTCGGAAACGACATCCGGCAACCTACCCTCGATTCGCACCTCGGCGCCCGCCTCGGCGAAGCGCTGGCGGATGGAATCGACGCACTCGGTCACCAGCGCCTGCATGTCGACCGGCAGCGGCTCCAGCACCCGGCGGCCGGCCCGCGACAGCTTCAGGATCTCGTTGATCAGGCTGTCCATGCGCTTCATCGAGGAGCGGATGAAGCCGAGCGCCTCGGGGATGTCCTGGTCGACGGCGAGCAGCACTTCGGCCCGCTCCGGATCGGAGGGATCGTCGACAGTCTTGCGGACGTAAGTGGAGATCTGCTCGGCCGACGTCTCCAGTTCGGAGGTGAAGCCCATGATGTTGACGAGCGGCGCCCGGAGGTCGTGGCTGACGATATAGGCGTAGCGCTGCAATTCATCGTTGGTGCGCATCACCGCCTCGGTACGGTCCCGGACGCGGGATTCCAGCTCCTGATTGATGTCGACAAGCTCGTTGCGCGCATCGTCGATCTCTTTCAGATGGCGGATGATCACCAGGGCGGCGCCGGTGGTCAGTACGACGATCATGGCGACGCCGAGGCTGATCATGGTGGTCAGCAGCGAAGCGGATTCGCGCATGGCGGCGGCGCGGGCGACGCGGACCGCGGCGGCAATGTCGCGGATCGCCGCGCCCTTCTGCCTGATCTGGTCCATCAGCACGCGACCGCGGTCGGAAGCCATGACCAGCCGCACTTCGTCGAGATTGCCGGCCCGGAACTCCCCGAGATTGTGGCCGACCAGTTCCATCTTCTCCTTGCCGAGGGCAATCAGTTCATCGACCGGACCGGGAGGGATGGCCCTGCCCTCGTCGACCTCGGCCGCCCGCAGCCTGAGATCGTCGGAGTCGGTGGCGAACTCGCCGGTCGCCGTCTCGTAGGGGGCGAGATAGGCTTCGTTCCTGGTGATGACGAAGCCGCGCTGGGCGGTCTCGGCATCCACCAGATCGGAGATGAACTCCAGCACCAGCCGGTCGACCCGGGCTGCCTTGAGGGACTCGGTGGCATGCAGAAGGGAACGGGAGGAAAAGACGAAGGCGGCCGACACGATCATCAACAGAACGACCGTTCCGCCCGCCAGAAGCAGCAGATTGTAGCCGACGAACCGGCGCGCACCCGATCTCAGCATCTCCCCATTTCTCCCCGTCCGCTCCGAAACATCCAACATACTCTGCCCGCGAACCGGGAAACTGCAAGTTTCATCTTTTACATCGTTCCGTGAAGGCCAGTGACGCTCCGTCAGGCGTGTAGCAACTGGAAGAGGAAGCTCACCACGAACAGGATCAGGAAAAGGCCGAACAGCACCCGCGCGATGCCGGCCGAGGCGGCGGCGATGCCGGAGAAGCCGAAAACGGCGGCAATAAGCGCGACGACGAGAAAGATCAATGACCAATAAAGCATGGCGAAGACTCCGATTCACTTTGCTTTCCGGCTGACAACGCCACATTGCCCGGACGGTTCCGAACCGAATCCTCCGCTTCCATCAATATCCACAGGCATTAACCATTCGGAACCGGATGGGGCGATGCTGCGTTTCATCTCCGAAGCCCGGATGGAGGAGAGCAACCCTCGCCGCCGGCGCTGTCGACACGGCGGAGAGGCCTATTCGCCGGTCGTCCCGATCAGCCCCAGTCATGGAGAGCAGGCATCATGCGAAGCATCCTTCTCTGGTTTCTCGGCGTTCCCATTCCGATCATCATCCTGATTGCCCTCCTCTACCGCTGAGGCAGAAGCCGGCGATCGAGGCTGCCGCCCCCGCTCCCCAACCGCCGGTCCTCGCCAGGAGGGCCGGCGGTTTTCATGTCGGGCCAGCCGTTCGCTCTGTTTGCCCGGTCCGAAATGCAAAAGCCCGGCTCCAGAAGAGCCGGGCCAAGGCACGGGACGGCATTGCATCAGGGTCATCCGCCGATCTTCCGGCCGCGCACCACCTTGCGGGGCACGATCTGCGCCGCGGGAACGCGGCGGGCGCCGGCCGACAGGGCGGCTACCAAGAGGACGACCGCGGCGGCCATCGGCGCCAACGCCAGGAGGTGGGCAACGAAAGCCGTCGCTTCGGGGGCGGCCGACGCCGAAAGATGGGGAAGAACGGACTGCTCGACAAGGGCAAGGGTGCTCATGGCTTGATCCTCATTCTGCATCGGCCGAACCGGGAGGTCGGATGGCCGTTGCCGATGGCGGAGAGGGACCGGCGAGGTGCGGCGGCGCCTGCCGCCCGCTACTTTCCTTCGACCGACACGCCGTTTTCACCGATCTTTATCTCGATGCCGTCCGGCTGCTTCTTCTCTTCATAGAGTTGGTAGCCGAGCACGCCGACGCCGACGGCCAACAGAACGACGACGGCAACGAGAATCTGACGGTTCATGACGTCTCCCTGGTTTGGGCGCAGGTCCGGAAAAACGGACACCCGGCGCGGACTTGCGAAGGTCGGCGGATCCGATCTTCGCCTGAGTAACGTGCCGGCAAGGCCGGAGGTTCCCGCGGCCGGGAAATAATCGTTGTCACGTACGTGCCGGACACCCACGGGAGTTGGGACGGCTGCACAATCGGTAACTGCGACAATCCTCCTCGCAACCTAATCCGCAATACAACCATTATATGTATATCTATGATTGGTTCAGCCATTGATAAGGAAATTATGTAATCATTGGTTGGATATCCCTAGTAATGCTTACCTGGGAGTGAGACCGTGTTCCGGGTCATCGCCTGCATACAGAACCAGCACGACCACCTCCTCGTCGCACTTGCGACGGGCATCTGCCTGCTGGGCTGCTTCACCTTCTTCCTGCTGCTGCGGCGGGCCGGCGAGTGCCGGCCGAACCACCGCGAGATTTGGCTGGCGCTCGCCGCGCTGGCCGGCGGCGTCGGTGTCTGGTCGACGCACTTCGTCGCCATGCTCGCCTACCAGAGCGCGCCGCCGATCGGCTTCTCCCTGTGGCCAACCGTGCTGTCGGTCACCTTCATCGTACTCTGCTGGTGGGTGGCGTTGTCGTCCTTGTTCTTCCGAAGCGGCGTCTGGGCGAAGGCGACGCTCGGCTTGCTGATGACCTTCGGCGCGGTCTGGATGCACGTCACCGGCATGGCGGCCATCGATATCGCGGCCCGCCTGAGCTACGACTTGCCGCTCTACGCGGCCGGCGTGCTGACCGCCACCGGCTTCTTCGTGGCGGCGATGGTGGTGCGGCAGCGCCTTGCCGGCGCCCGGCAGATCGTCATTCCGGCGCTGCTGACGACGCTCGGCATCGTCGCGCTGCACTTCACAGGCATGAGCGCGATCGAACTGGCGCCCGATCCGACGATCGCCTTCGCCGGCGGCGACCTGAATCGCGAGTGGCTGATCGCCGCGGTGGCCAGCGCCACCGTGCTGCTGGTCTGCGCCGCCGCCCTCGCCGTGGTGCTCGATCGCTACGTCACCGATCTCAAGGGACTGATCGATGCCGCCTTCGACGGCGTCATGGTGGTACGCGATGGCCGCATCGTCCAGGTCAACCAGGCGATCTGCGACATGAGCGGCCGCCGCGCCGGCGAGCTGATCGGCAAGCCGCTCGACAGTCTGCTGACACTCGAAGGCGGCGAGCAGCGGCTCGGCAGCGAGAATTTCGAGACCGGCGTCTGGCGGGCCGACGGCCAGTTGCGCATCGTCGAGGCAACGGCCCGCAGCGTCGAGTTCCATGGCCATCTGTCGACGGTCGTCTCGCTGCGCGACCTGAGCGACCGGCGGGAAGCCGAACGGCAGATCGCCCACATGGCCCGCCACGACAGCCTGACCGGCCTGCCCAACCGCCATCTGTTCGACGAGCGCCTCGCCGAGGCGCTGGCCAAGGCCCGCGCCGCCGGTCTCGCCGTGTCGGTGCTGGCGCTCGACCTCGATCGCTTCAAGGCTGTCAACGATATCTTCGGCCACGCCAAGGGCGACGAGATCCTCTGCCGCGTCGCCGACATGCTGCGCGCCTCGGTGCGGACCGCCGACACCATCGCCCGCGTCGGCGGCGACGAATTCCTGATCCTCCAGGACGGCATCGCCTCGCACGCCGAGGCGGAGACGCTGGCCCTCAGGCTGCTGGAAGACTTTGACCGCGAGATGGACATGGCCCGCAACCCGATGGCCGTCGGCGTGTCGATCGGCGTCGCGGTGTTCCCGGCCGACGCTCGCGACCCGGAGGTGCTGAAGCACCACGCCGACATCGCCCTCTATCGCGCCAAGCAATCGGGGCGCGGCAACGTCTGCTTCTTCGCGCCGTTCATGGACCGCGAGGTGCGCGCCCGCCGCCAGATGGAGCACGACCTCAGGCTCGCCGTGCAGCGGCACCAGATGTCGATCGCCTACCAGCCGATGGTGGCGAGCGACACCGGCGGGGTGGTCGGCTACGAGGCGCTGCTGCGCTGGCGGCACCCCGATCTCGGCGACGTGCCGCCGTCGGAGTTCATCCCGGTGGCCGAGGAAAGCGGCAGCATCGTCCAGCTCGGCGAATGGGTGCTCGCCACCGCCTGCCGCGATGCGGCCGGCTGGCCCGAGCCGTTGACGCTGGCGGTGAACATGTCGCCGGTGCAGTTCCAGTTGCCCAGCCTCGCGAGAACGGTCGAAAACTGTCTCCGCCAGGCCGGTCTGCCGCCGCACCGGCTGGAACTCGAGGTGACGGAGGTGGCGCTGATGCGCAACAGCGCCGACGTGCTGGCGATCTTCCGCCAGTTGAAGACACTGGGCGTCAGTATCGTCATGGACGATTTCGGCACCGGATATTCCTCGCTGAACAGCCTGCAGAGCTTCCCCTTCGACAAGATCAAGATCGACCGCAGCTTCATCGGCGCCCTCGAAAGCGACGAGGCGGCGCGGTCGATCGTCCGGGCCATCGTCGGCCTCGGTCGCAGCCTCAACCTGTCGGTGGTCGCCGAGGGGATCGAGACCGAGGCGCAATGGCGCCTCGTCATCGAAGAAGGGTGCCCCGGCGCCCAAGGCTTCCTGTTCGGTTCGCCGAACAGCGTCGGATCGGCGCCCGAGGCGTCCATCGGCACCGTCGGCAAAACCTAGAAACCATCAGCCACTCAAGCACCACGCCTACGTCTTTCGACTACCCATCGATCGAGGAGCAAGCGATGTTTCATTTCTCACGGCCCGACGAGCAACTGGCGGCAATCAGCGCTTCCCAGGCGGTGATCCGCTTCGATCGGGACGGCACAGTGGTACATGCCAATCCCATTTTCCTGAAGACCATGGGCTACGAGCTGGCCGAGATCCGCGGCAAGCACCACCGCGTGTTCATGCCGGACGGCGAGGCGGACGGCCCCGCCTACGCCGCCTTCTGGGCGGCGCTCCAGCGCGGCGAGGCGCAGGCCGGCGAGTTCGAGCGGAAGGCCAAGTCGGGGCGGGTGATCTGCCTGCAAGCCACCTACAGCCCCATCCGCAGCACGGCCGGCGAGGTGACCGGCGTCGTCAAGGTGGCGACTGAGGTGGTGTCGCGGCGGGCGGCCGAGGAGCGGGCGGCGCGGCTGCTCGGCGTGCTCGACCAGTTGCCGATCGCCATCATGACCTGCAACCCGGCCACTTACGTCATCGACTACGTCAACCAGACCGGGGTCGAGACCATCCGCCGCGTCGAGCAGTACCTGCCTGTGAAGGCCGACCAGCTGGTCGGCACCAATATCGACATCTTCCACAAGGCGCCGCAGCACCAGCATCATCTGCTGTCGACGCTCGGCAACCGCCGCCACCGGACGGAGATCACCATCGGCCCGGAGACGCTGGACCTCAACGCCTCCATCGTGGCTGGCCAGCCGCTCCTGACCTGGGCGATCGTCAGCGACCGGGTGGCCGTGATCAACGGCATCGACGAGGCCGTCGCCACCATGAAGGAAGTCGGCGTGCAGGTTTCCGCCGCCAGCACCCAGCTCAAGGCCAATGCAGCCGAGACGGTGGCGCTGTCCGGCACCATGGCGGCAGCCACCGAGGAGCAGTCGGCCGCCCTCGGCGAGGTGGCGCAACGCGTCGCCGAGTCCGCCGATCTCGCCTCGCGGGTCAGCGCCGCCGCCAGCGGCACGCAGGACAAGCTGGCGCAGCTCGACCAGGCGGTGCGTGGCATCGCCGAGGTGGTCAACCTGATCACCAGCATCGCCGAGCAAACCAAGCTGCTCGCCCTCAACGCCACCATCGAGGCGGCGCGGGCCGGCGAGGTCGGCAAGGGCTTCGCCGTGGTCGCCGCCGAGGTGAAGGCGCTGTCCGACCAGACCAGCAAGGCGACGCTGTCGATCTCGCAGCGCATCGCCGACATCACCGATGGCACGCGGATGACCGTCGAAAGCGTCGACGAGGTGCTGGCCGGGCTGCGCAGCATCGCCGAGCTGTCGGCCGCCGTGGCCGGCGCCACCGAGGAGCAGCGGGCGGTGGCCAGCGAAACGGCGGCGGCCGTCGCCTCGCTGGCCGTGCAGTCGCGCCAGACCGATGGCGCCGCCCGCGACGTCGAAAGCATCGCCGTCAAGGTCAATGCCGCCACGATGCAACTCGCCGACAAGGTCGGCTCGTTCCTGCACAAGCGGGCGGACGGCTGACGCAAACGGCCCCGGCGCTTCACGAGGAGGCGCCGGGGCCGGAGATAATGCCTGGTCCGTCAGGTCAGGCGGCGGCGGTCACTTGCCGCCGCGGCCGGTAGATCAGCAACAGCACCACGGCCCAGTAGCCGACGAAAGCGATCAGCTCCATCAGGTTGGGTGTCGCCCGGTAGCCGGTCAGCGCCGAGATGAAGCCGCCGGTGGCGTCGCCGTCGGAGAGCAGCCAGCCGCTGTCCCACAGCCGGCGCGACAAGCGCGGCAGGATCTCGAGATCGATCAGGCCGTCGATGCCGGTCATCAGCAGCGCGCAGGCGAGGAACAGCAGCATCACCTCGGTGATGCGGAAGAACAGCCGCCAGGACAGCACGCGGCTGCCGGCCTGCAACAGGCCGTAGCTGAGCAGCGCCAGCGCGAAGCCGAACAGGCCGGCGCCGACACCCGACAGCAGACTGCCGGCGGCGCCCGACGACAGGATGCCGTAGAGGAAGATCACCGTCTCGCTGCCCTCGCGGGCGACGGCGACCAGCGCCAGCACGAAGACGCCCCACCACGACTGGCGGGTGACGGCGACGGCCAATTGCGTTTCGAGGTCGCGCTTCATCGAGCGGCCGTGCTTGCGCATCCAGAACACCATCTGGAGGATCAGCGCGGCGGCGATCAGCACCACGGTCGTCGTGTAGGTAAGCTGCGCCTCCTCGGAGATGGCGTCGCCGAGCCCGACCAGCAGGGCGGCCAGAACGCCGGCGAAGGCAAGGCCGGCGAGCACGCCGCCCCACAGGTAGAGGCGGGCGCGACCGGTGTCGCGCGTCTCGGCCCTGAGCCAGGCGTCGAGAATGCCGATCACCAGCAGCGCCTCGACGCTCTCGCGCCAGACCACGAAGGCTATGGAGCCGAACATTGCATCAGACCTCGTCTTGTCCCGTCAGGCATCGCCGCTCACTTGGCGACCAGCACGGCGGGCGGCGCTTCCGGGTGGAAGTCGTCGAAGAAGGAATATTCGCCCGGATCGAGGTACTTAATCACCATGGAGGTGGTGACGCCCGGCCCGATCACCTTTTCCTTGCGCAGCGGCACGCTCTCGAACTCGGCCGGCGTCTTGCCGAGGTTGACGAGCTGCAGCTCGAAGCGGGTGTCGGCCGGCACCTCAATGCGGCTCGGCGTCATGGTGCCGTCGTTGAACTCGATGCGGAACACCGGATCGTCCTCGGCGGCGGCCGGAGCGGTCGCCGCGAGAACCACGAGCAGGCAGCCGGCGGCCTGGCAGAGCCGCCGCCGGTGCGTCGTGCTGGGAGCGTCAGTAGCCACCCTTCTTCCCCGTGCCGGCGAAGGTGAACTCGTAGTTGGTCTCGAAGGGAGCGAACCACGGCTCGACGCCGGTCTCCTTGTCGACGTGACGACCGAAGGCCATGTGTCCCTCGCCCGACGGCGGGGCGATGCTGAAGGTCAGCTTGTAGGTGCCGGGACCGTCAAGCTTGATGTTGTCGCCGTAGTGCGGGCCGTCGGAGGCGACCATGGACATGGCCGGACCTTCGGCGACGGTCTTGCCGTCCTTGACCAGCTTGTAGGTGACTTGGAGATTGGGCACCCAGTCGCCGTTGGCGAAGCCGTTGACGTTGTCCTTGGTGGCGTGGATGTCGGCCTCCAGGTGGATGTCGGCCTTCTCGGCGGCCAGCATCATGCCGGCCGGCTCCATCTCGATCGGCTGCAGGTAGACGGCAGCCACTTCCATACCGCCGCCGAACTGCGGCTCGCCAATTGGATACTCCAGCGCCCAAGCGCTCGTCGCAAGGCCGAGGGTGGCCGAAGCCGCGACCAGTCCGGTCAGGATACGCATTCTGTTGCCCCTTATTTGCAAATGATTGTCATGAGTAGTTTCGTTTGCAACGGAGCGTCAACCGTGGGGAAACTCCTTATGGCCGAAGGTGGGATCATTCAAGATAATGATTCTTTAGATCTTTTCTGAAGTCTCATCGCGTGCGCGAGCTATATGCGGGAAACCACCAGCTTGCAGTCCTGATGCAATTGCGAGCAGTTAGCATTTTGGCGCCCTTCGCGGACGGGTGAATCGCGCCTATGCGACATCGGTGTCGGAGGGACACATCATGAACAGGCTCGTCCACGGCGACGCCTTCGTCGGCCCGGCGGTGAAATCCCTGGCCGAGGTCGAGGGAGCCCGACCCCAGGGCGCCTTTACCCGCACCGTCGAGGCGTTGTTCGTCGGCTGGCGGCGGCATTTCGGCTGGATCCAAGTGCTGATGTTCGGCGTCTTCCTGGTGGTGATCGGCCTGCCGCTGCTCTTGCCCGACCCGCCGGCCGAGAGCGGCATCCTCTCCAACCCGACGCTGTTCCTGCGTTACATGCTCTGGGGCATCTGGTTCCCGCTGGTCTTCCTGTCGGTGATCGTGCTCGGGCGCCTGTGGTGCGGCACGCTGTGCCCGATGGGCGCCGCCTCCGAGCTGGCCAACAAATACGGCCTGCAGCGGGCCATTCCCGGCTGGATCAAGTGGGAGGGCACCCCCGCCCTCTCCTTCATCATCATGACGCTCTACGGCCAGACGCTCGGCGTGCGCGACCATCCGGAAGCGGCGGCGGGCCTCTTTGGCGGCACCATGCTGCTGGCCATCGCCATCGGCGGCCTCTACGGCCGCAACAAGCGCGTCTGGTGCCGGCATCTCTGCCCGATCGGCCGCGTGCTCGGCCTCTATTCCCGCCTCGGCGCCGTGCAGTTCGCGCCAAAAGTGCTCTTGGGCGGCGGCGACGCCTACACCGAGCGCGGCGCCTGCCCGACGATGATCGACCTGCCGAGGAAGCGCGAGAGCCGCCACTGCATCGAGTGCTTCCGCTGCGTCAATCCGAAGGCGGCCGGCAGCATGCGCCTCGAACTGCGGCGTCCCGGCGTCGAGGTCGAGGAGATCCGCGACCATCGCGCCAACAAGGCCGAGGCGTGGTTCCTGTTCCTCGACACCGGCGTGGCGCTCGGCGGCTTCCTGTGGCTGGTGCTGCCGCAATATCAGCAGATGCGCCAGGGCCTCGGCGTCTGGGCGATCCAGAACCACGTCGACTGGATCACCCGCGTCGGCCCGTCCTGGCTGATGAGCGTGCATCCGGCCCGCGCCGAGACCTTCCTGTGGCTCGACTTCCTGATGATCGTCGGCTTCATGCTCGGCACCATGGCGGTGCTCACCGCCGTGCTCGCCTGCCTCACCGCCGTCGGCGCGGTGATCGCCCGCAAGCTGGGAGCCGATGGCGGTTTCGGTCAGGTGTTCACCGAGCTTGGCTACCAGTATGCGCCGGTGGCGCTGATGAGCCTGATCATCGGCCTCGGCGCTGAGTTGCTCAACCCGCTGCGCGACACCGCCATCGGCATGGAGGGCGTGCATCTCATCCGTGGCGGCCTGTTCCTGATCGGCGTCGTCTGGAGCATATGGCTCGGCGACCGCATTCTGAAAAGGCAGGGGATTGACGTCTCGAAGCGCTGGCTGCCGCTGCTGCCCGGCATCGCTGGTAGCCTGTTCGTCGGCTTCGGCTGGTGGCCGGCCATCTTCGGGCTGTGACCCGCGCCGGATGACGGTTTTCTCCATCGCCAAAAATGACGGGCGGCCGGCAACGGCCGCCCGTCATGTTCTTCCGCCGTTCTTTTCCGGCTGCGACAATTGTATATCCGGTTACCATTGCCCGCCGGCGCGGCGTTGACTTCGCCAAGCGCCGGAAACTATTGATCGTCTTCACGACCGTTGCCGGACGACTTGTTTCGACGACGGCATTTCACGGCTGGAGAGCGAACAAGCATGAATCCCATCGGAAGACGCGGCGGCCTCCTGCTCGCCCTCGCCCTCACCGCCTGCCAGCCGAGCACCCCCTCCGGGCCGCCGCCGGCCGGCAAGGTCGAGGTCGGCACCGTGACGCTGCAGCCGACGTCGGTGCCGCGCAGCATCGAGCTGCCCGGCCGGGTCGTGGCGCTGGCGACGGCCGAGATCAGGCCGCAGGTGGCCGGCATCGTCCGCAAGATCGCCTTCAGGGAGGGCGGCGTGGTCAAGGCCGGCGACGTGCTCTACGAACTCGACGACGCCAAGTTCAAGGCGGCCTATGCCGCCGCCGCCGCGGCGGTGAAGAAGGCGGAGGCCGCCACCGCCGGCGCCCGCTCGGCCTTCGAGCGCAACGAGAAGCTGGCGGAGAGCAACGCCGTCGCCACCCAGACGGTCGAGGATTCCCGCTCGACGCTGCTGCAGGCCGAGGCTTCCGAGGAGGCGGCGCGGGCCGACCTCGAGACGGCGCGCATCAACCTCGAGAACGCCACGCTCAAGGCGCCGATCGGCGGCATCATCGGCGTGTCCACGGTCAGCGTCGGCGCGCTGGTCACCGAGAACCAGACGGCGGCGCTCGCCACCATCCGTCAGATCGATCCGATCAACGTCGATCTCGTCGATTCCAGCGCCAACCTGTTGCGCATCCGCGACGAGGTGGACAGCGGCCGACTGGGCCGCACCAACGGCAAGCCGCCCGAGGTGGCGCTGACGCTTGAAAACGGCAAGCCCTACGACGCCACCGGCACCATCTCGCTGACCGAGATCGTGGTGAGCGAGACCACCGGCACCTTCACCCTGCGCGCCACTTTCCCCAACAGCCAGCGCGTGCTGCTGCCGGGCATGTTCGTGACCGCCAAGGCCGACCTCGGCACGCTCTCCAACGCCTTCCTGGTGCCGCAGCGGGCGGTGACGCGCGGCGACGACGGCGTCGCCACGCTCTACGTCGTGTCGAGCGACAGCAAGGCGGAGATGAGGCGCGTCGCCACCGCCGGCACCTCGGGCAATGCCTGGATCGTCACCGACGGCGTGGCGGCCGGCGACCGGCTGATCGTCGACGGCTTCCAGAAATTCTCGGCCGGCGCCGAGGTCGCGCCGGTCGAGGCGACCATCGACGACGACGGCGTGGTCGGCCAGACGCTCGGCGCGGAGGACGGCAAATGAGCCTGCCGTCGCCGCGCAACGCGCTCGCCAGCTTCTTCATCGCCCGGCCGGTGTTCGCCATCGTGCTGGCCATCGCCACGCTGCTCGCCGGCGGCATGGGCATCTACTCGCTGTCGATCTCGCAATATCCCGACATCGCGCCGGTGACGGTGCGCGTTTCCGCCACCTATTCCGGTGCCACCGCCGAGGCGGTCGAGAATTCGGTGACCAAGAAGATCGAGAGCGCCATGACCGGTCTCGACGGCCTGCTCTACATGGAGTCGTCGTCGAGCACCGGCTCCGCCTCGATCGAGCTGACCTTTGCCAGCGGCACCGACCCGGAGCTGGCCCAGGTCGAGGTGCAGAACAAGCTGTCGCGCGTCGAATCTCAACTCCCCGACGCGGTGCAGGACGCCGGCCTCCGGGTCAACCGCTCGCCGTCGGGCATCCTGATGATCGGCAACATCATCTCGCGCGACGGCCGCTACACCTCCGACGAGCTGTCCGACATCATGTCCAGCCAGATCGAGGACCGCATCGAGCGCCTCGACGGCGTCGGCGGCGTGCAGTCGTTCGGCGCCGGCTATGCCATGCGCATCTGGCTCGATCCGGCGGCTCTCCTCAAATACCAGCTGGTGCCGAGCGACGTGACCGCCGCCATCAAGGCCCAGAACGCTCAGGTGGCCGCCGGCTCGATCGGCGCCACGCCGGTGGTCAAGGGCCAGCAGTTGAAAGCGAGCATCGTCGCCCAGTCGCAGATGACCTCGGTCGACGAGTTCAGGCGCATCAGCCTGAAGACCGCCGCCGACGGCTCGGTGGTGCGCCTCTCCGACGTGGCGCGCGTCGAGGTCGGCCTCGAGAGCTACGGCCAGCGGTCGAGCTTCAACGGCATGCCGGCCGCCGGCTTCGGCGTGCAGCTCGCCTCCGGCGCCAACGCCATCACCACCGCCAACCTCGTCCACGCCGAACTGGACAGCCTGCAGGATTCGCTGCCCGAAGGCGTCGAGATCGCCTATTCCTACGAGACGACGCCCTTCGTGGAACTCTCCATCGAAAAGGTGGTGGAGACGCTGATCGAGGCGGTCGCCCTCGTCTTCCTGGTGCTGCTGTTGTTCCTCCAGAACATCCGCGCTACGCTGATCCCGATGATCGCCGTGCCGGTGGTGCTGCTCGGCACCTTCGGCGTGCTGGCCGGCCTCGGCTATTCGATCAACATGCTGACCATGTTCGCCATGGTGCTGGCAATCGGCCTGCTGGTCGACGACGCCATCGTGGTGGTCGAGAACGTCGAGCGCATCATGCGCGAGGAGCACCTGCCTCCGCGCGAGGCGACCGAGAAATCGATGGGCGAGATCACCGGCGCGCTGATCGGTATCGCGCTGGTGCTGACCGCCGTGTTCATCCCCATGGCCTTCTTTTCCGGTTCGGTCGGCGTCATCTACCGCCAGTTCTCGGTGACCATCGCCAGCGCCATGCTGCTGTCGGTGCTGGTCGCCGTCATCCTGACGCCCGCCCTCTGCGCGCTGCTGTTGAAGCCCAGCCATCATGGCCCGCTTCACCGCTGGCTCGGCTGGTTCGACCGCGGCTTTGCCCGCCTCACCGGTGGCTATTCCCGGTCGGTCGGCAGTCTGGTGCTGCGGCCGATCCGAATGTTCGCCGTGTTCCTGACACTGATCGCCGGTGCCTGGGGCCTCTACAAGACGCTGCCGACCTCCTTCCTGCCGGAGGAGGACCAGGGCGTGTTGATGACCATGATCACCCTGCCGGCCGGCGCCAACGCCGCCCGCACCCAGGCGGTGATCGACAAGGTGCAGGATTACTATCTCAACGAGGAGAAGGACGCGATCCAGAGCGTGTTCATGACGCTGGGCTTCGGCTTCGGCGGCAGCGGCGAGAACTCGGCCATGGGCTTCGTCCGCCTGAAGGACTTCGGCGAGCGCACCGACAGCCGCCTGAAGGCCGCCGCCGTCGCCGCCCGCGCCTCGGCGCATTTCCGGGCGATCCGCGACGCCGAGGTGTTCGTGCTGGCGCCGCCGGCCATCCAGGGTCTCGGCCAGACCAGCGGCTTCTCGATGTATCTTCAGGACAGCGGCAATGAGGGCCGCGCCGCGCTCAGCGCCGCCGCCAACACGCTGGCCGACAAGGCGGCGACCAGCACGTCGATCGCCGACCTCCGCGGCAACACCCGCACGCTGGAATCGCAGCTCCGGATCGACATCGACCGGCAGAAGGCCGGCGCGCTCGGCGTCGACCTCTCGGGCATCAACAGCCTGATCACCACCGTCTTCTCCGGTACCAACGTCAACGACTTCATCTATCGCGGCGAGATCAAGCCGGTCTACGTCGAGGGCGACACGCCCTTCCGCATGCAGCCCTCCGACATCGACCGCTGGTATGCCCGGAACGGCGACGGCGAGATGGTGCCCTTCTCCGTCTTCGCCAGCACGAGCTGGGTGAAGGGCTCGCCGTCGCTCGCCCGCTTCAACGGCACGGCGGCGGTCGCCATCAACGGCACGGCGGCGAGCGGCGTCAGCTCGGGCGACGCCATGACGGCGGCCGAAGCGCTGGTCGCCGACCTCGACGGCGGCTATTCGGCCGCCTGGTCGGGCCTCTCCTATCAGGAGCGGCTGGCCGGCTCGCAGGAGATGCTGCTCTACGCGGTGTCGCTGGTGGTGGTGTTCCTCTGCCTCGCCGCGCTCTACGAGAGCTGGTCGATCCCCTTCTCGGTGCTGCTCGCCGTGCCAGTCGGCGTGTTCGGCGCGCTGCTGTTCGCCAAGCTGTTCGGCCAGTCGAACGACGTCTACTTCAAGGTCGGCCTGCTCACCACCATCGGCCTCACCGCCAAGAACGCCATCCTGATCGTCGAGTTCGCCAAGGACTTGATGGAGCGCGGGCGCGGGCCGGTCGAGGCCGTCGTCGAGGCGGCGCGGCTGCGTCTGAGGCCGATCATCATGACCTCGCTCGCCTTCGTGCTGGGCGTTCTGCCGCTCGCCCGCGCCACCGGCGCCGGCTCGGCGGCGCAGAACGCCATCGGCATCGGCGTGATGGGCGGCATGATCTCGGCGACGCTGCTCGGCGTGTTCTTCGTGCCGCTCCTCTTCGTCACCATCCAGCGGCTCACCGGCCGAGGCGCGAAGCCGGCCGAGGCGGCAAGGGAAGGGACCGGCCCGGCCTGAGAGGGGGAAACGCGGCAACAGCCATCCGCCTTGCCGCCCGAAAACGCAAAATCAAACCACTACAAGCGCCGGCCTTCCGCCTAGCCTTTCGGGACATGCGGCGGCGAAGCTTCCGGGCGTCGCCGCCGGTCACCCGAAGGGAGACATCCGATGGCGACGCTCATTCTTCCGGGCTGGCAGGGCTCGGGTCCCGAACACTGGCAGTCGCATTGGCTCGATCGCCTCGACCGGGCGATGCTGGTGCGCCAGCGCGATTGGGACCACCCCGACCTCGACGACTGGCTGACGGCGGCGGTGGCGGCCATCCGGGAGCATCCGAACCCGATCCTGGTCGGCCACAGCCTCGGCGCCATCCTGATCGCCCATCTCGCCAGCCGCCATCCCGACCTCGCCATCGCCGGCGCGCTGCTGGTGGCGCCGGCCGACGTCGACAACCGGGCGGCCGAGGTGCCGGCGCTCGCCTCCTTCGCGCCCATTCCCACCGGCCCGCTCGGCTTTCCTGCCATCGTGGTCGGCAGCCGCAACGATCCCTGGATGCCGGCCGGCCGCACCCGCGCACTCGCCCGCATGTGGGAGGCCGACTATGTCGACGCCGGCCGCGCCGGCCACATCAACGCCGCCGCCGATCTCGGCGCCTGGCCCGACGGCCAGCAGCTGCTCGCCCGCCTCGACGCGGCAGGGTCGGCAATCGAGCCGCCGGTGGAGTTGAAGGGCAAGCGGCGCGGCGTCACCGTCAATCCGCTCAACCCGATCTTCCGGGAGGTCGGCCGCAACGCGCTGAACAGCCGGCTGCGCTCGCACCCGGACGCGGCCTACTGAGCCAGCAGAGAGCCGGCGGTGTTCGACTTGTCCAGCATGTCGGCAAGCGTGGTGCCGTCGAGCACTTTGGCGATGGCGTCGCGCACCTCGATCATCACGAGGCGCACGGCGCAGGCCGAGAGATCGCCGCAGTCGTCGCAGGGCTGGAAGGCGGTGCGGCTGGCACAGGCGATCGGCGCCAGCGGTCCGTCGAGCGTCCGCACCACTGGCCCGATGACAATCTCGGACGGCGGCCGGCTGAGCGCGAAGCCGCCGCCGGGGCCTTTCCACGAACGGACGAAGCCGGCGTTCTTCAGGTCGCGCATGATGGCGTCGAGGAACTTCTTGGAGATGTTCTAACGCGCGGCGATCTCCGCCACCTGGATCGCCTTACCCGGCTCCGAGCGAGCGAGGAAGACCAGGGCCTTCAGCCCGTATTTGCCCTTCTTGGTCAGCATCAACGCCTCCGGACGCTGAGGGGCATAGCGGCGCGTGGACGCGACGTCAATCGGCGCATCCTCGCCACGCCCATGGGGCAACAGGAGGCGGTCATCTTGTCCGGTCCGAAGCCGGCGGGCAAAGCACATGCGGCAAAAGGGGCGTATCGCGGCATATCGTTCCAGCATCTCCCGGCAAAAGGAAATCTCAAGCCTGATGGTCCGCCGCAATATTGACTAGCCTTCTCAGGAATACCGGCCACGGCCGGCCACCATCGCCTGGGAGACGGGAGCATGCCGGAAGACCGAATGCCGCGCTTTCTCGCCACCGACAGCGGCGCGCCGCTATCGCGGATCGGGCTTGGCACGGCAGCCTTCGGCGCGGCCGGCGACGACGACCTCGCGGAGGCGACCATCCGCCGCGCCCTCGACCTCGGCATCAACTGGCTCGATACCGACGCGGTGTTCGGTTTCGGCGCCGCCGAGCGAGCGGTTGGCCGCGTCCTCGCCGCCCTGCCGGCGGCAAGTCGCCCCTTCATCGCCACCGCCGTCGGCTTCGACTGGGACGGCCGCAGCCGCCGGGCGGCACGACAGCCGACGCTGGAGCCGCGCCGCCTGCGCCAGCAGTTCGAGCGGTCGCTCGGCCGGCTCGGCGTCGAGGCGGTCGACCTCCTCAAGCTCAACCTCGCCGACGGCGCCACCGACACGCTGTTCGAGGATGCCTGGTCGGCGCTGATCGACCTTAAGCAGGGCGGCCTCGCCCGCGCCATCGGCCTCGTCGCCCCCGACAGCGCCCGCCTCGAACGCGCCGAGCGCATCGACGCCTGCGACGCCGTCTACGTCGAGCTGTCGCTGATCGACCGGCGCGTCGGCGACAGTGATCTTTTATGGCGACGGATGCCGACGCCGGCTGTCATTGCCTACCGGGCGCTGGGCGGCGGCGCGCTGCTTCACGCGGAGCCGGATACCGACGAGCCGTGCCTCGCGCCGCTGCGGCGGCTCATCCGGACGGTGGCCGTCCGTCGCCGCGTGACGCCGGCCGCCGTCGCCGCCGCCTGGAGCCTCGTCTGGCCGGGCGTCGCCGGCGTCGCGGTCGGCGCCCGATGTCCGGAGCACGTCGAAGCCGTCGCCGCCGCGCCGGACATCGAACTGTCGGTGCGGGACCTGTCCGACATCGCCAACCTCCTGCCGGCGCTCGGCGGCGGCCGTGGTCCGGTGCATCCCCGCCGCTTCGCCAAGGCGGCGTGACAGCGACCTCGGCGGATTCGTTCTTTCCAGTGATATCATCCTGCGCAGGGAGACAGGGGGCTTGCCTGCCGCCGCCAGCCCGTCGACAATCGCCCGGGCCGGCCGCCGGGTGCCGGTCCATTGTGGAGGAGCCAGGCATGGATGAAGTCCGTCTCACCGGGGGCTGCCAGTGCGGCGCGGTGCGCTATGCGCTCAGCCAGCGGCCGCGCAACGTCCACGTCTGCCATTGCCGCATGTGCCAGAAGGCGGTGGGCGGACCGTTCGCGGTGATCTGCCCGATTCCGAAGGCGGCCTTCCACCTCACGCGTGGCGCCCTTGCCTATTTCAGGAGTTCGGACGTCGGGCGGCGCGGCTTCTGCAGCGCCTGCGGCACGCCGATGACCTTCGATTACCCCGAGGACGACGAGTTCGGCGTGCTGGTCGGCACCCTCGACGAACCCGACCGGGCGCCGCCGGAGAATCAATATGGCAACGAGAGCCGCGTCTCCTGGTTCGCGACGCTGACGCAGGTGCCGGGCGACAGCCCGACCTATGTCAGCAATCCTGAGATGCTGCATCGCATTAGCAGCAGCAACCACCAGCATCCCGACCACGACACCGACGTCTGGCCGCCGGCAGCCGGTGGATCGTCGGCCTCCTAGGCTATGGTGCGTGCAGATCGGATTCAACAACCCCTAGCGAATCGAGAGTTTGTACTTCCGGATACGATCGTGAAGGGTGGTCTTCGCCATCTTGAGATCTTCAGCGGCGCGTGACAGCGACATGCCGTTGCGGCGCAGCGCCTCGGAAATCAGCCGGCGCTCGAAGACTTCCAGTGTTTCGGTCAGCGATCGGCGGTTGTCGCCATCCGGATCGTCGAGCGGGAATCCCTCGACGTCGCCCAGCACCCAGCGGTCGGCGGCATTCTTCAGTTCACGTACGTTGCCCGGCCATTGGTAGGCCATCAAGGCCTGCAGTTTGTCGCTGTCGACACGCGGGATCGGGCGCCCGTAACGCGCGGCGGCCTGATGGGCAAAATGCTCGAACAGCAGGCCGATATCGTCGCGCCTTTCGCGCAGTGGCGGCAGGCGCAGCGTTGCGACGTTGAGACGATAATAGAGATCGGCGCGGAAGCGCCCCTGATCGGCAAGCTCGCGCAGATCGGCCTTGGAAGCGGCGATGACCCGGCAGTTGATTTCGATCAGCTGATTGGAGCCGAGCCGCTCGATGGTTCTCTCCTGAAGCACGCGCAGCAGCTTGATCTGCATCTGCATCGGCATGCTCTCGATCTCGTCGAGGAACAGCGTGCCGCCATTGGCATGCTCGATCTTGCCGATTCGCCGCTTGGCGGCTCCGGTGAAGGCACCGACTTCGTGGCCGAAAATCTCGCTGTCGATCAGGCTTTCGGGCATGCCGCCGCAATTGAGGGCGACGAAGTTGCCGTTTTGGCGCGGGCTCGAATCGTGCAGGCATTGGGCAACCAGTTCCTTGCCGGTGCCGGTCTCCCCCATGATCAGCACGTCTGCCGCGGCCTGGCCGAGATCGACGATGCGCCGCCGCACCATCTGGATCTGCGGCGATTTGCCGATGATGCGCGTTTCGAGATTCTGGCCGTTCTTGAGCTGTCGGCGCAGGTCCCGAACCTCTTGCACCAGCCGGGATTTCTCCAGCGCCCGACGCGTGACCTCGACGAGATGGATCGATGAGAAAGGCTTTTCGATAAAGTCCTGAGCGCCCTCCTTCATGGCCTGAACGGCGAGCGAAATGTCGCCATGGCCAGTCATCAGCACCACCGGCAGATCGGCATCGAAGGCACGGATGCGCGCCATCAGCGCCATGCCGTCCATGCCGGGCAGGCGAATGTCGGAGACTACCACCGCCGGCACGTTCTCGGTGATGTAGCGCCAGGCATTCTCGGCGCTGTCGACCGCATCCGCGACGATGCCTTCCAGCACCAGCGCCTGCTGACAGCCGCGCCTGACATTGGGATCGTCTTCGACGATCAGCACCCTGAATGCGTCAGGCATCGATGGTCTCCGAAGCGAGTGCCGACGGCAGATCGAGGACGAACAGCGCCCCGCCGTCGTCGATGTTGAGAGCCGACAGCGAGCCACCGAAGTCTCTGGCAATACCGGCCGAGATGGCAAGCCCCAGTCCGAGGCCTCCCCCCGAGTCCTTGGTGGTGAAGAACGGCTCGAACAGCCGGTTCTGCGCGCTTTGGCTCAGTCCGGGGCCGTTGTCACGGACTTCGATGCGGACGCGCGCGCCATCACGCCGGGCCGACAGATCGAGGCGTGGCTCCTCCACCCCTTCAACTGCGTCGATGGCGTTGGCGAGCAGGTTGACCAGGATCTGTTCCAGCCGGTTGGCGTCGGCGAGCACGGCAAGATCGTCTGGCTCGACGTCGATCTCCGGGCGGATCGACCGCTGCGACAGGCGGCGGTCGAGAAAAAACAGGGCGTTCTCCATGGAGCGCCGCACGTTGACCGGGCGCGGCATGCCGGTGGATTTGCGCGCGAAGGATTTGAGCTGACTGGTCAGTGTCCCCATGTGCGTCACGAGTTCCGAGATGAGCTTCAGGTTGCTCTCCGCCTCTCCGAGAAGCCCCCGCTGCATGAACTTGACCGCATTGTCGGAAAGGGTGTGCAAGGCGGCGAGCGGCTGGTTGAGTTCGTGAGCGAGTCCCGCCGACATCTGGCCGATCACCGCGAGCTTTCCGGCATGCACCAGTTCATCCTGCGCCTCCTTCAGCGTCCGCGTCCGCTCCTCGACCTTGCGTTCGAGTTCGTCATGCGCGCGTTGCAGCGCTTCGCGGGCGCGCAGCCGTTCCCACGTGCGCACGCGCAGCTGATAGAGCGCGATCATGGCGACGCCCAATATGACGCCGCCCGCCGCGGCCAGCGCGGCATTCAACCAGGCCATGGTGCGCAGATCGCCGAAGGGCGAGAGCACGGTGAGGCGCCAGTCGGTGCCTCTGAGCGGCTCCGACTGCGACAGGAAAAGGCCGGAGACGGGAAAGGTCTGGGAAGCCTCTGCCTCTGGGCGAACGAGTTGAACGATCTCGTCCGCGCCGAAGCCGACGACGCTTTGCGACTTGAGGCCGAGCGGCGGCAACGGGCGCGCGTTGTAATGGAGCGATTGCGCAAGGTCCCGGCGGCGCTCCTCGCTGAGCGGCGTCAGGGTGGTGAACTTCCACGACGGGACGGAGGCGAGAATGACGACGCCGTTCTCGTCGGTGACCAGCACCGGCGCCTCGACGGTCGACCATGACTTTTCGAGCTGCTCGAGGCTTACCTTGACGACCGCCACGCCCATCGCGTGCTCGTCGACGAGGATGGGGGACGCGAGATAATAGCCCGGCTGGCCGCGCGTCGTGCCGATGCCGAAGAAGCGACCGGTTCGCTTCGCCATGGCGTCGTGGAAGTAGGGCCGGTAGGACAAGTCCTCGCCGATGAAGCTGTCGGGCTGGTCCCAGTTGCTGGCGGCGATCACATGGCCACGCGAATCGAGAACGTAGATCGACAGCGAGCCGGCGCGTTTGTTGAGTTCGGAAAGGTAACGGTTGATCCGCCGCCTCTGGTCCTCGCCGCCGTTGACGAGGAGGTCGACGACATCCCGTTCAAGGCCGAGCGTCGCCGGGAAGAAGGCATATTTGTCGATCTCGCGTTCCAGGCTGGTCTCGTAGAGATCGAGCCGCTGACGCCCGCGATCGGCCAGGTGAGCGAGGCTCGTCCCCTCGCTGACCTTGAATCCAATAAAGCTCAGCGTCAGCGCCGCCGCAAGAATGACGGTCAGCATCAGAGCGAGCGATCGCTGGGCATGGCGTTGAGTCATGGGCCGCGAGGCCTCCGGCCGTCTCCGTCTATGCGACGGTTTCTGCTTGGCACTGACCACATCGCTTGTCCAGAGACGTTGGCACGTTGGCCGCATCGCCAGGTCATCCGCCTCGTCGCCGGCAGTTGCCGGCAAAACGCGCCGCCCGCCTCCGGGGCAGGCGGCGCATTGTCGGTCAGGCCGCTTCCGGAGCGGCGTCCATCTCGATTTCCTCGACGCTTTCCTGATCGTCGTAGGCGTTTTCCCACTTGGCGATGACGGCCGTGGCAATCGAGTTGCCGAGCACGTTGGTCGCGGTGCGGCCCATGTCGAGGAACACGTCGATGCCCATGATCAACAGCACGCCGGCTTCCGGCAGGTTGAACATCGGCATCACCGCGGCGACGACGACGAGCGCCGAACGCGGCACGCCGGCGATACCCTTCGACGACACCATCAGCACCAGCAGCATGGTGATCTGGGTGCCGAGATCCATCGGGATGTTGTAGGCCTGCGCCACGAACAAGGCGGCGAAGGTGGTGTAGATCATCGAGCCGTCGAGGTTGAACGAGTAGCCGAGCGGCAGCACGAAGCCGATGACGCGTTCGGAAATGCCGAGACGCTTCAGGGCTTCCATGACGCGCGGATAGGCGGCCTCGCTCGACGCGGTCGAGAAGCCGAGGATCATCGGATCGCGAACGGCGCTGAGCAGCGGGAACACCTTGTTCTTCAGCACCAGGTAGGCAAGGCCGATCAGCACGGCCCAGAGGATCAGCAGGGCGAAATAGAAGCCGCCCATGACCTTGCCGTAGACCGTCAGCACGCCGAGGCCCTGGGTGGTGACGACGTTGGCGATGGCCGCGAACACGCCGATGGGGGCGAACAGCATGACGTAGCCGGTCACCTTGAGCATGGCGGGAACGGCGCCCTCGATGGCGGTGGCCAGCGTATCGGCCGCCTTGATGTGGCGGACGTTGCCGAGCGCCAGGCCGAAGAACACCGAGAACACCACGATCTGCAGAATCTCGTTGCCCGCCATGGCCTCGAAGATGTTGCGCGGGAAGACGTGGGTCAGGAAGTCCTTGAGGTTCAGGGACGACGTCTTGAGGTCGACGGCGGCGTTGACGTCCGGCAGCGGGATGCTGAGGCTGCCGCCCGGCTGCAGCAGGTTGGCGAGGACGAGACCGATGGTCAGCGACAGGATCGAGGCCATCAGGAACCAGCCGATAGCCCGGCCGCCGATGCGGCCGACGGTCTTGGCGTCGCCCATGTTGATGAGACCGGAAACCAGCGTCGCGAAGATCAGCGGTGCGATGATCATCTTGATGAGGCGGAGGAAGATGTCCGTCATCATCGCGAAATAACTGGCGACGGCCTTGGCGTCATCCGGCGTGGCGGCCGTCTTGTTGCAGACGTAGCCGGCGAGGATGCCGAGGATCATGGCGATGAGAATGTAAGTCGACTGGCGCGACTTCTTCTGCGGCGTGGTGTTCATGGCGTGCATTTGCGTGAACCTTGGGTTTCCTGATTATGGTTATTGTACGAGAGCCTCGGACCTGGCTTTGAACAGGCGCGGATGGGTGAGAACATCGGGACGGAGAACGTCGGCGAGTTCTTCTTCGCTCATCAGCCCCCGTTCGAGCACCAGTTCGGCGACCCCCCGTCCGGTTCGGTGAGCTTCCACGGCCACTTCCGTGGCATTGGCGTAACCGATGAACGGGTTGAGCGCGGTGGCGATGCCGATCGAGTCGCGGACGATGGCCTCAAGCCGCCCCTTGTTGGCGGTAATGCCGTCGACGCATTTGTCGGCGAGGATGTAGCAGCCCTGCCTCAAGTGGGTGATCGACTTGAACAGGCTGTGGGCGATGATCGGCTCGAAGGCGTTGAGCTGAAGCTGGCCGGCCTCGGCGGCGAGCGACACGGTCATGTCGTTGCCGATGACCTCGAAGGCGATCTGGTTGACGACTTCCGGGATCACCGGATTGACCTTGCCCGGCATGATCGACGAACCGGCCTGACGGGCGGGCAGGTTGATTTCGCCGAAGCCGGCGCGCGGGCCCGACGACAGCAGACGCAGATCGTTGCAGACCTTCGACAGCTTGACGGCGACGCGCTTCAGCACGCCCGACAACTGCACGAAGGCGCCACAGTCCTGTGTCGCCTCGATGAGGTTGGGCGCGGTGATCACCGGGATGCCGGATATCTCGGCCAGATGGCGGCAGACCAGCGCGGCATAGCCGGGATGGGCATTGATGCCGGTGCCGATGGCGGTGGCTCCGAGGTTGATCTCGCGGATCAACTGGGCAGCCTCCTTGAGGCGATCCTCGTCCTCCTCGAGCATTACGGCATAGGTGGCGAACTCCTGACCGAGCGTCATCGGCACGGCGTCCTGGAGCTGGGTGCGGCCCATCTTCAGCACGTCGCGGAACTCGTCGGACTTGCGCTGGAATGCCGCCCGAAGATGGGCCATGGCATCGACCAGCCGGTAAATGCCGGCATAGGTCGCCACCTTCAGCGCCGTCGGATAGACGTCGTTGGTGGACTGGCTCATGTTGACGTGTTCGTTGGGATGCAGGCGCTTGTACTCGCCGCGCTTCGCTCCCATGATTTCCAGCGCGCGGTTGGCGATCACCTCGTTGGCATTCATGTTGGTGGAGGTGCCGGCGCCGCCCTGGATCACGTCGACGACGAACTGGTCGTTGAGCCGGCCATCCCGGATTTCGCGGCAGGCGGCGACGATCGCATCGGCGACCGGCGGCGGCAGCAGCCCCAGTTCGGCATTGGCGCGGGCAGCGGCCTGCTTGATCATCGCCAAGGCGCTGATGAGGTCGGGATATTGCGCGATCGGCGTGCCCGTGACGGGAAAGTTCTCGACGGCGCGCAGGGTATGAACCCCGTAGTAGACGCTGTCCGGCACCTCCAGGTCGCCGAGCAGGTCGTGTTCGATTCTTGTCTTGTCTGTGGGCATCACTCTCTCCCAGTTTTCAGCCCGTTCGCCCAAGAAGGCATGGCCATACCGGCAAGTGACGTGCCAACAGCGCCGCGAAGACGTGACCAGTAATCCATTGTTATGTAACGTCTTTCTGCGAGGCGAATATCGGCTTGTTCGGATTTCCGAACGATGTGTCCGCATTGTGGCGTGATGGCGCGTCCGGCGGCGGGCGTCGTTGCAATTCATTCCCGAATGCAACAACTGATCGTATTGTTATTAAAAGGTTTCTATCGAAATTTCCCGGCTGGTTCGGAAATCCGAACGCGCATGAGAAGCCGTTCGGCGCCGCGAACGACGGCAAGAAAGTGGCCAGCTTCATTCATCCCATTTGACGTGAGAGCCGCTATTGGCCCCTGCCGCGGCGGCGCGCTAGACAGCGCGCCACGCATGTTCCGGCACCGAGATTGCGCCAGCCGGTTCCTCGATGGGAGTTTAGCCCGATGTCCGATGATATGAGCGGCCTGTTTCCTCTTGCCGCCGACAGCACGCCTTACCGCAAGCTGACGGGCGATCTGGTGAGCACGGCGACCTTCGAGGGCGAGACCATTCTGAAGGTCGAGCCTGAGGCGCTGCGGCTACTAGCGGCGACCGCCTTTGACGACATCAATCATCTGTTGCGGCCGGCCCATCTCAGCCAACTCGCGTCGATCCTCGATGACCCCGACGCAACGGACAACGACCGCTTCGTTGCCTACGATCTCCTGAAGAACGCCTGCATCTCGGCTGGAGGCGTTCTGCCGATGTGCCAGGATACCGGTACGGCGATCATCTCGGCCAAGAAAGGCCGCCGCGTCTGGACCGACGGTGGCGATTCCGCGGCGCTCGGCGAGGGCGTGCGCGAGGCCTACGCTTCCAGGAACCTGCGCTATTCCCAGCTGGCGCCCCTGACCCTGTTTGACGAGACCAACACCGGCGACAATCTGCCGGCGCAGATCGATATCTATGCCGAGGGCGAGGACGCCTACAAATTCCTGTTCATCGCCAAGGGCGGCGGCTCGGCCAACAAGACTTTCCTGTTTCAGGGCACGCCGTCACTACTGACCCACGATCGCATGCTGGCATTCATCAAGGAGAAGATCCTGACGCTGGGGACAGCCGCCTGTCCGCCCTACCATCTGGCCATCGTCATTGGCGGTACATCGGCCGAAATGAACCTCAAGACGGTCAAGCTCGCTTCGACCAAGGCGCTCGACGGCCTGCCCACCGCCGGTTCCGCGGCTGGTCACGCCTTCCGCGATCTCGCCTTCGAGGCCGAGGTGTTCGAGGCGACGCAGGCGACCGGCGTCGGCGCCCAGTTCGGCGGCAAATACTTCTGTCACGACGTGCGTGTCGTTCGCCTGCCGCGCCACGGCGCTTCGCTGCCGATCGGCATCGGCGTTTCCTGTTCGGCCGACCGGCAGGCGTTCGGCAAGATCACCCGCGACGGCTTGTTCCTCGAAGAGCTTGAGCGCAACCCGGCCCGCTTCCTGCCGGATATCGATGCGCACGGCCTCGGCGGAGAGGTGGTGGAGATCGACCTCAACCAGCCGATGGCCGACATACTCAAGACGCTGTCGCGCCATCCGATCCGCACCCGTCTCAGTCTTAGTGGCCCGATGATCGTCGCCCGAGACCTTGCCCACGCCCGCCTGCGCGAACGGCTCGAGCGGGGGGAGCCTTTGCCCGGTTATTTCAAGGATCACCCGATCTACTACGCCGGTCCGGCCAAGACGCCGCAGAACCATGCATCCGGCTCGTTCGGACCGACCACCGCCGGTCGCATGGACGCTTACGTCGATCAGTTTCAGGGCTCCGGTGGCTCAATGGTGATGCTGGCCAAGGGCAATCGGTCGCGCGTCGTGCGCGACGCCTGCGCCCGCCACGGCGGCTTCTACCTTGGCTCGATCGGCGGTCCTGCCGCCCGGCTCGCTCGCGATTGCATCAAGAAGGTGGAACTCGTCGAATTTCCCGAACTCGGCATGGAGGCGGTCTGGAAGATCGACGTCGTCGACTTCCCGGCCTTCATCGTCATCGACGACAAGGGCAACGATTTCTTCGCCGAACTCAATCTCGGCTGAACGGCCAGCCGGCTGGGGATCTCTTCTCTGGAGACGCCGCTATTCGGAAAGCCGAACGCGCTCGATGCGGAGACCGGTTCGGCGCTGAATCACCCTCCTGAAAACGACCAAAGTCCATTCCAACGCTGCCCAGCGGGTAGTGGCGGCTCGCTTTTGGCGTCGAAACTAGGTTTTTGGCTATCTATAGTTGCACTGAAATGGTGTGGCAACAGAATACAGCGGAGTTGGAAGCCAGAACCGCGTACGGCATTTCGAACGGCCTGAAGGCGGCGTTCGGAGAACCGAATGGGAATCGCATTCCGACCAATATAAAAATCTATACATTTCAAATAGATAAATAATATTTCCGGCTCCGCATGTGCTGGCATATCGCTTGCTCAATCCGTCTCGCATTGGCCCGTCAAGGAGGAAGGGCCGGCTCC
>LUYO01000220.1:0-6574 GCA_001603295.1 Rhodobacterales bacterium Alpha_02
GCCGTGGCCGGCAGCCGCGTGCCGGCCGCCCATCCGGAAGGCTATCTCGAAGCCTTCGCCAATCTCTATCGCGACGCCGCCGATCTTCTCGCCGGCAAGGCCGTGGCCACCATGGTGCCATCGGCCCGCGACGGCGTCAGCGGATCGAAGTTCGTCGAGGCATGCCTCAAGTCCAACGACAGGGGCAACGTCTGGGTCGAGATCGGGTGAGACGAGCCAGAAGGGTATCGTCGGACTTCATAGACCAAGTCGATCAGCCGGGATGGCGACCGGCGATGCATCGGCGGGGCGCCCCGAAGCGCCCCGTCCATGTCCTCAATTTCCGGCGCCAGCCATCGAGATCTACAGCCGCCAGCCGGTTTCGACGTCGAAGAACGACGCCTTCTGCACATCGATGGTGACGGCGAAAGTGCGATCCGCCTCGCAGCCGTCGTCCTGCCCCACCAGATGCGACAGGCTGACGCCGTCAAACACCGACCAGGCGAGGATGCTGCTGCCCATCGGCTCGACCAGCGACACCTTTCCCTCGACGGCCGCCGCCGATCCGCCGGCCGGGAGGATGTGTTCCGGCCGGAGGCCGAGCACGACCTTGCGGCCGCTTTCCACCGTCTCTGCGAAGGGATAGCGGCTGACATCCAGCCGGAAGTCGCCGGCCGCGAACGACAGGCGATCGCCGTCCGCGACAAGCGCGCCGTCGATCTTGTTCATGGCCGGCGAGCCGAGGAAGCTGCCGACGAATTCGTTGGCCGGCTTGTTGTAGACGTTGAGCGGCGTGTCGAGCTGCTGGATGATGCCGTCCTTCATGACGGCGATGCGGTCGGCGAGCGTCAGCGCCTCGATCTGGTCGTGCGTCACGTAGATCATGGTCGACTTCAGCGTCTTGTGCAGCTTCTTGATCTCGAGGCGCAATTCGGCCCTCAGCTTGGCGTCGAGGTTGGACAGCGGCTCGTCGAACAGGAAGATGTCGGCATCGCGCACCAGCGCCCGGCCGATGGCCACCCGCTGACGCTGGCCGCCGCTGAGCGCCGACGGCTTGCGGTCGAGCAGATGGGCGATCTGCAACAGCTCGGCCGCCCACTTCACCTTCTTCTCGATGATCGCCCGGTCGATGCCGGCGATGCGCAGCCCGAACGACAGGTTCCGCTCGACGCTCATCGTCGGATAGAGCGCGTAGGACTGGAACACCATGCCGATGCCGCGATCCTTCGGATCGGTCCAGGTGACGTCCTTGTCGTTGAACAGGATGCGGCCGCCGCTGACGTCGGTCAGACCGCCGATGGCGCTGAGGAGCGTCGACTTGCCGCAACCGGACGGGCCGAGCAGGACGAGGAACTCGCCGTCCCGGATCGTCAGGTCGAGGTTCCTGACGATCTGCACGTTGCCGTAGCTGACGTCGAGGCTTTCGAGGGATACGGAACTCATGGCTTACCCCTTCACGGCGCCGGAGGCGATGCCGCGCACGAACCAGCGCCCGGACAGCAGATAGACGGCGAGCGGCACCAGCGAGGTGAGCACCGTTGCCGCCATGTTAACGTTGTAGGCGCGCTCGCCGGTGGTGGTGTTGACGATGTTGTTGAGCTGGACCGTCATCGGCAGGTTTTCGCGCCCGGCGAAGACCAGGCCGAGCAGGAAGTCGTTCCAGATGGCGGTCACCTGCATAATCACCGCGACGATGGCGATCGGCGCCGACATCGGCAGGATGATCGAGACGAAGATCTTCCAGAAACCGGCGCCGTCGATGCGCGCCGCCTTGAACAGTTCGACCGGCAGGCCGGAATAGTAGTTGCGGAACAATAGCGTCATCACCGGCATGCCGAAGATGACGTGGGTGAGCACGATGCCGGGCAGCGAACCGTAGATGCCGGTCTGGGCATAGACGCGCACCAGCGGGTAGATGAACACCTGATAGGGGATGAACGAGCCGAGCAGCAGGCAGGCGAACAGCACGTTGGCGCCCTTCACCTTCCAGAAGGACAGAGCGTAGCCGTTGACGGCGCCGAGCAGGATGGAGACCACGACGCTCGGCACCAGGATCTTCACCGAGTTGCCAAAGCCGACCCTGAGACCGGTGCATTCGAGACCGGTGCAGGCCGACGTCCAGGCCTTCACCCAGGCGTCGATGGTGAACTGCTGCGGCAGCGAGAAGATCAGGCCGAGACGAATTTCGTCCATGCTCTTGAACGAGGTGACGAGCATCACGTAGAGCGGCAGCAGGAAGAACAGCGCCACCACGCCGAGGAAGGCGTAGATGCCGACGCGGCCCCAGACCTCCTGATAGGTGAGCGGGCGTCTGGCGACGGTCGGTTTTGCCTGGCGCATCATGCCGCCCTCCCGCTCTTGCGGAAATACTGGGAATAGATGACGGGGGCCATGACCATCAGGACGGTGATCAGCATCACCGTCGACGCCGCCGTGGCGAGGCCGATGTTGGCGCGCTCGAACAGGTTGTCCATGATGAACTTGGCCGGCACTTCGCTGGCCGTGCCGGGGCCGCCGTTGGTCATGGCGACGACGACGTCGTACATCTTGACGATGCTGATCGACAGCAGCACCAGCGAGGTGATGATCATCGGCCGCAGCATCGGCAGGACGATCGACACATACACCCGCCAGGCCGGAATGCCGTCGATGCGCGTCGCCCGCCATATCTCGCCGTCGATGCCGCGCAGCCCGGCGAGGATCAGCGCCATGACGAGGCCGGAGCCGTGCCAGACCGTCGCCAGGATGACGGCGTAGAGCACCATCCTGGGATTGATCACCCAGTCGAGGACGAAGCCGGAAAAGCCGAAGCCGCGCATGGTCGCCTGGATGCCGAGGTCGGGATTGAGGATCCACTGCCAGATCAGCCCGGCCACCACGAAGGACATGGCGTAGGGGTAGAGGAACACGGTGCGGAACAGGCTCTCGCCGCGCACGTTCTGGTCGATGAAGATCGCCAGCAGGCAGCCGAGCACGAAGCAGATCAGCAGGAAGAAGAAGGCGATGACGGCGAGGTTGCCGAGCGAGGTCAGCCAGCGCGAGGTGTCGAACAGGGTGACATACTGATTGAGGCCGACGAAATCGTTCCTCGGCAGCAGCTTCGAGCTGGAGAACGACAGCCGGACCGACCAGGCCATGGTGCCGAGATAGGCGAAGATGACGACGGCGGCCATCGGCAAGAGGGCGATGTAGGCAACGAGGTTGCGCTTCACATGGCGGGTGAATTCGGCTCCCACGTGGTCCTCCCCTGTGCAATGGCGGGAAGGCGGATGGCCGCCTCCCCGCGGTCTTGAGGCGGGATCAGCCTTTCAGGGCCTTCTCGAAGCGGTCGACGGCCTGATCGACGGTCATCGGGGTGTTCCAGAGTTCGGTGACGATGTCCTGCACCGAGCCATAGACGTACTCCTCCATCATCTGCGACGCGTCGGGCACCTGGCGGGTCGGATCGGACATGATCTTCATGCCGAGCTGGGCGCAGGCGTCGAGGCTCGACACGTCGACGTCGGAGCGGATGGGGATCGAACCCTTGAGGTTGTTGAACTTCACCTGCACCTCGGGGTCGGTCATGATCTCGACCAGCAGATGCTGGGCCTTCACCTGCTCGGCGTTGTCGGTCTTGGGGAAGACGAAGACGTCGCCGCCGAGCACGTAGGGCGAGTCGGGGCGGAGGCCGGGAATGCAGCCGTAGTCCTTGCCGATTTCCTTGTTGGCCTGCTTGAACTCGCCCTTGGCCCAGTCGCCCATCACCTGGAAGCCGGCCTCGTCCTTGATCAGGAGAGCGGTGGCGTCGTTCCAGTTACGGCCCGGCGAGGCCGCGTCGACGTAGGGCTTCAGGCTGACGAAGGTTTCGATGACCTTGCGGAACTCCGGCGAGCGGATCGCCGCCTCGTCCTTGTCGCCGTAGACGGACTTCCACAGCCCGGCGCCGCCGACATTGGTGAGCACGGCCGAGAACAGCGAGTTCTCCTGCCAGCGCTGGCCGCCGAGGGCGAGCGGAATGACGCCCGCCGCCTTCAGCTTGTCGAGGTCGGCGAGGAACTGCTCCATGGTTTCCGGCGGCTTGTCGATGCCGGCCTTGTTCAGGGCGGCGGTCGAGTACCAGATCCACAGGGGCATGTGGATGTTCACCGGCGCGGCGTAATACTTGCCGTCGACCTTGACCGCCTTGGCGATCGGCTCCGGCAGCACCTTGTCCCAATCGTTCTTCGAGGCGACGGCGTCGATGTCGTTGAGAAGGCCCTCGCCGATGATCTCGTGATACTGGCGCGACGTGTTGAACAGCGCGGCGGTCGACGGATCGCCGCCGATGATGCGGTTGATGGCGGCGCTGCGGGCGGCCGAGCCGCCGGCGACGGCATTGTCGACCCACTTGCCGCCGGCCGCGTTGAAGGCGTCGGCGAACACGGCGATGGCAGCGGACTCGCCGCCCGACGTCCACCAGTGGATGACCTCGGCGTTGAGCGGCTCCTCCGCCCTGGCGATGCCCGTCGCAGCCGCAAGGGCGATGGCCGACACGGCGACCATTTGCTTGATTGCAGTCATGGTTCCTCCCAAACGAGTCGCGCCGATCGCGGCTCTCCAAGCCGGGCGAACGACGGTTCCTGATCCAAAAGTGGGATCGGTTCCATTTTTGAACCAAGTGCCTTGATTTTGTCAACTCACCTTGCGAGAAAAGCAGAAACAGAAAGCGGGGCAATTCCGAGGAATCACATTTTGATCATTTGAAAACAAAAGGATGAATGCTATTGTGCGAGACATCAGGGTAAGCGGAGCTGCGAGATGGCAACGGTAAAAGATGTGGCCAAGCTGGCCGGCGTGGGTTCAGGAACCGTTTCGCGCTATATTTCTGGAACCGGTTCCGTCTCGCGCAAGTCGGCCGAGAAGATCGCGCGCGCCATCGAGCAGCTCAACTATCGGCCGAACAGCATGGCCCGGTCGCTGTCGTCGCGCCGGTCCGATCTGATCGGCGTCTGGGTGCCGTCGCTCGAGGGGCCCTACTACCACATGATGATCCGCACCATCGAAAGCGCGCTTCGCTTGCAGGGCAAGCACATGATCCTTGCCAATGCCGAGGACGCGCGATCGAACGACGACCGTCTCGCCCATCTCGACTACCTGATCAACCGCGACTGCGACGGCATCCTGATTTCCAGCTCGCTGCAGAGCGAGTTCGAGCTGGCGCGCTATGCCGAGAAATTCCCCAATCTGGTGGTGATCAACCATCGCACCGACGAGTTGGCCGGGCGCTCCTTCTCGATCGACCACGATCTCGGCGGCCGGCTGGCGGCCCGGCACCTGGTCGAACTGGGGCACAGGCGGGTGGCGACGATCACCGGCCGGCTGTCGGCGCAGGACGCCCGGCAGCGCCACGTCGCCTTCCTGGACGAGATGGCCAAACTCGGCCACCCGGTAGCCCCGGAACGGATCATCGAAGGCGCCTTCTCCTATGCCGGCGGCGAGAGCGCCGTGGCGGCGCTGCTGGCGTCGGGCGCCGATTATTCGGCGGTGTTCTGTGGCAACGACAAGGTGGCGATGGTGCTGATCGCCGAGTTGCACAAGCGCGGCATCCGGGTGCCGGACGAGGTGTCCGTCCTCGGTTATGACGACGTCGATTTCACGCCCTTCACCGCCCCTGCCCTCAGCACGATCCATGCGCCGATCGAGGAAATGAGCCAGTCGGCCTGCCACCAGTTGCTGAACCTCACCTACGGCCTTGACCTGCCCTACCGGGAGCGCTTCGAGCCGTCGCTGTCGGTGCGGCAGTCGACGGGGCCATGCCGTCCGTAATCGAACACCTCCCCTTCGAGAGACACCGATGCCCTCCTTCATCGACAACGGAACCCGGTTCCATCTGGACGATCCGATGCTGGCTCCCAATGCCGCCGGCTATCTGTGGAACCGGCGGATGATGATCCAGATGAACAACCGCGGCTACGCCGTGAGCCAGTACATGGACCCGGAGCCGCGCAAATACGCCTATCCGCCGACCATCGCCGCCCAGACCTTCATGCAGCCGGAGCAGGGCTACTACCCCAATCACCCCGGCCGCTTCTTCTACATCCGCGACAACCGCACGGACGCGCTGTTCTCGGCGCCTTACGAGCCGGTACGCGCGTCGCTCGACCGTTTCGCCTTCGAGCCGGGCCTGTCCGACATCCGCTGGCTGGTGGAGAAGGACGGCGTCCGGGTGGAGCTTTGCCTGTCCCTGCCGGTGGACGACGTCGCCGAACTCTGGACGGCGAAGGTGACCAACGTGGCGGCCGCGACGAAGTCCCTCTTCTTCGTGCCGTTCTTTCCCGTCGGCTACATGTCCTGGATGAACATGGGCGGGCACTTCGACCCGAGGCTCGACGCGGTGGTCTGCACCTCGGTCACGCCCTATCAGAAGGTCGAGCAGCATTTCAAAAACCGTCCCCTCAAGGACATCACCTTCCTGGCCGCCAGCCGCCGCCCGGACCATTTCGAGGTGGCGCAGCAGGCGTTCGAGGGCGAAGGCGGCCTGCACGCCCCGTCGGCGCTCGCCGACGGCGGCCGCCTCCGCGACGGCGAGGCGCTCTACGAAGTGCCGGCCTGCATCATGCAGTGGGATCTGGAG
>LUYO01000221.1:0-2993 GCA_001603295.1 Rhodobacterales bacterium Alpha_02
GGCCCGCGCCGAGGCGGGCGGCGACGGCGGCATCGAGCGGCCGGGCGGCGCGGGCCCGCTCGAAGGCGGCGGCCGCCTCGACAGGCCGGGAGGTGGCGGCCAGCGCCTCGCCGAGCGCCAGGGCGACGTCGGCGCGGCCCGGCTCGGTGCGGTCGGCACGCGCCAGGAAGATGACGGCGCGGGCGTGATCGCCGCCCTCGCGGCAGGCCTGGGCGGCGCCCAGCATCGCCCCGACGTGATCGGGCGACCGGGCGAGCGCCACCTCGTAAAGGGCGACCGCCTCGATCCACTTGTGGGCCGCCTCGGCGGCGGCGGCGCGGGTCAGCAGCTGATCGATCATCGCTTCGCTCACGGCATCAACCTTTCGCGGGCAAGCTCGCGAAGGAGGCCGGCGAGGTCGCCACCCCGGCGGAGGAGGCGGGCGGCCGGATACCAGGGCGAGCCGCCCTCGCCGCCCAGAAGCCAGTCGTCGGCCGGCGGATCGATCACCACGGTCGGCCTGAGGAGCGTCGCCGCGAGATGGGCGGTGGCCGAAGCCGGCGCCACCACCGCGTCGAGCGCCGAAATGGCCGCTGCCGTCTCGACGAGACCGCCGAGCCGGGCGCCGAGCGATTCGACGACAAGGCCTGGCGGCAGCGCGGCGAGCATCGCCCGGCCGGCGCGGCGGTCGAGAGCGACGAAGCTGATGCCGTCGAGGCCGGCCAGCGGCGCGTAAAGCGCGGCGTCCTCGGCGCTCCGCCAGTAGAGGCCGACCGTGAAGCGGTCGCCGAAGGCGCGGCGCCAGGCGTCGACGCGCAGCGGATCGGGCCGGAAGGCGGCCGGCGGCGGCAGGCCGGCCCGGTCGATGCCGAGGACGTGCGGCAGGCTGAGGAGCGGCACCTCGAGGTCGTGCGGCGGCAGGCGGCGGCCCTGCTCGACGATCGTGACCTCGCCGGCGAGGTCGAGCCGACGATAGAGGTCGGTGAGCGCCGGCCGCACCTCGACCACCAGCCGGGCGCCGCGCGCCGCCACCTGCGGCAGGAAGCGGGCGAAGGCGATGTCGGCGCCGAGCGCCGGCTCGCCGTGGATGAGCAGCGTGCGGCCGGCGATGTCCTCGCCGGTCCAGCGCGGCACGTCGAAGCGGCGCGGCAGAAATTGCGCGGCCTGCCAGCGGATTTCGCGGCGGGCGAAGCCGCGACGGTAGTCGCCGGCGATGAGCAGCGCCTCCGCCTCGTCGAGAGCAAGTTCGGGATCGGCCGGCGCCAGCGCCACGGCACGGTCGTAGGCGGCCAGCGCCTCACGCGGCCGGCCGAGCGCGATCAGCGCACGGCCGACGGCGCGGTGGGCGCGAGCGACATCGGGCCGGAGTTCGGCCGCCCGCTCGGCATGGGCGAGCGCCTCGTCGGGACGGCCGGCGATCCGCTCGACCTCGGACAGTTCGGCGAACCGCTCGGCGGTGGGCGCCTCGGCGATCAGCGCGGCGAGGACCTGGCCGGCCCGGTCGCGCTCGCCGACGCCGAGAAGGGCGGCGGCCAGCCGCTGGCGCAGGTCCGGATCGGTGGCGCCGGCGGCGACGGCGTCGCCGATCAACAGGACGGCGCGGTGGTCGTCGCGGCGGGCAAGCGCCTCGAGGCCGGCGCGGGCGAGTGTCGCGGCGGCGTCGGGCTGGTCGGCAAGGGCGACGGGCGGCGGGGGATCGGACCGGTAGGGAACAGCGCGGTCGCCGGCCGCGAAGGCGGCGAGCGCCGTTGCGAGGCGCTGCGACGGGCCGGACGAGTCCGCTTCGCCGGGCCGGCGGCGGAACAGGCGGATCGACGGGAACCAAGGCGTGCGGCCGTCCCTCTCCAGCCACAGCCAGTCGTCGCGATCCGGGCCGAAGACAAAGGCCGGGCGGCCGACGGCGCCGGCCAGCACGGCGACTGGGCTCGTCGCCGGCGCCACGACGGCATCGAGGTTGGGCAGCGCGGCGGCGACGGCGGCGAGATCGGCGTCGAGATCGACCAAGACGATGCCGGAGAGCGGCGGGAGTTCGAGGTTGCCGGGCGCCACGCCGACGCGGAAGCCGTCGACACCGGCGAGTGGCAATGCGGCGTCGGTGACGGCGGCCGGATCGGGCGTCAGGCAGCGGCTGCCGGATGCGAGGCCGCCGACGCCGAGGCCGAACAGCGCCGGCAGGCTCATGATCGGCAGATGCAGGGCATCGGTGGGCCCGTCTATGCCGTCGAGGCCGGCAACACCGGCGAGCAGCGGCGCCAGTTCGTCAGCGCCGGCGACACCGACGTGGTTCGCGCCGACCGCCTTCAGGCGCGGCACGAAACGCAGGAAGCGCAGGAGGACACCGGCGTCGCCCTCGGCCGTCAGCACCACCGGGCGTCCGGCGATATCCGCCAAGACCGGCAGGACAGCAGCGTGCCGGCCCTCGAATTCGACAAGGCCGGCCCCGAAGTCGCCGGCGGCCAGCAGCAGTTCGCCGAGCAGGGCGCGGGCGGATGGCGACGGCCGGCGGGCGACGAGGCGACGCAGCACGCCGATCGCCTCGGCGACGCGGCCGGCGTCATGCAGGGCATGGGCGTAGTCGATCGCCGCCTCGGCATGGCCGTCATCGCGCGCCACGGCGCTTTTCAGGAAATGCAGCGCGACATCGGTGTCACCGGCGGTCAGGGCGAAGCGGCCGAGGCCGAGACGGGCGTCGGCGCTGTCTTCGATGACGGCGGCCCGCTCGAAGGCGCGGCCGGCGGCGCGGTCGTCGCCCAACCGGCGCAGTGCCTCGCCCCAGGCCACCAGCAGGTCGGCCCGGCGCGCCGCCGCCTGCACCGCCTGCCGAAGGGCGAATTCCGCCTTGGCCGGCTCGCCGAGCGCCGCCAGCGCGGCCGCGCGGGTCGCCAATGCGACAACAGAAGCGGGATCGGCGCCGAGCGCCTGCTCGGCATGGCGGAGCGCGGCGGCGGGATTGCCGCGTTCGAGATCGCGGCGGGCGGCGAGACGCAGCAGCGGCCCGTGGCGCGGCCCGGCGG
>LUYO01000005.1:0-37986 GCA_001603295.1 Rhodobacterales bacterium Alpha_02
GGGCGGCGTCGAGCGGCACCGCCGCCGCCCGGAAGCCGTCCCATGGATCGGCGGCCAGCGCCGCCAGCCGCGTCGGCAGGTTGACGACCGTGAAATGGCCGGGGCCGATGTCCGGTCCCAGCTCCTCCCAGGTCAACGGCGTCGAAACGGTGGCGCCCGGCCGGGCCCGTGTCGAATAGGGGGCGACCGCCGTTGCCCCGCGCTGGTTGCGCAGGTAGTCGACGAGGATCTTGCCGTGCCGCTTGGACTTGCTGATGGTGGCGACGAACCGCTCGGGGCTGTCCGCCGCCATCGCCTCGGCGAGAGTGCTGGCGAGCGCCTTTGCCTCGGGCCATTCGGCCTCGGGCTTCAGCGGCGCCACGACATGCAGGCCCTTGCCGCCCGAGGTCTTCACGAAGGCGGCGAGGCCGGCGTCGGCAAGTCGTTCGCGCACTTCGCGCGCTGCCTCGATCATCGCCGGCCAGGCGACGTCCTCCCCCGGATCGAGATCGAGGATGATCATGTCCGGCCGCTCCCAGTCGGAGAGAGTCGAGCCCCAAGGATGGATCTCCAGGACGGCTGACTGGACGAGAGCCATCAACCCGTCGAGATCGTTGATGGCCAGGAACGGCTCGCCGTTCGGGTCCTGCGGATCGTCGACCGGCACGATGTTGGAGTTGATGCCCTTCCAGGCGTGCTTCTGGAAGAACCGCGCGCCGTTGATGCCCTTCGGACAACGCAGGAGGGCGAGCGGCCGCTCCACCACGAAGGGCGCGATCAGCCGCCAGACGTCGGCATAATAGTTGGCGAGCCCCTCCTTGGTGACGCCCTCGTCCGGCCAGTAGAGGCGGTCGGGATGCGTGAGCCGGACCGTCCGGCGCTGCGGCCTCGGTGCCTTGGTCGACTTGGGTTTTTCCCGCACGATCTCCTCCGCCGCCTTGTCCTCGCGCAGTCCGCGGAAGGCGGCGTGGCGGAGCTGGCCATCGGCCGTCCAGGCGCGGAACTCGACCTCCGCCACCAGTTCCGGTCGCACGAATTTCACCTGCCGCGCCTCGTCGGCGGTCAGCGGCGAGCCGAAGGGCGAGGTGTCGATCCGCAGGCGTTCGAGCCGGCGGGCAAGATCCTCGGCCACCGCGCGGCTGAGGCCGGTGCCGACGCGGCCGACGTGATGCAGCCGGCCGCCCTCGTAGACCCCGAGCACCAGCGAGCCGACCAGCTTGCGCGATACCGTGGAAGGCACGTAGCCGGCGATGACGAACTCCTGCCGGGCCGAGCACTTGGACTTGACCCAGCTCCGGCCGCGGCCGGCCCGATAGGGTGCGTCGCGCAGCTTCGAGACGATGCCTTCGAGGCTCAGCCGGCAGGCGTGGCGCAGCACCATGGCGCCGCTGTCGTCGAAATGGTGGCTGAAGCGCACGGTGCCCCCGGCACCGGCGACGATCCGTTCGAGCAGCGCCCTGCGCTCGATGAGCGGCAGGCTCCTGAGGTCGTAGCCATCGAGGTGGAGTAGGTCGAAGGCATAGAAGACGAGGCGATCGTAGCGCCCGCTGCTGAGGTCGGCCTGCAAGGCGGAGAAATCCGAGGCGCCGGCATCGGTTTCGACGACCATTTCGCCGTCGATGAGGGCGGCGCCGACGGGCAGGTTCTGCAGATCGGTGAAGACGGCCTTGCCGAATTTCTTCGTCCAGTCGAGACCGCCGCGCGTCAGCAGCTTGATCCGGCGCGCCTCGATGCGCGCCGCCAGCCGATAGCCGTCGAACTTGATCTCGTGCAGCCATTGCGGGCCGGTGGGGGCGGTGGCGACCAGCGTCGCCAGCATAGGCTCGACGAAGGCGGGCAGAGCGGCTTCTTTCGCGCCCTTCAGCGTTGCCGGATCCGGCAGGGCAGCCTCGCCAGCCGCCGCCGGTCTGGCCGGCCGGCGGCTCGGTGCCTTGTTGGCTCCCGGCGACGGCCGCGACCGGCCGGCGACGTCAGCGAGCTGTCGCCCGGATTTGACCGACTCCGGACGCTCCTCAAGGATGTCCCTGGCGCCCTGCGGCCGGGCGAATTCGTCCTCGGCCTTGATCAGCAGCCAGTTGTCGCGCCTTTCGCCGGGCCGCCTCGACATCCGCACCAGATACCAGCGGCCGGCGAGCTTGCGGCCGTCGAGTTCGAATTCGAGCCGGCCCCGCTCATAGCCTTCCTGGGGGTCGCCGACCGGCGACCAGGTGCCGCGATCCCAGACGAGGACCGTGCCGCCGCCGTATTTGCCTTTCGGGATGGTGCCCTCGAAATCCCCATAGGCGAGCGGATGGTCCTCGACCTCTACGGCGAGGCGCCGTTCTCCGGCCACCAGGCTTGGCCCCTTGGTGACGGCCCAGCTTTTCAGGACGCCGTCCATCTCCAGCCGGAAGTCGTAGTGCAGGCGGGTCGCGTCGTGCTTCTGGACGACGAAGCTCATGCCGCCCGCCGGGGCGAGCCGCCCTTCGGGTTCGGGCGTCGCGGAGAAGTCGCGCTTCTGGCGGTAGGTCTCGAGCGTCATGGTCGCCTCCATGAACTGCCGCGAAATGGAATCCGTGACCGACGATCAAATCCAGAACGCGGCATCGGACGCGCGGTTCCGCAACCCTTCCGGCGGACGGCGACGCTGTGACCTCTGGCAAAGGCGCTCAAGGCTCAATTCGAGAGGATGATGACGGTCCGATCGTCGAACAGTTGCTCCGGCCCCGATCCCTTGACGCCCCAATGGCACAGGGTCTTGGTCGGGTCCTCTCGCTCGATCCGCGCCGCCACCGCCTCCCAGTCGGCGAGCGCCATTCCCGTCGGCGGTTCGAGATATCCGTCGCTGAAGATTTCCACGCACCGGACCGAATCGCGCGGCCGCTCGAAACTGATCAACCCGAACCCACGCGACACCGTGCCGTCGATGACGGCATAGCCGAGCGGATGATCGGCCTTGTTGGCGTAGCCGTATTGCCCTTTGGCGATGCCGGCCCGCAGCATCGGCTCGACGAAATCGAGGAGAGCGTCGTCGAGCCGGCCGGCGAGCATCCGCCGCGTCTCGGCGACGACGTCGACCGCCTCGTCTTCGGACATCAGGGCCGGGATGGCCTCGTCGAAGCCGTGGAAGACGCCGCGTCGCGAGTCCGGCTCCAGCTCCGCTTCGGAATGGCCGCGACGCTTCAGGTGATGATAGAGCGCCACCCGGCCGGCCGCCATGATGTCGTCGATCGGCTTGAGGCTCTGGAAGGTCTCCGTGCCATTGACGCGGATGCCGCTGTCGCCGACCAGGGTGAAGCGCAGGCTGTCGCCGATCTCTTCCACCAGCGCCATGGTGGTGGCCGCCGAGATGCGCTGGCCGCGCGCCCGGCTCTCGCACTCGAGGGCCGCGCCGAGCCGGGCGTTGACGGCGGCAATCAGCGCTTCCGGCGTCAGCGCTCCCGGCACGTGGGCGGCGATCGCCTCGATCAGCGCGGCCGACGCCTGAAGCGCGGCGAAGCGGCCGCTGCCGACGCCGGCGATCATCGTGCCGTTGACGTCGGTGGCGCCGTCGAAGACGGCGTAGCAGCGCCCCGGAACCACCACCGGAATGTCGTCGCCGGCTTTTCCGGGCGTCGTGTATTTGGAGACGGACAGGCAATCGATACGCATGAAACGATCCTCGGGCATACGGATGCCGCCCGCTCGGTGGCGGGCGGCGCGCCGGGATGAGATGTCAGACGAAGGCACCCTCGCGGTTCTCGGACAGGCGGAAGACGATGAAGACGCAGATGCCGGAGCTGACCAGCAGAATGGTCGACAGCGCCGCCGCGAGGCCGAACTCGCCGTCGAGCACGGCGGAGTAGATCTTGATCGGCATGGTCGCCGTGGCGCCGGTGTAGAGCAGCAGCGTCGACGACAGTTCGTTGATGGCGGTGATGAAGCTCATCATGGCGCCGACGACGATGCCGGGGATCATGATCGGCACCGTCACCTTCAGGAAGGCCAGCGCCGGCGGTGCCCCGAGGTTGACGGCCGCCTCCTCGATCGACGGCTTGATCTGTCGCAGGATCGACGAGGTGGAGCGGACGCCGTAGGGTAGGCGGCGGATGAACACCACCAGGATGATGATCAGCGCCGTGCCGATCAGGTCGACCGGCGGCCGGTTGAAGGTCAGCGCGAAGCCGATGGCCATGACGACGCCGGGCACCACGTAGGGCACCATCAGTAGGCTGTCGAGCAGGCCCGACAGCCAGGTCTCCCGGCGCACCACGATATAGGAGATGAAGGCGCTGGTGACGGTGATCATCGCCACCGCGGCCAGCGCGAAGGCGAAGGAGTTGCCGACGACGTTGGGCAGCTCGTTCCACACCCGCGCATAGCTGGTCAGGCCGAAGGCGCCGGTGAACACCGGACCCTTCGTCGCCAGGATCGAGGTATAGAACACCACGATCATCGGCAGCGCCGCCAGCAGCACCACCAGATAGCAGAAGGCATGGACCAGCGCTCCGAACAGGCCGGACAGCGGCTTCTGTTCGGGCAGGTTGGTGAGCGCGCCGGCATAGCGGCGCTTGCTCAGGAAATAGCGTTGCAGCAACACCGCCGCCATGGAAATGACGATCATCAGCATCGAGATGGCCACGGCGATCGACGGCGTGCCGCCCATCTCGGCGGTGTACTGGTTGTAGGCGATGGTCGACAGCGTGCGGAAGTTCCGGCCGATGATCGCCGGCGTGCCGAAGTCGGCGATCGACAACACGAAGGCCAGGATGGCGCCCGAGCTGACCGCCGGGAACACCAGCGGCAGCGTCACGCGGAAGAAGCGCGAGGTCGGCGAGCAGCCGAGGTTGGCGGCCGCTTCCTCGAACGACCGGTTGATCGAGCGCAGCGCGCTTTCGGTCATCAGGTAGACGAAGGGGAAGAACTTCAGCGTGAACACCAGAATGATGCCCGGCGTGCCGTAGATCGACGGCACGGCAAGGCCGAGTTCGCGCAGCGGCTTGGTGACCCAGCCATTGTTGCCGAGCACCAGGATCCAGGAATAGGCGCCGATGAACGGCGGCGAGACCAGCGCCAGCACCGCCACCGTCGAGATCAGACTGCGGGCCTTGACCCTGAAGCGGGCTACGAAATAGGCGAGCGGCACGCCGATCAGGCAGGCGCCGGCCATGCCGCCGACGCCGACCAGCATGGTGTTGCCGAGCGCGCCGAGATAGTAGGGATGGCTGAGCACCGTCGCGTAGTTGGCGAGGGTGTAGTCGCCCGTTTCGGGGTCGACGAAGCCGACGACGAACACCTCCGACAGCGGCGCGATGAGAAGAATGGCGATCATCGCCAGGCAGAGGGCGAAGACGACGTTCCAGAAGTTGAACAACGGCATGATCGCTCGCCGGCGGGAGGCGGGAGCAGCTGTGACGCTCATGACAGCAGCCTCCCGTTGTCGGCATCCTCGTAAAGTGCGAAATCGGCGTGCGGCAGCGCAACCTCGATCGGGTCGCCCGGCTTGAGGCGCACCGCCTTCGCCTCCGGCGCCACCAGCGCGGTGATCGCGACATCGCCCGTGTCGACGGCGATTTCCAGTTCGCGGCCGATGAACATGGCGTGGCGCACCGTGCCGCCGAGGGTGACGGCCGCGTCCGGTTCGCCTGCTCCGAGCCGCACCTTTTCCGGGCGGATCGTCGCGATGACCGGTCCTGCGAGGCCGGGAACCGGGCAGGGCATCGAGGTGCCGGCGAGTTCGAGGCGGCCGTCCCGTGCGGCGGCCGGCATCCGGTTATTGGAGCCGACGAAGGAGGCGACGAACAGGTTGGCGGCGCGGCTGTAGATATCCCAGGGCGCGGCGACCTGCTGGGCGATGCCGCCATACATCACGCAGACCTGGTCGGAGATGGCGAGCGCCTCTTCCTGGTCGTGGGTGACGTAGACGGTGGTGATGCCGAACTCCCGTTGCAGGTCGCGGATATCGCGCCTCAGCTCGACGCGCAGCTTGGCGTCGAGGTTGCTGAGCGGCTCGTCCATCAACAGCACTTTCGGCCGGATGACCAGGGCGCGCGCCAGTCCGACACGCTGTTGCTGGCCGCCGGAAAGCTGGTGCGGCATGCGGCTGGCGAGCGGTCCGAGCTGGACGATGTCGAGCATCTGCCCGACCCGCGCCTTCAGCTCGGCGGCCGGCACCTTGCGCTGGCGAAGGCCGAAGGCGACGTTGTCGAAGACGCTGAGATGGGGAAAGACGGCATAGTCCTGGAACACCATGCCGACGTCGCGCAGGTGCGCCGGCTTGTCGCCGATCGACACGCCGTCAACATGGATGCCCCCCTCGTCCTGGATGTGGAAGCCGGCGATGGCGCGCAGGAGCGTGGTCTTGCCGCAGCCGCTCGGCCCGAGCAGCGTGAAGAAGGCGCCGGAAGCGATATCGAGCGAGATGTTCTTCAGCGCCGTGAACTCGCCATAGCTTTTCTTGAGGTCGGTGATTTGTACGCGCGCCATGTCGGCAGCCCCCCGCGGAGATAATCGGGTCATTCGGCAAGATGGGCGGCCGGCCGCGCCGGCCGCCCGGTCCGGCGTTACTTGGTCATGATGACTTCATTCCACTTGACGAGGGCGGTCTTCTGATAGCCGGCAGCCCATTCGAGGTCGTACTTGATGAGCTTCATCGACGACAGCGGCGTCAGCATGTCCGCCGACGGCACGTCGACACGCACCGGGCGGCGGCCGATAGAGGCCACCAGCTTCTGTCCTTCCTCGGACAGGGCAAAGTCCATGAAGGTCTTGGCGGCCTCGGGATTGGCGGGGGTGGCCAGCATGGCCATGCCATCCGCCTGCGCCGTGGTGCCGTCGGTGGGATAGATCACGTCGACCGGACCGCCGCCGATCTTGAAGCGCAAGCCGACGTCCTCGTTGGCGATGCCGATGGCCGCCTCGCCGTCGTTGACGAACTTCGGCACCGCGCCGGACGAGTTGGCGAGCTGGGTGTTGTCGAGGATGCGGCTGTAGAGGTCCCAGCCCTTGTCGAGGCCATAGATCTGCAACAGGGCGGCGAGCTGGATATAAGCGGACGACGACTTGTCGAGGCGGGCGATCGAGATCTTGTCCTTGTACTTGGGATCGGCGAGGTCCTCCCAGGTCTTGGGACGGTCGGCTTCGGCAAGCTCGTCGGTGTTGATGACGAAGCTGGTGGCGACGACGGTGAACGGCGTCCAGTGACCGCTCGGCTTGACCTCGGGGACGATCTTGTCGGCATCCTTTGGCGTGTAGTCGCCGAAGAGATCCGGATTGGCCTGCAGGATCTCGCCGCCGACCGACCACAGCACGTCGGCGGTCTGGCGGTTCTTCTCGGCCTTGAGACGGTTGATCAGTTCGCCGGCGCCGGCCTTGATCAGCTCCACCTTGATGCCGGACGACGCCTCGAAGGCCGGGATGATCTTGTCGACGATTTCCTGCGGCGCGGCGGTGTAGACGATGACCTTGCCGTCGTCGGCGAGCGCCATGGACGGCGCCGCGACGGCGAGGACGGCGAGGGCGGCGNNCGAGCCGTAGCGGGCCGAACTCCCCTCGTTGTCGAATGTCGATGCCGGCTCGGCCATGCCGGCATCGATGGGGTCGGGGCGGCGGACCAGCCGTCGCCCGTCGGTTTCGTCGTTCTGTCGTCCGGCGGGCTCGCCGCCGGCGGCTCCCCTCAGGCCAGCGCAACGCCGCCGGTCGGCGGGTAGCGCGGCAATTCGATCTCCACGACCGTTCCCTGTCCGGGTTGCGACGTGAGGTCGATGCGTCCGCCGGACTGGTGGACGAAGCCATAGACGGTGGCGAGGCCGAGGCCGTTGCCCTGCGCCGCCGGCTTGGTGGTGAAGAACGGCTCGAAGACGTGGTCGAGCACCTCGGCCGTCATGCCCGATCCGTTGTCCTCGACGCGGATGCGAATTCTGCCATCGGCCGTCGGGCCGGCGGCCAGACGGATGACGCCTTCGCCGGAAATGGCGTCGCGGGCGTTGAACAGCAGGTTGATCAGGGCGTTCTCGAGCTGCCCCGCGTCGATAAGCGCCACCAGCGGTCCGGTCCGTTCGCCTTCCTTGACCGTCTCCAGGCGGATCGGCCCGCCAAAATTGTCGTGCAGCAGATCGGCGAGTGCTTCGATGACCGCGTCGATGTCGGTCGGAGTGGGTTCGAGCGAGCGGCGCCGGCCGAAGGTCAGCAACTGCTGGACCATCGACGAGCCGCTTTCCGTGGCTTCGAGGGCACGCAGGGCGCGCTGGTTGTTGGGCGACCCGGCGTCGGTCGTCTCCTGGATCAGTTGAACGTTGGCGGAGATCGCCGTCAGCACGTTGTTGAAATCGTGGGCGATGCCGCCCGTGAAGCGGCCAATCGCCTCCAGCCGCTCGGCTTGGTGCAACTGCCGCTGCAACTGCTCCCGCTCGGCGACCTGCGCCTTGAAGACGCCGAAGGTGGCGGCGAGCGCGCCGATCTCGTCGCGGCGGCTGGTGCCGGGCGCCTCGACCGCGGTGTCGCCGGCCGAGAGGCGACGCATGGCGTCGGCAATGCCGGTGAGGTCGGCGATGGCACCGCGCAGAAAGGCGTTGGCAGCGACGAAGGCGGCGGCGAGCACCGCCAGGCCGATAATCGCCGCCGCGATCTTGCCGATCCGGAGAACCCTTGCCGTCTCGGCCTGCCGGGCGCCGCTGGCGTCCGTCAGCAGTTCCGAATAGTCCCGGCTGAGGCGGGCGATGTCGCGGGCGGCGGTGTCGGCCGAGGCGATCAGTTGACGCTGGCGGTTCTCGACGTCGATCACCGTCAGGCGGCGTTCGAACAGCGGCACCAGAAGCGTCAGCGCCATCGGCCGGCCGTCATGGCCGAGCAGCTTCAGGAAAGCGGCCTGCTGGCTTTCCACCTCGGTACTGTCCGAGGAGGCGATCGCCGCGCTGGCCAGCGACAGGGCAACCGCGATGGTCGGATGGCTGCCGTCGTCGGCGAGAAGGACGCTCTTGAGGAGCGCCAGATCCTGAGCGGCGGTGCGCATGCCGGCGCTGGCGTCGATCGCCTCGGCCACGGTGGCGGCTAGATCGGTGACGATGGCGTTCAGCCGGTCGGACGCCTGGACGAGGGCCGGCACGACGGCCGGGACGCCGGACGGCGCCGGTTCGGCGGGCTTGAGGGCGGGCAGCGACTGCGCCAGCGTCGAGAACCGTCGCAATTCGTCCCGCAACACCATTTCCGCCTGCGACAGGTCCTCCCGGTCGCCGATGTCGCGGAATCGGCGCGCCGCGAGCGACAGGTTGGACGTGCTCTCGGAAAGCTCCAGCATGCGCCGGGCATCGGCGATCGACTCGCGCTGCATCTCCGACAGCAGCCCGTCGAGCCGTTCGAGACCGACCAGCGCCGCGCCCTCCACCAGCACGATGGCGCCGAAGACGATCGCCGACGCCAGGAAAAGGCTTCGGCGCAGCCCTCGCTGGCGCGCAGGCGCCGGAGTGAGGGAAACTGGTTGCGGCGAAACGACCATGCCTGCGATCTCCTGCGTCAACGTCCTGCCGACCATGATTGCCGGACACCATTGCTATGTCAGCAAAGCAATCCGGACACGGCATTCGGTGGACGGCAAAGGCGGACTAGCGCCGCGCCGTGGCGCGCCGGCCTGTCGGCATGGAGATTGATGGGGCATCGACCGCAGGCTGCGGCATGCCTCGAATTGGCCGGGCGGGCCTCTGGCTGGGGACTGTCATGATCGCTCCTCCGTCGCCTGCGGTCCGGGCATACCGGCCGACAGAGGATGCGAACATCCCCGGTCCTCTCCGCCGCAGATAACGGCATCAGAGTTGGCGGGGCATGTGAACGCAGTATTTCGCGATTGGCGGTGCGTTTGTAATACTGTTCATCGATCCGCTATCGAGGCGATCTGCTGCTTCGAAAAACCACTTGAAGCCCTTGACCTCGCATGAAACCTTGCCGGGATTGGCGGCAGACGGGGAAGGCCGTCCGGGAGGCGAGGTTGATGCCGGACACCGAGGTGCGCGAGGGGGCGCAGAGACTGCGCGTCGCGGTCGTCGACGATGACCGCGCGGTCCGCGATGTCGTCTGCGATACCCTGGAGAGTGAGGGCATCGAGACGGTTGCCTGTGCCTGCGCCGCCGATCTCTTCGCGGCCGTGGCGCGGCCCGAAGGACTCGACATGATCATCCTCGACCTGCAACTGCCCGACGGCGACGGTTTCGGCATCGCCGCCGGCATCAGGGCGACCAACCCGGTGCCGATCATCATGCTGACGGGGCGCGGCGGTGACCTCGATCGCATCATGGGGCTGGAGATCGGTGCCGACGACTATGTCGTGAAACCCTTCAATGCCCGGGAACTGCTGGCGCGCGTCAAGGCGGTGCGTCGTCGCATGACCAACGATTTCGACGCGGCCCGGCCCGTCCGCAACGGCTATAGCTTCCTCGGTTACGTCATGGACGTCGACCGGCGGCGGCTGACGGCGCCGAGCGGCGCGCCGGTGGCGCTGACGGTGGCCGAATTCGACCTCCTGCATGCCCTGGTGCAGCGCCACGGCCGGGTGCTGTCGCGCGATCAGCTTCTCGAGATCACCCACCGGGCGGCCGACGACATCTTCGACCGCACCATCGACGTGTTGATCCTTCGCCTTCGCCGCAAAATAGAACCGAACCCGACCAGCCCGCGCTTCATCAAGACGGAGCGCGGCCACGGCTATGTGTTCGACGTCAGGGTGGAAGAGATCGGCGCTCGGTAAGCGTTTTACTTGGTGTTCATGCCACCCTTCGTGTGACCGATCAGCCTGCTGGCACCCCCTTGACCGCAGGTTTGATGCCGTGCGGCGCGCCGCCAAATCGGAAGGGCGTTTCCAGCGGATCGCCCACTTTGCTCGGTCGGGTATGGTGTGCGTCGATGTCCCGAAGAGCCGCCCGTCCGCGCATCCATCCCCCGGAGATCACCGAAACGGTGACACGGCGTGGGGACGCCAACGGACGGTTCTCCGGGACGTCTAGATGTCAGTCCTGCTTGCGGCTTTTGAGGTTCTCGCGCACCTTGTCCAGCCAACCGACAAGCCGCGTGACGGTCTGCCGGCCGTCGCCGAAGAACTCGGCGATCTCGCTTTCCAACTTGCCGGGCTTGCCCGAGTCCTTGTCCGGCAGCGGCGGCAGGATGTGGGCGTAATAGGTCTTGTCCAGCAGTCGATGGAGCAGACGCTCGCCAGGGAAGGGGGCATTGTTGTTGATGGCGCGGGCAGCCTTCAGAAGCGTGCGGATATCATACTGAACCGGGCTGATATCCGGCACCTGCTTGCGCAGGCCCAGCAGCGTGTAGACGCCGACGCGCGCCGTGCGCACCGAACTGTCCATTGTGAAGATGATGTCGTTCGATGTCTCGACGAACTGCCCGAGCAGTGCCAGGTTGGTGCATCCCGCCGGCACGACGCGCGGCCTGTCACCCGCCGCGCGCGGCATGAACATCGAGGTGATGTAGGGCATCAGCGCCAGCCGCGCCTTGGTATTGGCGACGACCGTGTCGAGATGCTGCTCGATGCCGAGGTGATAGCAGAGTTCGGCGATGATCTCCCGCCCGGTGCAGGCCGGCATCGGCTTCTTGATGTAGTTGCCGTCCTCTCTCATCAGCAGGGCATAGAGCCAGACCACCAGGACATCGTCCGGCTGGTTCGGGAAATGCGGCTGCCGGTTGCAGGTGAAGCTCATCACCCAATTGGAATCCGTGAAGGTGATGATGCCGCCGGTGACCGCCTTGCCGGAATAGGGATCGTTGACCGACAACTCCTTCAGCTTGTCGACGAAGGGCGACGGCTTGCAGGTCAGCGTGACCGACTCCCACATCGACCTGTCGGTGTCGCCGTAGAACTTCTCCGGCTTGCCGAAGATCGGCGACTTCCTGGCTAGATTCTTCCACAGCGCCCATTCGCTGGTGTCGCCCGGCTCGTGCCGGTCCCGCTCGACGACCGGCGCATGATCCATGTCGCCGTAAGCGGTGCCTTCGGTCATCGATCCGGTCAGCGCGAAGACCACGTCGTTCGGCCCGACGGTGATCGTCTCATCCTTGCCGCCGATCTCCGCCCTGATCGCGGTCACGGTATAGGTGTCGCCCGCCACTCTCATTTCGAGATCGTAGACGCGGGTGTTGAACTGCACCTTGACGCCCCGCTCGCGCAGATGGTCGATCAGCGGCCGGACAAAGCTGTCGTACTGATTGTACTTCGGGAAGACCAGCGCTGACATGTCGTTGAGCCCACCGATGTCATCGAGTAGGCGGTGCATGTAGAGCTTCATTTCGAGCAGGCTGTGCCAGTTCTCGAAGGCAAACATCGTGCGCCAGAAGAACCAGAAGTTCGTCTCGAAGAATCCGGGGCTGAAATACTGCTCGATGGTGATGTCGTCGAGGTCTTCCTTGCGCTTGAGCAGCAGGCGGACCAGCTCCCACTGCTGCGAACGCGTGAGCCCCAGCGTCGAGAAATCGCGAATCTCGCCCCGCTTGTGCATCAGGCGGGCTTTCGAGTAATTCGGGTCGGCGTCGTTGAGCAGGCGATACTCGTCGAGGACGCTGTAGCCCTTCGGCAGCTCCAGCGCCTGCACGTCCTGGAATATGTCCCAGATGTTGTCGTAGTTCCAGTTCATCTCGCGGCCGCCGCGGACGATATAGCCGTCCTCGGGGTTGCCGGCGCCGTCCAGCGATCCGCCGGCGATGTCCATGGCGTCGAGAACGGTGATGTTCTCGCCGGGCATGCCGCCGTCGCGGATCAGATAGAATGCCGCGGCCAGCCCGGCGATGCCGCTGCCGATGATCCAGGCCTTGCGCCCCTCGACCTGATCGGCCGGTACCGGCCGGTTGCGCATGTAGGCGCCCATCATGTCCGGTGGCGGCAACGTGTTGTCGCGGCTGTTGTCCCAGTAGCCGGCGGTGGCGTCGTTCTCGACCTTGAACGGGCGGTTATTGTCGGCCTGAGGAGAGGGCACCTTGGTCATTTGATATCCTTTCAACGTGGCAACGTCGGATTTCCCTGCGGCGGCCGCTTCGGCCCGGACAGCGCGAGGCGCCGCCGCCTTGCAGCGACGTCCCCGGTGGCGCAGGTGTGGTATTGCTCATTCGGCAAACGGGGGATAACGCCCCGTCGCATGAACTCTCGGGCGGCAACCGCCTGCCGTGGGTCACCGCCGCGGTGGCGCGGCGGCGATCCCGGGCGGCTCAGCCTTTCTTGCCCGACTTGGCGAAGGCCGCGTGGTATTCGTCCGCCAGTTTGCGCAGCGAACGCCCGATGCTGGCGTATTCATACTCGTTGAGGTTGGCGAGCGACGCGCGTGCCGACGCATGTTGCGTTCCGAACCCGCGCCCCGGCAGCAGTACGATTCCGGTCTCGTCGGCTATCCGGAACAGCAGTTCGTTGGCGGCGAACTTGGTCTTCGCCCAGGTCGCGAACTCTTCGCCGTAGAGCTTGGCGCAGATCTTCTCCAGGTCGAGAAGGGTGTAGTAGTCGACGGAGTTCTCATCATCCGGCATGTCGATGCCAAGCTCGCCGTAGAGCGCCGCCTGGCGACGGCGGATCACCTTCTTCAAGGTGGTCTTGTAGCTGTCGTGCTCGTCCATCAGCGCGAACAGCGAGAACAGCACCATCTGCACCTGCTGCGGCGTCGACAGGCCGGCGGTGTGGTTCAGCGCCACCGTGCGGCTGTCGGCCACCAGGCGATCGATGAACTTCAGGGCCGAGACGTCCGTGGTGATCGACGAATACCGCCGGTCGAGCAGCGCCTTGGCCTCCTTCGGCAACTGCGCCAGCTTGGCGTCGAGCACATTGTCTCGATGCAGGGCGATCGTACCCAGACGCCACCCCGTCGCTCCGAAATACTTCGAGTAGGAATAGACCAGGATGGTGTTGTTCGGGCAGACCGCGAACAGCGACCGGAAGTCGTTGGCGAACGTGCCATAGACGTCGTCGGTCAGGATCATCAGGTCGGGCCGGTCCTTGCGCACGATCTCGGCGATCTTGTTCAGGCTGCGCTCGTCGAGCTTGACCGACGGCGGGTTGCTGGGGTTGATGCAGAAGAAGATCTTGATCGAGGGATCCTTCAGCTTTTCCAGTTCGCTGTCGGGATACTGCCAGCCGGCATCGGGGTCGGCGTTGATCGTCACCTCCTTTAGTCCATAGGTGTCGAGCTGCGGGATCTCGATGTAGGGGGTGAAGACGGGCATGCCGATGGCAACCCGGTCGCCGGCTTTCACCAGCTGGTTTTCCTTCAGGGAATCGAAGATGTAGGCCATGGCGGCAGTACCGCCCTCGACCGGGAAGACGTCGATGTTCTTGGAAGAGATGCGACCTCCGGCCATCTCCTTCATGAGATAGTGCCGGACGATCTCCTCGCTGATACGCAGCATGCGCGGCGGAACCGGATAGTTGCAGCCCAGAACGCCCTCGACGATTTCCTGCAGGAACTCGGACGCGGAGAGACCAAGCTGGTCGCGGACGTAGCTCAGCGCGCGCCGGAGAAAATCGACGCCGTCCTGATCGCGGTTCTCGCTGGTAAATCGCTCGAAGCGGGCTTCGATGCCCTCGATTTTCGGCAGGCCGCCGACGCCCTGCTGCATGTAGGAAAACGACAGTTCCGATTCAGTAGCGGCGAACAGGCCCAGCCGGAAGAAGGCGCGGCGCGGCAGGGTGGCGAGGAAATTGGGGTTTCCCCGGCCGGCGTTCAACATGACCTTGTCGGCCTTGCTTGAGGCGAGCTTGATGAGTTCGTCCTTCAGCTCGAAGGGGCTGAGCTTGGAGTACTTGCTGTAGTCGGTCATAAAAACGGCTCCGATGCGGTTAGAGCAATTCCAGCAAAAGTGGGAACCGGTTTTGCGTCCGGAATTGCGTCTGAACAAAGAGTTAGAGCATTTCCGGCGAACCGGATTTCACCGGAAATGCTCTAGACGAAGGCGACGACGAGCGGGCCGAGCAATGTCAGGAAGACATTGGCCAGCGCGTAGGTGATGGCGAATGGGGTGGTCGGGATGGAGTTGCCGGCCTTGGCCAGCACCTCGCCCAGGGCGGGGTTGGCGCTGCGCGACCCGGCCAGCGCGCCGGCGAAGACGGCGACGTTGTCGTAACGCAGGATGTAGCGGCCGACGAGCATGGTGATCAGCAGCGGCAGGATGGTCACCACCACGCCGATGAGGAAGATGGAAATGCCGCTCTGCATGACGGTATGCACGGCCTGCTGGCCCGACTGCAGGCCGACCACCGCGACGAATCCGGCAAGACCGAGATCGCGCAGCAGCGTCGAGGCGGCGGTCGGCATGTTGCCCATCGTCATGTGCCGGCTGCGATACCAGCCGAACAGGAGGCCCGACAGCAGCGCGCCGCCACCCGAACCGAGCGTCAGCGGGATCGAGCCGATGCGCCACACCAGAAGACCGATCAGCAGACCAACCACCAGGCCGAAGCCATGGAAGACCCAGTCCGTCTTGTCGCTCGAGACGATGGCCGGACCGACGTGGCCGGCCAGTCTCTGCAGGTCTTCCTGCACGCCATGCACCGTCACGATGTCGCCGGCCTCTATGACGGTGTCATCCTTCAGGTCGAGCTTGGTGCCGCCGCGCGTCACGGCGAGCACGTAGATGCCGTGGCGCAGATCGGGGTTGGCCTTGAGGATCTGGCCGACCGTGCGGCCGACGAAGTCCTTGCCGCTGATGACGATGTCGCGGGTGGTGACGACGAGGTCCAGCCCATCGGCGTCGGGGGCCTCGGGGCCTAGCTTGTCGTCGAGCCCGACAACGCCGGCGCGCCTGCCGACCACCAGGACCAGGTCTCCGGACTGGAGCTTGGAACCGGGATCGACGCCGATGATCTTGCCCTTGCGCTTGATGCGCTCGATGGTGATCGCACTACCTTGGGCCGAGGACTCGATCGCGGCGACCGTCGATCCGGACGCCGCATCGATCCTGTAGATGCGGCCGACCAGTTCGGGCAGAGCCGGCGATTCGTCGGCGCCGTAGATGTGGGCGCCGTTGAGCATCTCGGACTGGGCCTTGACGGCGTCGTCGCGGATGCTGCGCCCGACGAACCACGGCAGGACGTTGACGCAGAGGATGATCGCGCCCAGCGAGCCGAAAATGTAGGTCACCGCATAGCCGATGGCGACGTTGGCCTGCAGGCGCTGGGTTTCCTCCGCCGCGAGGCCGAGCTTGCCGATTGCCGAGCCGGCGGTGCCGATGATCGCCGATTGCGTCAGACCGCCGGCCGCGATGCCGGCGGCGATGCCCTTGTCCAGCGAGAACAGCTTGGCCATGATGACGACCGTCGCCAGACCGCTGACGGCCAGCACCACGGCCATGACGATTTCACGGATCGACTTGCGGCCCAGCGACCGGAAGAACTGCGGCCCGCTCTCGAAGCCGACGGCATAGATGAACAGCGCGAACAGCACTGCCTTGATGCCGTTGTCGATGGGCACGCCGAGCTGGCTGATGGCGACGGCGGCGAGGAGCGAACCGGCGACGCCGCCCAGCTGGAACTTGCCGAACTGAAACTTGCCGATCCAATAGCCGATCGCCAGTGAGAGAAATAAGGCGATTTCGGGAGACTGCTTGAGGGTGTCAGTCAAGAAACTCATGAACGCTCTCCACTACTCTGATGAACTTGATGCGGAGCTGTTACGACACCGAAGATTCAATTGACCTGCCGGCAAAGGCCTGCGTATTGGCGCCGGGACGCGCGTATCGACTTCAAGACGTGAGGAGAAATTCTCAAAGGTGGATCGCGGTTGGCTGTCTATCGACCTCGTAACCTTCCTGAACCGCATCAAGGGTCGGAAGGGCTGGACAGGCTTCTGTCCAGAGCACGGTCGCGATCAGCTTACGGCGGTCGATCGCCGTCGCTTCTGGCAGGGACCTTGAGATAGGGTCCGCAACGAGCGGGCAGCGTCCCCTCGGCTTCACCAGCGCCGGGGCGTCCTTCGATCGTCGCACGTCCGGTAAACACCACGATCATCGCGGTATGATCCTCGGGTACATCAAACACAAAATCCGCGCCGGCTTTCAGGCCAGGATCACGCACGTTGGGGATGTAACGACCTCAGATGTTCTTGGTTCCCGCGATAAATACCGGATATAAAATGCAGACTACCACCGACAGCAACCCATGCCTGCATGCAACATGAATTGCTTCGAATAAGAATGCGGAGGCGATGGGGGCGGGGCTTGGCGCGCTGCTGGCACGTTCGCCGATCGGAAAAGCGGAGAAATCCCGGCCGCGCCGGTCACCGGTCCTGTGCGGATCGTCCGAGACAGATCGCGGCGTAAGTCATCAAGAATGCTTCTGGCAGCCTGATCGGCTGCATCCTGCTTGCGACGCGGGCATGCGAACCCGATCGCTAACCATCGACGCCGATTTCCGATCGCGCAAATGTGTAGCGAGCATGGGCGGCAACGGCTTGCCGATGCATTTTGCCCTTGGTTGAAAGGCGGGAGACTTGCCTCGGGGCACATCTCCATCAAGAAAAAGGGCGGGCGCCCAAGGCGTCCGCCCCCGTTTCACTCCCGGCCGGTCAGACGGCGGCCGGCTTCTTCAGGATCCTGAGCAGCGCCGCCGTGACGATCGTGCCGGCGATCATAGCCACGACATAGCCGCCGAGGCTGGAGACCGCGTTGGGGATCGGCAGCACGAAGATGCCGCCATGCGGCACGCGCAACTGCGCGCCGACCGCCATCGAGATCATGCCGGCCACGGCCGAGCCGGCCATCAGCGAGGGGATGACGCGGAAGGGGTCCTTGGCGGCGAAGGGGATGGCGCCTTCGGTGATGAAGGAGATGCCCAGCACCGCCGCGGCGTTGCCCGCCTCGTGCTCGTCGGCCGAGAAGCGGTCGGCGAACAGCTTGGTGGCCAGCGCCAGACCGAGCGGCGGCGTCATGCCGGCCACCATGGCGGCGGCCATCGGCTCGTAGAGCTGGCTGGCGATCAGACCGGTGGCGAAGGTGTAGGCCGCCTTGTTCACCGGACCGCCCATGTCGAAGGCCATCATCATGCCGATGATCGCACCGAGCACGATGGCATTGGCCCCCTGCATGCCCTTGAGGAATTCGGTCAGCCAGGTCAGCGCCGCCGCCACCGGCTCGCCGAGCACATAGACCATCAGCAGGCCGACGATGGTCGTGCCGAGCAGCGGCAGGATCAGCACCGGCTTCAGGCCGTCGAGGTTTCGTCCGAGCTTGATGTAGCGGTTGAGGTAGAGCACCACGTAGCCGGCCAGGAAGCCGGCGACGATGCCGCCGAGGAAGCCGGCGCCGATGGTGCCGGCGATCACGCCGCCGACGGCGCCCGGCGCGATGCCCGGCCGGTCGGCGATCGAATAGGCGATGAAGCCGGCCAGAATCGGCACCATCAGCGAGAAGGCCTGCTTGCCGATGGTGAACAGCGCCTGGCCGAGCGTGCCGGCATGCGCGTCGTCGTAGACGTAGATGCCGCCGAGGGCGAAGGCGAGGGCGATCAGCAGGCCGCCGGCCACCACGAACGGCAGCATGTAGGACACGCCGGTCATCAGGTGCTTGTAGGGGCCGGATCGCTGCGCCGCGCGGGCGGCCTTCTCGGCCGCCACTTCCGCCGCGAGATCGCGCTTGCCGCCGGCGGCCGGCGCGCCCTGGACCGTCGCCGCGACGAGGGCCTTCTCGACCAGCGCCTTGCCGTTGGCGATCGCGCCCTTGGTGCCGGTGGTGTAGACGCGCTTGCCGGCAAAGCGCGACATGTCGACGTTGGTGTCGGCGGCGATGATCACCAGCTCGGCGGCGGCGATCTCTTCCGCCGTCAGCGTGTTCTGCGCGCCGACCGAGCCCTGCGTCTCCACCTTGACGGCATAGCCGAGCGCCTTGGCGCCCTGCTCGACGCCCTCGGCGGCCATGAACGTGTGGGCGATGCCGGTCGGGCAGGAGGTGATGCCGACGATCAGCTTGACCGCCGCCGATGCGGCAACCGCGCCGGCCGGATCGGCCAGGGCGGCGTCGAGCGTCAGCCTGCGGACGGTCTTGCCGGCAAAGCGGGCCTCATCGGCCACATCGCCGACGATCAGTACCGCGTCGGCGGCAGCGATCGTCGCCGCGTCGAGCGGCGCCGTCACGCCGGTCGGTGTCTGCGTCTCGATGCTGAGGGAGGTACCGGCGGCCCCCGCCGCCTTCTTCAGGGCCTCGGCGGCAATCAGGGGCTTGCTCCCCGTCTCCTTGACGCCGATCACGACTGCTAACTTTGCCATTGTCATCCTCCGATGAAGAGCTTTCCCGCGCCAGATCCCCCCGCGAGAATTCAGGGATACTCACGAATTTGAGTGCCTAGAGGCGGGTGATGTCCGCCCGTCCGGCCAGCGCGACGACCACGGCGCGTTCCGGCAGGTGGGGGCCGACGCGCGCCAGCTTGGCGGCGGCGAAGGCGACCGCCTGCCGGGCGAGGGCTTCGAGCGGCAGGTCCTCGGCGAGCGAGGTGGCGATGCCGGCCACCATGGCGTCGCCGGCGCCGACGGTGCTGAGCGCCTCGACCACCGGCAGGCGGGCGTTGAGCGTCCTGTCTTCGGTGACGAACAGCGCGCCCTCCTCGCCGCAGGAGACGACGACCAGCCGCACGCCGCTTCTGACGATGTCGCGAGCGGCGCCGATCAGCGCATCGAGGTTGGGCAGCGGATGGTCGACCAGTTCCTCGAGTTCGTGCCGGTTGGGCTTTACCGCGAAGGGCAGGGAGCCGCCCTCGGTGGCGAGCAAGGCCCGGAGCGGGGCGCCCGACGTATCGGCCACCACCTTGGCGCCGGCGTCGTTCAGCGTCGCCACCAGCGACACCAGCGCTTCCGGGTCGATGCCGGCCGGCAGCGAGCCGCCGATGACCACGATGGCGCCAGTCGTCACGGCGTCGAGCGCGGCGGCGGTCACATGCTTCAGGCTGTCCGCGTCGATGACGAGGCCCGGTGTGTTGAGGTCGGTGGTCTCGCCGGAGGCGGTGTCGGCGATCTTGATGTTGGTGCGGGTGTCGCCGGGGATGCGGATGAAGCGATCGGCGATGTCCTTCGTTGCGAACAGTTCGACGAAGGCGCCGTCGTTGCCGCGCCCCAGCACGCCGGTCACGGTCACCTGCCCGCCCCAGTCGGCGGCGCAGGCAGCAACGTTGACACCCTTGCCGCCGGCGTTGGCCTGCACCTGCTCGGCGCGGTTGACGCCGCCCGGGACCAGGCCGTCGACTTCGATCGTCAGATCGACCGCCGGGTTGAGGGTGATGGTAACGATCGGCTTCATGCCTGGTCTCCCGCACCGAAGGAGCCCTCGAGCGCCCGCACCTCGCGGGCGGTCCGCGCGGCGACCGCCTTGTCGGCCAGCGCCTTGAGATCGCTCATCGAGGCGCTGCGCAGCCGCACCTTGACGGCGGGGATGTCGCGCACCGTCATCGACAGCTCATCGACGCCGAGGCCGGCCAGCAGCGAAGCGCCGAACGGATCGCCGGCAATGCCGCCGCAGACGCCGACCCAGCGCCCGTGCACCGCCGCGCCCTCGACGGTCTTCCGGATCAGCCGCAGCACCGCCGGATGCAGACTATCGGCCTCGGCCGCCAGTTCGGGATGCTGCCGGTCGATCGCCAGCGTGTACTGGGTGAGGTCGTTGGTGCCGATCGAGAAGAAGTCGACATATTCGGCATAGACGTCGGCCATCACCGCCGTCGACGGCACCTCGACCATGATGCCGAGCGGCACGGCGGGCGCGCCGACCTCGGCCCGGATCTCCTCGGCCACCGCGCGGACGGCCAGGATCTCATCGAGCGAGGTGATCATCGGCAGCATGATCTTGAGGTTGGCGCCGGTCCTGGCGACACGGTAGAGGGCGCGGAGCTGCGGCCGCATCAGGTCGGGCCGGCGCAGGGTCAGGCGGGTGCCGCGCACGCCGAGGAACGGGTTTTCCTCGCGCGGCAGCTTCAGATGCGGCGCCTGCTTGTCGCCGCCGATATCCAGCGTGCGGACGATCAGCGGCCGGCCGCCGAGGTTGTCGGCCATGGCGCTGTAGGTGGCGAACTGCTCGTCCTCGCCCGGCGTGTGGCCGCCGTCGAGGAACAGGAACTCGGTGCGCATCAGGCCGACGCCCTCGGCGCCCTGATCGATGGCGCCGGCGACCTCCGAGGGCTTGTTGATGTTGGCGCCGATTTCGATGGAGTGACCGTCGGTGGTGGAGGCCGAGAGCGCGCGCCCCTCGGCCTCCGAGGCGCCGCGCCGCACATCGGCCTCGATGTAGGCGCGCGCCGAGGCGAGGTCCGCCTCGCTTGGGTCGAGATAGAGGCAGCCGGCGGCGCCGTCGAGAATGGCGGTGGTCCCCGCCCTGGTGTCGAGGAGGCCGGCGCCCAGCGCGACCACCGCCGGCAGGCCGAGCGTACGGGCGAGGATGGCGGTGTGCGAGGTCGGGCCGCCCTGGGCGGTGGCCAGGCCGGCGATCAGCCGGGTGTCGAGGCCGATGGTATCGGACGGAGTGAGGTCGGCGGCAACCAGGATCGACGGCGTCGAGGGCAGGGTGATCGCCGAACCGCGCGCCACGTCCGGCGCCAGCTTGGCCAGCACGCGGCGGCCGACGTCGCGCACGTCGGAGGCGCGGGCGGCCAGCAAGGGATTGGCGTTGCTCTCGAGCGACGCCGCCACCTCGTCGACGGCGGCCCGCCAGGACCAGGCGGGGCCGTGGCCGGCGACGACCAGCATGGAGGCCTTGGCCAGGATTTCCGGATCGGCAAGCAGCTCGGCATGCGCCTCGAAGATCGCCGCTTCCGCCGGTCCCACCTTGACGGCGGCCTCGCCGGCCACGGCCTTGAGGTCGTCGAGCGTCGCGGCAATCGCCTGATCGAGGGCGGCGGAGGCCGCGACGAGATCCATCGGCACGTCGGCGATCTCCACCGTGGCGCTCTTCAGCACGTGCACCGGGGCGATGACGACGCCGGGAGCGGCAGCAACACCGGAAAACGTTTTCAGATTGGTGGCCGGCGTCCAGCCCTTGCGGCCGGTCGGGGCCGGCGCCTTGGCGGCGTCCGCCTTCTCCTCGGCCGACAGTCGCTCGATCACCTGCACGAAGGCGGAGAGCGCCACCGCGGCATTGTCGCCCTCGGCGGAAATCGTCAGCGTTTCTCCGGCGCGCAGGCCCAGTTGCAGCAAGGAAACCAGCCGCGTCGGGTCGGCGGCGTCAGCGCCACGCCGCACCTGCAAGCGCACGCCGGCGGCCTTGGCCGCATCGACCCAGCGGCTGGCCGGACGGGCATGCAGGCCGTTGGGATAGTCGACGATCCACTCGACCTTCAGTGGGAGATCGGCCGGCACGGCGGTTTCGGCCATCAGGCCGGCGGCGGCCGTCTCGTCCAGCGCGGCGATGATGGCCAGCGGGTCGTCGACCTCGAACAGCGCCTCCAGCGCCGCCTCGTCCTGGAACAGCCGCGTCAGCCGGCGCAGCACGGCAATATGGTCGTCGGACTGGGCGGCGATCGCCACGATCAGCTTGACGGTCTGGCCTTCGTTCCAGGTCAAGCCGCCGGGAACCTGCAATATGGCGAGGCCATTGTGCCTGATCAGGCCGCGATCGGCATTCATGCCGTGCGGAATGGCAACGCCGTGTCCGAGATAGGTTTCAGCCACCGCCTCGCGGCGCATCATGCTGTCGGCATAGGCCGGATCGATATAGCCGCCGCTCGCCAGCAGGCCGCACGCCTCGCGGATGGCCGCTTCCTTGGAGGCCGGCGCCGCCTTGAGGCGCGTGAGGTCCGGCGAGAGCAGTGGTTTGGTGCTGACCGACATGAGATTTCCCTCTCCCTGCTCCTCAGAAAACTGAAAACCTTTTCAGATTGATTTAAGCCCATATCACGGGCAATCTTTCCTTGAAAAGCTGGAAAAACCCGTATTGAAGGCGGTTCGTAGACGTGATTGTTTTCGCCGCAATCGGAGAACGATTTTAGCCATGAGCGTCGGCATCAAAGATGTGGCTGTTGCAGCAGGTGTTTCGCCGGCAACGGTTTCGCGCGTTCTCGCCAACCACCACGTCAAGCCGGAACTGCGCGAGCGGGTAGAAACGGCAATCCGACTAACCGGTTATCGCCCCAACCTGTCGGCGCGCCGGCTGCGCTCGCAGCATTCCAACACCATCGGCCTGATCGTCCCCGACATCCGCAACCCGTTCTTCACGACGCTGAGTCGCGCCGTGGAAGACGCTGCCTACAAGGCGAACATGCGGGTGGTGCTGTGCAATACCGATGAGAACCCCAGCCGCGAGACGATGTATCTGCGGCTGATGCAGGAAGAGCGGGTCACCGGCGTCATCTATGCGCCCACCCGCGAGACGGCGGCGCAGCTCGACCGGCTCAACTTCGATTTCCCGGTGGTGCTGGTCGACCGCCACGGTCCGGCCGGCAAGCATGATTCGGTGGTGCTCGACAACCGTCAGGCGTCGGCGGCGCTGGTCGAGCATCTCCATGCCCGCGGCTTCAAGTCGATCGCCGGGCTGTTCGGCAATACCTCGTCCACCGCCCGCGACCGCCTCAGCGGCTATACCGAGGCGATGCAGGAACGCGGTCTGAAGCCGCGCACCGATTTCGTGGCGCCCAACCCCGACGCCGCCGCCGTCGTGGCGCGCCAGATCCTGTCGCGCAAGGACCGTCCGGATGCGCTGATCGCCTCCAACGGCCTGATTCTCCTCGGTATCGCCCAGGCGATGCAGGAGCTTGGCCTCAAGGCACCTGACGATATCGCCGTCGCCGGCTTCGACAACGAGATCTGGACGGGCCTGATCGGCTCCGGCCTGACGGTGATCGAGCAGCCGGTGGCCGACATCGGCCATTCGGCGATGCGCCTGCTGTTCGAGCGCATCGAAACGCCGGAGATGGCGCCGCGCGTCGTCATGCTCTCGGGCAAGCTGATCGAGCGCAATTCGACGAAAAGTCTTTCCTGATATCGAGGCTGTCGCGCCAGACTCATCGGGCGACGAGCGCGCTTCCCGCCCGGTAGAGGACGTAGGCGGCGACGCAGAATACGACGGCGGCGAAGATCCGGTTGAGCGCGTCCTTGTTGACCGACAGCCGGCTGGCCAGGTTGAGCCCGATCAGGCCGCCGATCAGGCCGCCGGCCAGGAATTCGGCGGCGACGCGCCAATCCACCAGGCCGGAGGCGGCGTAGTTGACCGCTGTCGTCAGCCCGAACACGCCGACCGCCATCAGCGACGAGCCGACGGCGTTGATCGTCGCCATGCCCGTGGCGAAGATCAGCGCCGGCACGATCAGGAAGCCGCCGCCGATGCCGAAGAAACCGGACGCGGCGCCAGCCAGCACCGCCATGCCGGCGGCGCGATAGCAGCTGCGGCGGGTGATGGGCGGATTGCCGTCCGGCATCGGGCGGCGCGGCCGCAGCATCGAGGCGCCGACGGCGACCATGGCGAGACCGAACAGAAACAGCAGCGCGTCGCCGTCGATCAGCTTGCCGAGCGTCGAGCCGCCGAAGGCTCCAGCCATGCCGAAGGCCGAGAAGACGATGGCGCAGCGCCAGAGCACATGACCCTTGCGGGCGTGGCCGTAGAGATTGCCGAAGGCGTTCAGCGACACGGCGAGCGCGCCGGTTCCGAGCGCCACGTGCGGCGACGCGACGCCGACGAAGTAGAGCAGCAGCGGCGTCGCCAGCACCGAGCCGCCACCGCCGATCAGGCCGAGCACGAAGCCGGACAGGGCGCCCGACAGGACGGCTGCAATCGCCTCGAAGATCACGCTTCATCCCCCGGAAAAGATGCGCCTCCCCTCGGGGGGAGGCGCGGGTTCGTCCATGCCGATGCCGGCCGTCAGGCGGTTCAGGCAAGCACCTTGCGCGAGAAGTACCAGTCGGTGGTCTCCAGCCCTTCGGCGAGGCGGGTCTTGACGTCGTCGACGGTGACCGGCGCGCCGACCAGCACCTTGTCGCCCGGCTGCCAGCCCTCGGGGGTGGCGACGCCGTTCTTGAGGCTGGTCTGCAAGCCCTTGACGAGGCGCATGATCTCGGCGACCGAGCGGCCGTTGGTCATCGGATAGTAGACCATGGCCCGGAGAATGCCTTCGGGGTCGATGATGAAGGTGGCGCGCACCGCCGAGGTGTCGCCGGCGCCCGGATGGATCATGCCATAGGCCATGGCGACCTCCATCTTCAGGTCCTCGATGATCGGGAAGGGAATGGCGACGCCGAACTTCTCCTCGATGTTCCGCACCCAGGCGATGTGCGAGAAGATGCTGTCGATGGACAGGCCGAGTAGCTCGGTGTTGATCGACTTGAACTCGCCGGCCGCCTTGGCGAAGGCCATGAACTCGGTGGTGCAGACCGGCGTGAAGTCGGCCGGATGGGAGAACAGCACCAGCCACTTGCCCTTGTAGTCGGCGAGCGAACGCGGGCCGAAGGTCGTCTTGGCGGAGAAGGCGGGCGCCTGCTCGTTAATGCGCGGCAGGCTGACGACGGGGGCGGCGGCCGGAGCGGCGGCGACCGGAGCGGCGGCCACGGGGGCGGCGGCGGCGGCCGGCGCGGCAACGGTCTTGGGGGCGGAATCGGTGCAGCTCATGATGTTTCCTTATGGTTGGAGTTGGTTGACGGGCTGGGATCTCAAAGGCCGTCGATCGGCACCTTGAGGAAGCGTTTGCCGGCGGTGTCCGCCTCGGGCAGGCGGCCGGCTTTCATATTGACCTGCAGCGAGGGCAGGATCAGGCGCGGCATGTCGAGCGTCGCGTCCCGGGCGGTGCGCTTGTCGACGAAGGTCTGTTCGTCGATGCCGTCGCCGACGTGGATGTTGCGGGCGCGCTCCTCGGCCACCGTCGTTTCCCAGGCCATGCCGCGTGTCGTCGTGCCGTAGTCGTGGCACATGAACAGGCGCGTCTCGTCCGGCAGCGCCAGGATGCGCCGGGCGGAGCGGTAGAGGGCGCGGGCGTCGCCGCCGGGAAAGTCGGCGCGGGCGGTGCCGGCGTCCGGCATGAACAGCGTGTCGCCGACGAAGGCGGCGTCGCCGATCACATGCGTCATGCAGGCCGGCGTATGGCCGGGGGTCGACAGGGCCACCGCCTCGATGCCGCCGATGCTGTAGCGGTCGCCGTCCTGGAACAGCCGGTCGAACTGGCTGCCGTCGCGGGCGAACTCGGTGCCCTCGTTGAACACCTTGCCGAAGGTGTCCTGCACGATGGTGATCTTGTCGCCGATGCCGATCTTGCCGCCGACGCGCGCCTGAATGTAGGGGGCGGCCGACAGGTGATCGGCATGAACGTGCGTCTCGATCAGCCACTCCACCCGGAGGCCGCGCTCCTCGACAAAGGCGATGACGGCGTCGGCCGACCGATAGGAGAGACGGCCGGCGGCGTAGTCGATGTCGAGCACGCTGTCGACGATGGCGGCGGCGCCGGTGGCCGGATCGGCGACGACATAGCTGATGGTGTGGGTGTCCGGATCGGGGAAGGCGGTGACCTCCGGCCTGCCGATGCCGCCTCGGGTTTTCTCGCTCATCGCTTCCATCCCGCGTTTATCTGTTGCCCCTTGCATAAGAAGTTTCTAAATCACTGGGAAACGAATAATTCCTGTCACCGTGATCGAGGATGGCGATCAGCATGCGGGCCTATCCCAACCTTCGGCATCTCGCCTATCTGGTGGCGCTGGCCGAGCACCGGCACTTCGGCAAGGCAGCCGCCGCGTCGGCCGTCACCCAGTCGACGCTCAGCGCCGGCATTCGCGAACTCGAAACGATCCTGGGCGTTCAGGTGGCCGAGCGCACCAAGCGTTCGGTGATCCTGACGCCGATCGGCCATCAACTGGCGGAGAAGGCGGCCAAACTGTTGCGCGCGGCCGACGACATGCTCGACATCGCCACCCAGTCGACCACGCCGTTTTCAGGCACCATCGCGCTCGGCACGATCCCGACCATCGGGCCCTACCTGCTGCCTCGGATCATCCCGGCGCTCCGCGAGCGTTTTCCGGCGCTGCGCTTCGCGCTGCGCGAGGACAAGACGGGCGCGCTGCTCGATCGCCTCGCCCATGGCCGACTCGATCTGGTGCTGATCGCCTTTCCCTATGAGACGGAAGGCCTCGAGACCATGATGCTGTTCGACGACGCCTATCGCTTCGCCTGCGCCGCCAGCCACCCGCTCGCCGCGACCGCCTGCGTCGAGCTGGCGCAGCTGACCGATGAGCCGCTGATGCTGCTCGAACGCGATCACTGTCTGCACAGCCACGCCTTGCCGCTGCTCGAAGCGGTGCCGGAGGTGGCCGAGGCGGCCTTTTCGGCCACCAGCCTGCCGACGCTGGTCGCCATGGTGGCCGAGGGCATGGGGACGACGCTGCTGCCCGATCTGGCGATCACCGGCGGCATTGCCGGCGGCGACATTGCCGTCCGCGCGATGTCGGGCGAAACCAATGTGCGCAGCATCGGCCTTGCCTGGCGGCGCCAGTCGGGGCGGGCGAAGACGTTCCGGGACATCGGCGCCTTCCTGCGAACCTGGGCGAACGACGAAATCCACCCGTGGCGCGGCTAGACCTTGACGCCGACGAAGCGCACGACGGCACCGCTGCCGCGATGACCGCGCCCCTCGTCGAGTTCAACGTCGCCCTCGAAGGCATGGATGGCGCGGATGTCAGGTCCGAAGTCTTCCTCGAGCAACGCCAGGTCGAACAGCATCGAGAGATCCGGCGGGCCGCCGCTGTCGCGTCCGAGCTGGTTGCGGTGGAAGGCTTCGAGGATGACCAGCCCGCCCGGCTTCAGGGCGCGCATCAGGTTGCGGTGGGCGGCGCGCCGGACGCCCGCGGGCATGTGGACGTAGATCAGCACCACGGCATCGGCGCTGCCGGGTTGGGGGTCATAGCCGGACAGATCGACGACGGCGGTCTCGATGGCAACGCCGCGTTCCTCGGCCAGCACCCGCGCCTTGCCAAGGCCGACTGCCGAGGCGTCGAGCGCCAGAACATGGTGCCCCTGTCCGGCCAGCCAGACGCCGTTGCGCCCCTCGCCGTCACCGGCGGCGATCACCCTGGCGCCCGGCGGCAGGCGTCCGGCCATCTCGACGAGAAATCCGTTGGGCTCCGTGCCGTAGCGGTGACCCGGTTTGGAGAATTCCTCGTCCCAAGACGGCATGGCGGTCTGTCCTTGCACTATCGGCCGATGATCGGGCGCACAACATGCCGTCCCGCACGACGGCTGTCCATCGGCAACAGCCGAGATGCCGGCCGGGACATGTTGCCGATAGCCGAGCGCGACCGATGCCTTATGCAATTCTCTTCTCTTGAGGGAATGGCGTTGCTGGCGTCGGTGAGCATCGCGATCACGGCGGATTTCCAGTTGTTCCGGCTCGGTTTTTTGCAACCGGCATCTGCCATTTATCTGACTATTTTCCGGCGTCGATCCGGTCATATAGTGCCGGCGGAATCGCTGACCCCGGATCGTTTCATGTCGCTGTCCAGCCAAGTTGTGCCCATCTTCCTGCTGATCGCCATCGGCTTTGCCAGCCACCGCTTCGGTTGGTTGAGCGATGCCGCGGTGGACGGGCTGCGGCAGATCGTCGTCCGCATGGTGCTGCCGTCGGTGCTGTTTCTGTCCTTCCTGGATATGGATCTGACACCAAGTTACCTGTCGCTGGTGGCGATCGTGTTCGTCACGTGTACCGTGGGGCTGGCGATCGGCTGGCGGCTGGCCCGGCGAGCCTTTCCCGCCGACCGCTACACGCCGTTCATGATGGGCGGGTACGAGTTCGGCATGCTGGGCGTCAGCCTGTTCGTCGGTGCCTACGGCGCCGCCGCGCTGGCCTCGATCGCCGTCGTGGCGCTCGGCCATGAACTGTTCATCTGGTTCGTGTTCTTCGCGCTGCTGATCGCCGCCCGCGATGGCTCTGCAAGGCCGGCAAGCCTCCTCCTCGGTTTCCTGAGAAATCCGGTGACGGCGGCCATCTTTCTGGGGCTGCTCGGCAACGTCCTGGGTCTTAGAACGGCGGCGCTTCATGCCATTCCCGGCGTCGATGCGGTGATGGTGACGCTGCATTATCTCTCGGCGATGATCGTGCCGGCCGTTCTGATCGTCGTCGGGCACGGCTTGCGCTTCGAATCGGTCGACGCCGGCAAGATTGCCCGCATCATCGGCCTTCGTCTCGCCGTTCAGCTCCCGCTTGCCGTGCTGGCCTCCTTCCTGGTGCTCGGCACCATGTTCGGTTTCGACCTGCGCTTTCAGGTGGCGCTGTTCACGCTGATGATATTGCCGCCGCCGTTCATCGTGCCGCTGTTCATGCCCGATGATGCCGTGGCGGTTGCCGAGCGCCCGCTGATCCTGCAGGTGCTGACGGTCCACACGCTGGCCTCGCTGGTCGTCTTCGCCGGCATCATCGCGGTATTCCCGCGGTTCTGACCCCCGGCTACGGTTCGCCGGCCAGATCCCGGCGGGCCTTGTCGAGTTCTTCGGCATAGCGGCGGAGCAGGTGCTGCTCGGTGAGCAGGCCGACCACCTTCAGCGTCTTCGGGCTGTCGACCACCGCCAGTTCTTCGCTGTTGGTCACCTCGAACATCTTGGCCGCGTCGGTGACGTTCATCGACGGCACCAGGGCGACACCGGGATATCGGGCCAACTTGGCCAGCGTCATCCGGGCGATGTCGCCGCCGGAGACGTTGAGCGCATAGGCATCGGCCACCACCACGATGCCGGCGTAGCGGCCCTCGTCGTCGACGACGATCACCCGCTGCGTCGATCCGAGCGGGAACTGCTTGCGGAAGGTTTCGAGGCTCTGCCCGGATGATACGGTGCGGACGTCCGCGCGCATCATGCGGGAGACGGTGAGATTGCGCATCCAGCCGACGTCATGGGCGCTGCGGATGGTTTCGCCCCGGAGGTGCAGACGCCAGGTCGAGAAGGAATAACCGAAGGTCTCGCGAACGATCACCGCCGACATGATCGAGGCGGCCAGCACGGCACCGGTGATGGCGAGATCGCGCGTCGTCTCCAGCACCAGAAAGGTCATGGTCATCGGACCGCCGACCACGCCCACCGCCATCGACGCCATGCCGACGACCGTGGCGAGGATCGGCGGCAGGTCGGTCGTCCAGCCGAGCGCGACGAGGATCAGCGCGTAGGCCTTGCCGAGCAGGGCGCCAAGATAGAGCGAGGCGAAGAACAGACCGCCTCGAAAGCCCGAGCCGAGCGAGATGGCGGACGCGGCGGTCTTCAGGGCGAACAGGATGATCAGCGCCTGCCAGGTCGACGACGATTGCAGCTCGACGTGCAGTGCCCCATGGCCGGACGACAGCACATGCGGCGAGATCAGCGCCAGACCGCCGACCAGCACGCCGCCGGTGACCGGGCGCAGCCAGGCCGGACAGCGGACCAGCCGGAACAACTGCTCGACGCCGGTGACCAGTTGCATCACCAGGACAGCGGCGAGACCGCCGAGAACGCCGAGGGCGAGGAAAGGCAACAGCTCCACCGCACTTGTCGGCGGAACCGTGCCCATCTGAACCGGTGTCTGGACCGCGCCGAGCCAGTCGGCGGTGAGGCTGGCCGTCAGCGAGGCGGCAAGCACCGGCGCCACCAGAGTCACCGTGTAGGTGCCGATGATCAGCTCGAAACCGTAGAAGGCGCCGGCAATCGGTGCGTCGAAGGCGGCGGAGATGGCTCCGGCCGCGGCGCAGCCGACCAGCATGCGCACCTCGGAGCGGCGCAGCCGCAATGCCAGGGCGATTTGTGATGCGATGCCGGAACTCGCCTGCGTATAGCCGGCCTCGAGACCGACCGAAGCACCGAAGCCGCTGGAGATCATGGTCTGGACGGCGACGTAGAGGCTTTCGCCGACCGACATGCGTCCGCCGTGCAGGGCGTTGGCTTCGATCGGGTCGACCGGCGATCGCCGGATGACACGCCGTACGGCAAGCCCGAGGACAACCAGGACGGTGCCGCCGACCATGGGCACCAGCGCCAGCCAGGGCGAGGCAAGAGCGTCCTGCCCGCTCAGCCGCTCGTGCATGGGCAGACCAAACAGCAGCACGTGAGCGTAGTTGGTGATCCAGCTCATCGCCGTGACCATGCCGCCCGCCAGACAACCGATCGCCGCCGCCAGAACCAGCAGGCCGATCTCCCGGTAACGCCGGGGCGACATTGTCCGGCGCAGGATATATCTCAGATAGGTCGAAGCGCGGTGGGACAAGGGGAGCGCCAGGCAAGGACGTGAGGTGCGGCCTCTATACGCGGCTTCCTGTGACCGCTCAATGGCGGGCGTGGCGCTGCCCGGTCGCCTTCGCCACAACGGCGCAGACAATCGCCAATGAAGCAACCGGTCGAGATCCGCGCAGAGGAAGCCGACGCGGTGCGACAAGCCCGAGGCTGCAAAGACGCGTCGCACGGGCTGGAAGGCGCGAGCGCAACCTCACCCAAGGCGGCTCCAACCGGGCCTTTGGTTTCTGAGGCGCTCACGGCGATGGTCTGCCGTCCGAACACTCCAGACGATGTCGAGCGCTCGATATCCTGACCGGACCGGCACCTTGGCGTATGCGGGACCAATTCCGCAACCGCGCCGACCAGCTAAACTCGACGAGGCGTTGCCAACGGATGGTCGCTTGCCGGGCGTGTTATCGGCGCGACAAAGCCATAGAGGCGTCTGGCCATGTCGTGGTAGTGCGCCGCCTTCTGGCGATAGGCGGCCACCTGATGTGGCCGTGGCGTAAAGACCTTGCCTTCGCGGACGAAGGCTTTCGCCGCCTCGTCATGGGACCCGAAGGCGCCGATGCCGACGCCGGCACCCATGGCAGCGCCGGCGCAACTGGCTTCGCCGGGGACGGCCACCACTTCGCGGTCGAAGATGTCGGCTTTCATCTGCAGCCAGCGGTCTGATCTCGCGCCGCCGCCGACGGCGTGGATGCGGCCGATCACGGTGCCGATCGAGGCTTGCAGTTCGAGGTTCCAGCCCATCTCCAGCGTGATGCCCTCGATGGCCGCCTTGGCGAACTCCTCGTAGCTGGTACCAGCGTCGATGCCGACCACGGCGCCGCGCGCCCGGGCGTCGAGCCAGGGCGTGCCGGTGCCGATCAGATGAGGAAACATCAGAATATCGGTCGGCTCCTCGGGCAGATCGGCGAGGATCAACTCGTAGGGGTCGACGCCCCTGGCGGCTGCCAACTCGAGGGTGTGGCGGCTCGCCACGTCGCGGAACCACTTCAGCGCCACGCCACCGGCAATGTAGGACAGGGTGAGCTTGAGCGGCGCTACGGTGTGGCGCTCGATCGGGAAGTTGCAGCCGAGCGCCGCCGGTGTCAGCACGGCGTCGCGGACGGGAATGGAAACGCATTCAAAGGTGCCGGTGCCGTCGACGGCGATGCCCTCGGCAATGCCGCCGGCCCCGAGCGAGCAGCAGCCCTGATCATGTCCGCCGATCACCCATTCCACGTCGTGCGGCAGGCCAAGCTCGTCGCAGGCGTCCGGCGCGGCGCGGCCGACCGGCGTGCCGGAGGCGACCGGCGTTGCCAATTGCGCCTTGCTGATGCCGGCGAAGGCGAGATAGTCGTCGATCCAGGCGCAGCTTTCGAGATCGAGCGCCATGGTGCGCGAGGCGAGCGAGGTGCTGATGAACGAGCCGACGCCGAGCCGCGTCAGGATATAGTCCTCGACGCAGAGGAAGCGATCGGCGGCGGCGAAGATGTCCGGCCGGTTGGCCCGCAGCCAGGCGATCTTCGGCAGCGTGTACATCGAATGGACGGGCAGGCCGGTGCGGCGGAAGATCTCCGCCTTGCCGAAACGGTCGGCGAAGGCGGCAGCCTCGTCCTCGGCGATCGGCGCCGTGTTGAGAATGAACGGGCCGATGGCCCGGCCGGTCCGGTCTGCGGCCGCGAAACTTTCGCCGTGGCTGGAGATGGCGGCGGCCCGGATTGCCGTCGCCGGAGCGGCCGCCCGCAGGCGATGGATGACGTCGGCCAGCGCTCGCCACAAGCTGTCGGGAGCGAGGCCGGATTTGGCGGCGCCATATTCGAGGGAGGAGCCGGCGAGCCTTTCGCCGTCGAGCGCATAGAGCGTCGCCTTGAGGGCCGTCGAACCGACATCGATGCCGAGTAACGCCACGATACACCCCACATTCCGGAAAAGTGGCAGCGGCGCCGACATCCGGGACGTCGGCGCCGACAGCCACGTCATGGCTGGTCAGCCGAGTTCGACGACGTCATAGCCGAGGTAGCGGATGAAGGCCTCGTCGAGGGCGGTCTTCAGGTGGCCGACGCCGATGGTGGTGTGATGGCGGAAGCCGCCCTGTCCCAGACGGATCAGCTTCTTCTGCAGGCCGGGAATGGCGCAGACGCCGCCACAACCGAAGAATTCCGTCTCGATCGGATCGGCGGTGAACGCGCCCTCGGTGACGTAGACGGTCAGCCTGCCGTCCTCGGTCTTGCAGTTGGACAGCGTGGTCGGGAAGGCGGCGATCCGGCCTTCGTTGCTGCCCCAGCCGCAGCCCGGCTGGCTCTTGGCGAACATCTTGTGGTCGGTGACCTCGCCCTTTTCGGTCATCAGCGACTGGGCCACCGGGCCGCAATGGAACAGGATCACCTTGTCCGGGTCGTCGCCGTAGTTGTTGTTCCAGTCGAGGCAGGCGGCCGGCTTGCCGCTGGCAAGGTTCAGCGCCCGCATGGTGACGGCGCTGCAGATGTCGATCTCGCAGCTCGATACCACGCCCCGGTCGTTGAGTTCGCTGAGCAGCACGCAGGGGGCGATGCCGAGTTCGGCCTGCATCTCCGTCCAGCAGCGGATGGCGACGGTGTCCAGGCGATACTCGTCGATATAGTCGTCGAGGGCGACGCCGACCTTGGCCAGCGTCAGCATCTTGTCGGCCGGCACCTTGCAGCAGTTGGTGTAGCCGGCGAGCCGGTCGCGCTTGTCGGTCACGCGGGCGGCGGTGTCCGACAGGCCGGCGACGCGCCGGAACAGGTCGGAGAGGTCGAAAGTCTCGACGGTGATGCCGGCCTTCTGCAAGGCGATCTCGTCGAAGCGGACGGTCTTGAAGGCGGTGGTGCGGGCGCCGATGCAGCCGATCGAGAAGCGGCGCATGCCCTTGACCACCCGGCAGACGGCGGCGAAGTCGTCGAGGTTCTGCCGGAAGGCCGCCGTCAGCGGATGCACGACATGCGGCTCCAGCATGGTGAAGGGCAGGCCGTATTGGTGGAAGACGTCGGCGATGGAGAACTTGCCGCAGTAGGAATCGCGGCGATGCTCGAAGTCCATCTTGCCGATCTCGTCGGGATAGGCCTGCAACAGGATCGGCACGCCGCAATCCTGCAAGGCGGCGATGGCGCCGTTCTCGTCGGAGAAATTCGGCATCGACAGGATGATGCCGTCATAGCGGCCGCGGTTGGCGGAGAGCCACTCGGCATAGGCGCGTCCCTCGTCACGCGTCTCGACGGCGCCATGGCGGGTCATCTCGACCGGCGGCAGAAGATAGCCGTAGCCGGCATCGCCGATCGCCTTGGCGACCTCCTCGCGGGCGCCGGCGATCAGGCTGGCCGGAAAGAAGCCGCGATTGCCGAAATAGAGCGCGAAGGTGGTCCGCTCCGGGTTGGTCGACTGGGTCATCTGTTCCTCCCTCCTTCGGTCAGCCGCCGTAGGCCGTGGCATTGGTGGTCAGCGCCAGGTCGTCGGCGAGCGAGCGGTGGGGCTTGAGGCCCTTTTTGCCGATCGCCGCATGGTAGGATTTCACGGCCTCGTCGGCCTTGAGGTCGCCGTCGCCGACGCGCTTCAGGTGCTCGATGAAGGTGAGCTGATCCTCGGCCGCGACGATCTTGCGGCCGAACAGGGCGACGCGGGCGCCGTGCTTCTTGGCGTCCTCGACCAGAAGGAAGGCGTCATGGCTGGTGCCGGCCGATCCGCCGAGCACGCCGACGATGATGCTGGGGTCATAGTGGCAGAGTTCGGCGACGGCCCGGCCACCCATATAGGGCAGCTTCAGGAACAGCGGCCGGGCCGACCTCGGCACGCCGGCCAGCAGGCGGACGATATGATCGTTGACGAAGCCGGGAATGGCTTCCGGCGCGAGGCCGTGCACTTCGGGCGGCACGTTGGGCGGGAACACTTCGAGGAAATGGTCAAAACCCTTCTCCTCGGCCTCGATACGGAAGGCGTTGTAGCGTTCGAGCGTCAGGAGGTCGGCGTCGGGGATGTTGTTGAAGGTCACCGAGTATAGGCCGAGGTTGGCGCCGCGCGTGCGTTCCCTTGGCGAGGGGTCCAGCTTGCCGGCCTGGATGTGGTCGATGGTGGCGGTACTGAAGGGAGCCGACGGGGCCGCCACATAGCGACCGCCGCGCACCACGTGGAGATCGGTGGTGTCGTTGGCGCGCACGGCCGGCAGCACCGGCGATCCGTCGAAGATGCGCTCCTCGATGGTCAACCTGGCCGATGTGCTCGCCGACATCAGCATGATGTCCACCATCTCCGCCTTGACGATGTCGCGGATGTCCTGACGGAGGTCGTCGATCGACCTGAGCTTGCCGTCGGCCGTCCGGCCGGCCGAGGCAACGCCACGGGCCATGTCGGGGTCCTTGGCGTCGGCCAGGATGAAGCAATCGGCGGACGGGTCAGCCTGGAGGATCGCCAGCTTTTCGTCGAACGTCTTTTTCACTCTACTCTCCGATGGATCGGTGTTGACATGCGCGCGATGTAAAAGCGAATGGAGGTAAACAGGATATCCAAACTCACGAAATAGAGCGGCGTTGTCTGGAAGTCTCTCCGGGCAGGCGCCGAAATCCCCGCAACCGTTCAGAAAGGGGCTGTACTGCCCAAAGGCATGTGCATATCTGCCTACGTGGTCTTCGTTCCACTCGGCCGCAGATTCTCGCCATCCCGCTTGGTCGAGCCGGTTTTATCGGCTATTTGATATGGCTATAGCCTCATCCGACGGCCGACGACAGAGGGCGAACTGGCTATGAGTATGTCAGATCTTGCTGAGAGGGCCGGCGCAGCCGACGCCAAGGCCGATCGCCTCATCCATCGCCTTGCATTCATGAACAACTTTTCGGATGGGCAGCAGGACCCGGAGGTTGCTCCGTTATTACCCGGATATACTTTTGGCCAAAGGTTGATGTCGGGCCTGACGCCGATCGAGCGCGACGGGCTTCTGGACTTTGCCATCGAACGGCCGAACGGCCTCGACGGCTGGACGCTGCTTCTCACCGTGCGTGGCCGAGGTTTGCTGCTCGATCGGCCCGGCGAGGTCGATCTCCATGAGGGCGACGTCTTGCTGATCCCGCCAAGGGTGGAGCACCGCTACCGTCGCTGCGACGGGTCTGCGTCGTGGTGGCACCGCTGGGTGTATTTCCAGCCGCGCCAGACCTGGCTGCCCTGGTTGTCCTGGCGCGGCGGCGGTCCCAGGGCGACGCTGCTGCGCGGACAGGACGACGACTTCCGCCGCGAGCTGGACCGCATCTTTTCCGAGATCGACGCCTGGTCGATCAATGCCGACGCTTTCGCCATGGAGATGTCGTTCAATCTCCTGGAGCGCGCCATCCTGATTTGCAGCCGCTACAATGAAAAGCCGGTGGCCGATTACGACCCGCGGCTGGCCGGCATCTGCTCCTATATCGCCGAGAACATCGACCGACCGCTCAGCCTCGAAGCCATCGCCGACCACGCGCGGCTGTCGGTGTCGCGCCTGTCGCATCTGTTCCAGGACCGTTACGGCTGCAGCATCATGAGCTGGCGCGACGACCTCCGGATGCAGCTCGCCTGCCGCATCCTCAAGATGACCGACGCGCCGGTCAAGCAGGTGGCGATCCGGGTCGGCTATGCCAACCCGCTGCATTTCTCCAAGATGTTCCGCAAGCGGATGGGGCTGAGCCCAAGTCGATACCGGGAAGAGCAAGCGTGATTTGTTGCAGCGCGTCCCCTGAGGTGGGGTAGCCCGGTGACTGGGTGGTCAACGGCGGGGCGCCGGCATGGTCGGAGTTGCGAGAAACGATCCGGCCAAGGAGCCCGCGATGGCCTTGGTGATGAGCCTGCGACCGATAGTGGAGAAGAGCCGCCTGTCGTCACGGCACTCCGTGAGGAACATGGCTCATAAGGCCTCGTTCCGAACCCGCGAAGACTGCGCCATCAAGGTCCGGGATCAAGCGGCTAGAGATCGGCGAATACCTGCGGATTGGCGACGACATTTGCCGCTGCCGTTCGGACAGTCGCCACGTGCGCATAGGCGGCGCTGCCGGCAGCCGCGGCATCGGCGCGCAGGATGGCCGTGACGATTGCCTCATGCTCCTCAAAGGAGCGAACGAGGCGGCCGGGCAAATGGAACTGGGCCCGCCGGAAGGGGGCAAGGCGCGCCCGCGTCTGGGTCACCAGGTCGTAGATGTGCTCGTTGTGGGCTCCGAGATAGAGCGCCGTGTGAAAACGCGTGTTATGGGCAGCGTACTCGTCCTCGGCGCCGTCGCGGATCAACCTGTGCGATGCCCGATGCTCGGCCTCAATGCTGCGCCGCTCGTCGATCGTCATGCGCAGGGCGGCGAGGCGGGCGCAAATGCCCTCCAGTTCGGCCATCGCCTCGAACATGGAGTTGAGGTGGTTTTCGTCGACCGTGGTCACCACGGCGCTGCGGTTTGGTTCGCGCTTGACGAGACCCATGGCGCCGAGCTGGCGCAGGGCTTCGCGTACCGGCGTGCGCGATACCTCGAAGCGGCCGGCCAGCGAGCCTTCGTCGAGCTTGTCGCCGGGCTTGAGATTGCCGGTGACGATCAGGCCGGAGATGGCGCGCACCATTTGCTCGACGGTGGTGCCGGCACGGATGATATCGCGGCTTCGCCCTTGCTTCACATCGGATCTCCTCATCTGCATACACATGCTAAGTATCGACCGGGAAGTCAAACGGCGGCTCACACCGCTGTTATATATCGATATTTCTTCATATCACCAAGCGGTTGAATCATCCCTTTCGGTCAAGAGTGATGCATGATCGCACATTCTTAGATCACCGATCATAAATTAGGCTATCAACCCACAAACTGCATGCACTTTTTGCGATCGCATGAATAGAGTCATATATTACATAATAATTTCAATATTTTAGTCTATGGCACATCGATTGCATTCACTTTCTCGTTCGCTAGACCC
>LUYO01000039.1:0-30088 GCA_001603295.1 Rhodobacterales bacterium Alpha_02
GACTTCAATCTCCGGATGGGCAAACGGTTCTTGAAGTCCGTGGACGGCCGACCTCGCGCGCCCGGCGTCATTCGCCGACGCGACAGCTGCCAAGGCAGATTGGAGCCAGAAGCGCGGAGGCACGTGCCGGCGAGCCGTCCGGCAGGCAATCGGCACGCCTCGTCTTCACCGCAACATCGTACCGTCAAGCGTCCCGCCAAGGCATTCGCCGACCAGACTGAAGCAACTGGCCGCCAGGCGAAGGCTCTCGATTCACGGGCTGGATCAGCCGCGCAACGCGGCAGCGCCGCGGGCAAGGCTTTCGATCCTGGCCCAGTCTCCGGCCCTGACGGCATCGTTCGGCGCCACCCACGAGCCGCCGACGCAGATGACATTCGGCAGCGACAGATAGTCGAGGGCATTTTCGGGGCCGACGCCACCGGTCGGGCAGAAGCGGATATCCTGAAGCGGCGAGGCCAGTGCCTTCAGATAGGCGGGACCGCCGGCCGGACCGGCCGGGAAGAATTTCAGAAGCCTGAGCCCGCGCTCGCGTGCCGCCATTGCCTCCGATGCCGTGGCGACGCCCGGCAGCAGCGGCACGCCAAGGGCGGCGGCCGCGTCGATCAGCGTCGGCGTCGCGCCGGGGCTTACCAGGAACTTCGCCCCCGCCTCGACGGCCGCCTTGGCCTGCTCGGCATCGAGCACGGTACCCGCCCCCACCACGCCGCCGGGGATGTCGGCCATCGCCCGGATGGCGTCGAGCGCGACCGGCGTCCGCAAGGTGACTTCCAGCGCCGGCAGGCCGCCGCGCACTAGGGCGCTTCCAAGCGGCCCGGCATCGGCCAGCCGGTCGACAATCAGCACCGGCACCACCGGGGCGCGGGTCAGGACACCGGTCAGAGCAGCAAGATCGACCATGGCAGCACTTCCTTGTAACGAACGGGATCAGCCGACCATCAGGTCGGTAAACAGGGGCATGGGGGCGAGCGCGCCGCGCTCGCAGATGACGCGGCCCGCCACGTCGTGGCCAAGCCGTGCCGCCTCGAGCGGGGAGCGCCCGGCGACGCGTGCCGCCAGATAGCCGCCGTTGAAGCTGTCGCCGGCGCCGGTGGTGTCAATGGCACGCGCGACCTGAGAAGGTGGAACCATGGTCGTGTTCCCGTCCACCCAGACTAGCGCCGGGTTGCCTCCGTCCTTCACCGCGATCTCGCGAACTCCGAGATCGGCGATGCGCCGCGCGGTCTCGTGCGGCGACGCGTCGCCATAGAGGGCGGCATCGTCGGGGAAGGTCGGCAGGGCAATCGTCGAAGCCCTGTAGCCCCGGGTGATGACCTCGGCCATGGTCGCGGCGCTGTCCCAGAGGCGCGGCCTGATATTGGGATCGAAGACGACCGCACCGCCGCGCCGGCGCAAGTCCGACAGCACCTCGAACAGCCGCCCCCGGCTCTCGGGATCGAGGATTGCCAGCGTGATGCCCGAGAGATAGGCGACCGCCACGCCATCGAGCGCCGCCGCCAACCGGGCCTGGTCGGCCGCGAGTTGCCGGGCCGCCGACACCGAGCGCCAGTATGAGAACGACCGCTCGGCGCCGTCGAGCGTGATCAGGTAGAGGCCGACGGTGCGATCCGGCAGACGGGCAATCGATCCGGTGTCGATGCCATGATCGGCGAGAAAGGCCAGCATGGCCTCGGATATCGCGTCGGTGCCGACGGCCGAGACGTAGCGCACCTTTCGCGTTTCCCTCGGCAGCAGGGCCCTGAGATACCAGGCCGTATTCAGGGTGTCGCCGGCAAACCCCTGCTGGAACAGCCCGCCGCCGGCCGGCGCCAGCTCCACCATGCATTCTCCGATGCTGGCGATATCACCCTTCATGTCCACGCCCGTCTCCACCATGTCAGTCTCGCCCATCGGAGCACGGCCCATGGGCCGTGTCCAGCTTCCGGCGCCGGGGGTCAGCCCTTCTCGGCCCTGCGGACGCGGATCTGGTCGATGCCGACGGCGATCAGGATCAGCGCGCCGATGATCACCTGCAAGGCAAAGGGATCGATGCCGAGCAGGTTGCCGCCGTTGCGGATGGTCTGCATGATGATCGCCCCGAGCACGGTGCCGACGGCGCTGCCGGCCGCCCCGAACAGACTGCCGCCGCCGATCACCACCGCAGCGATGGCGTCGAGTTCGTAGGAAATGCCGGCCGTCGGTACGCCCATGCTGAGGCGCGAACTCAGGAGGATGCCGGCCAGCGCCGCGTAGGCGCTCGACAGGCCGTAGACGGCGTAGATGTTCGGCCGCAGGCGGATGCCGGAGAGCCGCGCCACTTCCTTGCTCGATCCGATGATGAAGAAGTTGCGGCCGAGCTGAGTGTAGTTGAGCAGGAACACCGTCACCACGAACAGCACCATCCAGATGATGAACATGCTGGGAATGCCGAACACGCTGCCGGAGGCGATCTGGCCGAATTCCTTGGGCAGGTTGGCGACCATGCGGGCGCCCGACATGATCATCACCAGACCGCGGACGATGGTCAGCGTGCCGAGCGTGGCGATGAACGGGGTAATCGACACCTCGTGCACCAGAATGCCGTTGAACACGCCGATCGAGGCGCCGATGAGGATGGTCAGCGGGATGCTGACCCACATCGAGACGCCGGCCTGCAGCATCAGCGCGTTGACGATGCCGGCGATGGCCACCACCGCACCGACGCTGAGGTCGATGCCGGCGGTGATGATCACCATCAGCATGCCGAGCGCGATGATGCCGTTGATCGACGTCTGCCTCAGGAGATTGGAGAGGTTCTCCGGCGTCGGGAAGACGGCCGAGGTCACGCTCAGGAAGGCGAACAGCACGATGACGATCGCCATGAGCGTGGTGCTGGTGCCGATCCTGAGCCTGCCGAGCGCGGCAATCCCCGGACGCGCCGCGATTTCGAGTTTGTCTGCCACAGTCATATCCTCCGCTCACGCGTCTCAGGCCTGAAGTCCGGAAGCCAGGCGAACCAGCTTCTCTTCGTCAAAGTCGGCATGGTCGACGATCGCCATCGGCCGCCCCTCGTAGATGACCAGGATCCGGTCGGCCAAACCCATGATTTCCGGCAGGTAGGAGGACACCATGAGGATGGCGACGCCCCCCTCCGTCAGTTTCTCGAAGATCTTGTAGATCTCGCTCTTGGCGCCGACGTCGACGCCGATGGTCGGTTCGTCGCAGACGAGAATCCGCGACTTGGCCGCCAGATTCTTGCCGAGGACGACCTTCTGCTGGTTGCCGCCGCTGAGGTTGCGAATGGCCACCGCATCGGACGGCGTCTTGATCGCCAGCCGGTCGACGTAGGTGCGCGCCGCGTCCCGCTCCGCGGTCCGGTCGATGACGCCGAACGGCGAGATGGCCGGATAGTGGGCGAGATTGATGTTGGTCCGCACCGACAGCGGCAGGGCGATCGACTGGTTCTTGCGGTCCTCGCTCATGAAGCCGATGCCGGCGGCAATCGCCTGGCTCGGATGGGTGAAGCGCACCGGCTTGCCGTCGAGGTGGATCTCTCCGCGGTCAATGGGATCGGCGCCGAAGATCGCCCGCATGATTTCCGTGCGTCCCGAGCCGACCAGGCCGAACAGCCCGAAGATCTCGCCGTGGCGGACGTCGAAGCTGATATCGTGAAAGCGCGGCTCGCGCGTCAGACCGTCGACCTTCAGCGCCACCTCGCCGGGCGGCGACCGCTTGATGGTATACATATCCTCCATCGACCGGCCGACCATCAGCCGCACCAGGTCGTCGGGATTGGTGTCGGCAACCGGCATGGTGCGGACGTGACGGCCGTCCTTCAGCACGGTGACGCTGTCGCAGATGGCGAAGATCTCCTCCATGCGGTGGGAGATGTAGATGATGCCCTTGCCCTCGCTGCGCAGCCGCCGGATGATTGAGAACAGGGTCTCGGTCTCCTCGCTGGCGAGCAGCGCCGTCGGCTCGTCGAACACCAGGATGTCGGCGTTCTCGAACACCGGCTTGGCGATGGCCACCATCTCCTGCTTGGCGACCGACAGGCTGTTCAGCGGCGCGCGCGGGTCGATGTCGTCGAGGCCGAGTTCCCTGAGCAGCGCGCCGCAGCGGTCGTAGGCGGCAGTCCAGTCGATGGTGCCCCAGCGGCCGGTCGGCATGTGGCCGAGGTAGAAGTTCTCGCCCACCGTCAGCGTGCGGGCGAGCGAGATATCCTGGTAGACGGCGGCCATGCCGTTCGCCTGCGCCGCCTGCGGACTGAAGTCATGGATGTCGCGCCCCTTGACGGCGAGGCTGCCGGAGTCCCGGCGATAGACGCCCATCAGGATCTTGATCAGCGTCGACTTGCCGGCGCCGTTTTCGCCGACCAGCGCATGGACCTCGCCGGGCTTGAGGACGAAATCCACCTGGTCAAGGGCGCGAACCCCCGGAAATGCCTTTGAAATGCCGCTTGCGGCGATCAACTCGGCCATGACCGCTCTCCTCCATGCGCCCCGGTCTGCTTCAACGCGTGTATGTCGGGGCCGGCGCTGACGCGCCGGCCTCGCTGTCTGGTCACTTGATGGCGCGGCCCAGCGGGTCGAGGAGGTTCTTGTAGGCCTCCTCTTCCATGTTGGCCTTGGTGACGATGCTGGCGCCGGTGTCGACATAGGCCGGCAGCTTCTCGCCGGCGAGCGCCTTGACGACGCTGTCGACGCCCTTGTAGCCCATGCCGTAGGGGTCCTGCACCACCAGCGCCTTCAGCGTGCCGGCGCGCAGCGCCTCGACTTCCTGCGGATCGGAATCGAATGCCACGGCGACGATGGCATCCTGCTTGCCGGTCTCGCCCAGCACCTTGGCGACGCCGCTGCCGGTGGTGTTGTTGTCGGCGAAGATGCCGACCAGGTCCGGGTTCGACAGCACGAGATCCTGCGCCGTGTTGACTGCGGTGAAGATGTCGTTGTTGACGTAGCGCGCCGGCATCAGCGTCAGGTCGGAGGCGTATTCCTTGAGGCCCGCCTCGAAGCCGCTGTCGCGGTCGATCAGCACCTGCACGCCGGCCATCGAGCTGATCAGCGCGACCTTGCCGGTGAGCGGCTTGCCGGCCGCCTTCAGCTCTTCGACCATCTGCTTGGCCGCCATCTTGCCGCCGGCGACGTTGTCGGTGGCGAGGAACGAGGTGACCTTGTCGGTCTTGACCCGGTTGTCGATGGTGACCACGGGAATGCCCTGGTCCATCGCCCGCTCAATGGCCGGCACGGTGGCTTCCGAGCTGGTCGAGGAGATGACGATGCCGGCCGGCCCGCGCGACACGGTGTCTTCGAGGATCGACACCTGCTGGTCGATGTCGGCCTCCGACGGCGGGCCGTTGGTGGTGACGGTGACGCCCTCGTGCTCCTTGGCGTAGTTCTGGGCGCCGACCAGCACCGCCTGCCAGAACTCCGAATTGGTGGCCTTGATGATGACGGCGACTTCGACCGGGTCCTTGGCGAAGGCCGAACCGGTGACCAGCGCCAGCGCGGTCGCGGCGCACAAGCCTACGATGAACTTCCTCATGTTATCCTCCCAGATGGATGCCGACCGCCGATCGGCGCGCCGGCGCAAGTTCTTGACGTTCCTCCAAACGGTCCTAAAGGTTGTTGTTCTCCAGCACCTCCCTGATGTCGTTGAGGGTTGTCCCGGACAGCTCGACGTCGGCCGCCGCGGCGTTGTCGGCGATCTGGTCGGGCCGGTGGGCACCGCACAGCACCGAGGTGACGGCCGGGTTCTGGCAGAGCCAGGCGAGCGCCAGATGCGTCATGCTGACGCCGGCCGCCGCGGCGATCGGCTTCAGCTCGTCGACGACGGCGACGTAGCGCCGGTAGCCATCGCCGGCCAGCTTGGGATTGGCCGACCGGACGTCGTTGGAGCCGAATTTGCTGTCGGCGTTGAAGCGGCCGGTCAGGAGGCCCTGGAACAGCGGGCTGTAGGGCAGGAAGGCCATGCCTCTCTCGAGGCAGAGCGGCAGGATCTCGCGCTCGGCCTGATACTCCAGGGGAATGGCGTGGTAGCTGTCGGTGTTGCGTTCCAGCATGTTGTAGAGCCCCTGATAGGTGCTCACCGGAACGAGCCTTGCCAGCGCCAGCGTGTCGGCGACCGAGTAGTTGGTGACGCCGACCGCGCCGATCTTGCCCTGGTCGAGCAACTGCCGCAGCGCCCGCGCTGTCTCCTCGAGCGGCGCCGCGTGGTCGGGCCAGTGCAGTTGCAGGAGGTCGAGGTGGTCGGTCCCGAGGCGGCCGAGCGAGCCTTCCACGTCGGCGATGACCGCCTTGTAGGACAGGTCGCGCCGCGTCGTACGGCTGTCGTCCCAGAGAAGGCCGCACTTGCTCGCCAGGAAGATCTGGTCGCGCCGCCCCGCCAGCGCCTTGCCGAGCAGCGTCTCCGAGCCGTGGAAGCCGTAGACCGGCGCCGTGTCGAAGAAGGTGACGCCGCAGTCGATGGCCTTGTGCACGGTGGCGATCGACTCCGCATCGTCGGAATCGCGCCAGCCGGACCCGGCCCCAAGCGACCAGCAGCCAAAGCCGATGGTTGAAATGCGAGCGTTGGGCAGGGCCGGAACTGTTTTGTATTTCATCTTGCTCTCCCAGTGATCTGTCAGGCGCCGGCCAGTTCGGGGAAGGATTCCGGCTTCGTATCGAGGTGTTCGAGCAGGGAACGAGCAGCCGAAAGGCTCATGCCGAAGCGGCGCACGCCGAGGCGGTAGAACGCCCGGACATCTTCCAGCGTCCTGACGCCGCCGGCCGCCTTGAGGCCGACGCGGCCGCGCACCTGGTCGGAAATGATGGTGAGGTTGGCCACGGTGGCGCCGGTCGGAGCCCAGCCGGTCGCCGTCTTGATCCACTTGGTGCCGCTGTCGATGGCGACGTCGCAGCAGCGCCGGATGGTCGCCTCGTCGAGGTGATGGCATTCGAGGATCACCTTGATCGGCGTCGGTGCCACCGCCTCGGCGACGGCGCGGATGTCGGCGCCGACGTAGGCGAAGTCGCCGCTCAGCGCCTTGGCGATGCACATCACCATGTCCACTTCCTCGGCGCCGTCGGCCACCAGGCGGCGAGCCTCGGCCACCTTGATGTCGGTGACGTGGGCGCCGCTCGGGAAGCCGATCGGCGCGCCGACCAGCGTCGGCCCGCCTTTGGGCAACAGATCGCGAAGCAGCGGCACCCAGCAGGGCAGCACGTGGACGGCGATGATGTCCCTTTCGAGGGCGTAGGCGGCGACCTCACGGACGTCGCGTTCGGAGTTGATCGCCTGGACAGCGCTCAGGTCGATAAGGCGCGCAAAACGGCTTGCAATGGTAGACATCAGGAATTCTCCGGATTCGTTTCTTCAGTCCCGGGGGAGGTTTCGCCACGAAAATTGCGGATGATCGCTTCTTTCATGGACTTGATCTTCAAGGCGCCGGCGCTGCCCCGCATCTGCGCCATGGAAATGGACAGGATGTCGACGATGCAGAGGGCGGCGATACGCGAGATGGTCGGCGTGTAGATGTCGGTGTTGTCGAGGGTCGGCACGCAAAGCACGACGTCGGCCGACCGGGCGAGTGGCGCCTCGGCCGAGGAGGCCACCACCACCACCGCCGCGCCGTTGGTCCTGGCCGCGTCGATCGACGGCTTCATGGTGGCGTTGCGGCCGGTGTTGGAGAAGACGACCACCACGTCCCCGGACGACAGCGAAGCGGCGTTGATCAAAATCTGGTGGCTGTCGGTCTCGGCGACGCAGGGAATGCCGAACAGCGGGAATTTCTGCTGGGCATCGCGGGCAACGATGCCGGAAGCGCCATTCCCCCAGAAATGCAGCGATCGGGCGCCCGCCATCAGCTTGACGACCCGCTCCAGGGCTCCGACGTCGATCTGGTGCCTGAGGTTGTCGAGATTGCTGACGGAGAAGTCGATAACGCGGGCGGCGATGTCGCCCACCGAACTGCCCGGCTGAATTTCGGCGTGGGTCGCCGGCAGGCCGATCGCCTCGGCGCCGGCCATCTTGATGCGAAACTCCTGCAGGCTGTCGCAGCCGAGCTTGCGGCAGCAGCGCAGCACCGTCGGCTCGCTGACCCCGACCGCTTCCGCCAGCCTGGCCAGCGACAGACGCATCGCCTCCTCCGGCGCGGCCAGGACAAATTGCGCGACCAGTCGCTCTCCGCGGGACAGTTCACCCGCTTCGAGAGCCGCCTGTATCCGGATCACGAAATGAGTGGCCATTCCCACCTCCAAAAACGAAGTTTTGCTACACAAATCTGGAATACCAGGCGTCTATGCACCAGCGATGGGACAGTGTCAACGGCGATGAACCAAAGACGGTACTGCTCCGACTCTCACTTATAAGACTGTTATGAAATTGCTTTCCTGGAGAACGCCGCGACGTCGATGGCGTCATTAGCCATTAGTATGATGCGCCGACCCTTTTCTGGTATTCCAGATTTATGGTAGCACTACGCAATCCAAAAGGTGGTTCCCCCATATGACACGCGACAGGATCTTGGCGATCGACATCGGCACGGGCAGCGTCCGCGTGGCACTGGTCGGCCTCGACGGCCGCATCGAGGCCATGGTTCAGCGCGAACACGACCAGCTCACGCCGAAACACGGCTGGAGCGAGCAGCGCGCAAGTCAGTGGTGGGCCAACGCGGAAGCCGGCATCCGTCAGATCCTGGCCGATCATCCGAGTGCCGCGAACCGGCTGCTATGCATTGCCACCTGCGGCCAAATGCATGGCACCGTTCTGGTCGACGACAACCTTCGCCCGGTACTCGACGAAGTACCGCTCTGGAATGACAAGCGTTGCGAGGCCGAGGTCAAGGCGTTTTCGGTGCGCGGCGACCTGTCGCGGATCATGACGCTGACCGGCAACCCGCCGACCACGGCCTGGCCGGCCTTCAAGCTCATGTGGCTAAAGACGCACCGGCCGGAGGCGTGGAGCAAGGCGTCCGGCGTGCTGATGCCGAAGGACTTCATCAACGCCCGCCTGACCGGCGTGCGCGCCACCGATCTCAGCGAAGCCTCCTGCTTCTATCTTCTCGACGCCCGTACCGGCCGCTACGACGGCGGCCTGCTGGCGCTGTTCGGGCTCGATCTCGGCTTTTTGCCGGAGATCAAGGCGGCGACGGACGTCATCGGCACGGTGTTGCCGGCGGTCTGTCGCTCGACCGGCCTGCCGGAAGGTCTGCCGGTAGTGGCCGGCACCTCCGACATGGCGGCCTCCATCCTGGGTTCCGGCGTCCATGAATCCGGCGTCGCCTCCGACAGCACCGGGACCTCCACGCTGCTGACGGTCGTCAGCGACGCCCCGCGCCCAGCCATTGGCGTGAACAATCTCCACCTCGCCAACCGGGCCTGGGGAGTGTTCACCATCCTCGACGCCGGTGGCGACGCCATGCGCTGGGCGCGCCTCGCCTTCCACGACAACGCGCTGTCCTATGCCGAGATCGCCGCCATGGCGGAGGGGTCGCCGGCCGGCTGCGGCGGGCTCGTGTTCCTCCCCTATCTTTCCGGCGAGCGCAATGCCGCCCGGCATAACGCGCGCGCGCAGTTCTTCGGACTCACTCGCCGCCACCGCGCCGGCGACATGCACCGCGCGGTTATCGAGGGCTCGGCCTTCGGCGCCCGTCGCTGCCTCGACGACCTGACGGCGGCCACCGGTCCGATCAGCCGGCTGATCGCCTCGGGCGGCGGCTCGCGCTCCGACTTCGTGCTGACGGTCAAGGCGTCGATCTACGGCCTGCCGATCCTGCGCACCGCCGACGCCGAGAACGGCATCGTCGGCTGCGCCATGATCGGCGGCCTCGGGCTCGGCGCGTTCGCGGACACGGCTGCCGCCGTCAGCGCCTGCGTACGGTTCGACCGGGAAATTCGGCCCAATCCGGCCTGGCAGGACAAGTATTCGCGCCTCTTCACGGTGTTCAACGACCTCTACCGTCTGAGCGCGCCCTATTACGACATGCTCGACGCCGTCGAAGGGGACCATCGGGACGCCGCCCCCGGCGACGAGGCCCACTGACGCCTTCGAGCGCCTTTGCGGCACCGCTCCAATCCGGGATCGGCGCCGCACACGGACTTGAAGCTTGAAACTGCATGCCTGCTCACCACTGCCGTCCGCCGGACATCGGGTCCCGGACGGGATGGAGGCTTGCGCCGTCGCGTCGGCGGCAGCTGGCAGCTTTTCCGCCGAACAAACAAGGAGGCACCATGGAAGTTTCTCTGATCGCCCATTTGGAAGCGTGCGACGGTCTGTCGGAAAAGCTGGCGACAGGCCTGTGCGATCTGGCCAGGGATGTCCGCACCGAACCGGGCAACCGACTGTTCCAGGTCTACCAGCGACGCGACGAACCCCACCGTTTCGAAGTCGTCGAGACCTATGCCGACGAGGCCGCCTTCAAGGCTCACATGGCCACGCCGCACAGTCTGAAGTTCGCCGTCTGGCTGAAGGATGTCGCCGTTGGCGGCACGTCCACACTGACCTTCCTCAACGCCCTGCCCTGATCGGGCAAGCCGTGAGGTGGTTGCGAGCACTTGCCTCGCAAGTCCGGGGATCGCGGCGGGCCATGGAGGATGACCGCCCGATAACCGATGCCGCGCGACGTGCAGCGGCATGAACAGCGTAGAGGAACCGCCTTTGATCGGGTCCCGCTCGTGAAGGCGGCCTTTCATGACAAGTGGAGGAGAAACTCAAATGGGAAATACACACGCCATAGCCACGCTGCTGGCTGGGGTCACCCTGGGTTTGGCAAGCATCGGATATGCCACCGCCGCCGACAAGACCACGCTGGTGGTCATGATCCGCGGCCTGGACAATCCCTATCACGCCAACTACGCCGCCGGAGCGAAAGCCCTCGGCGAGAAGCTCGGCCTCCCGGTCGACGTGCTGAGCAGCGAAGGCAACAGCCAGAAGCAGTTCGCCGACCTCAAGGCGGAAATCGCCAAGACCGGCGGCAACATGGTCGTCAACGTCGACCCGAACGAGGGCCCGGACGTCGTTCCGATCGCCAAGATGCTCGAGGAGGCCGGCGTCTACTGGGTGAACTGGTGGAACAAGCCCGACGAAGTCAAGCTCGACGCCTATCCGCACTGGGTGGCCCACATCGCCTTCGATGCCGTCGAGCAGGGCTATTTCAACGCCAACGAACTGTTCAAGACCTTCCCGACCCCCAACAAGGGCAACATCATCGCCATCCAGGGCATGCTGTCCAACAACGCGGCCATCGGTCGCTTCCAGGGCCTGCAGAACGCGCTTGCCGAGCATCCCGATGTCAAGCTGCTGCAGTGGGAAGCCGCCGACTGGGATACCAACAAGGCCTATGAGGTGACCAAGCAGCTTCTCGCCGCCCATCCCAACGTCGACGGCGTCTGGAGCGCCAACGACAACATGGCCGTCGGCATCGTCGCGGCCCTGAAGGAAGCGGGACTGGCCAAGAAGGTCAAGACGGTCGGCACGGACGGCATCCCGGACGCCTTCGACGCGCTGGCCGAGGGAACCATGGCATCGACCGAGTTCATGGACTCCCGCTACCAAGCGCAGCTCGGCCTGACCATGGCTCTGGCGGCCAAGGAGGGCAAGCTGGACCCGACCAAGACGCCGCCCGAGCACCGGTCGTTCCTGATTTCCGGAACGCATGTCACCGGCGAGAACGTCAAGACCTTCGTGGAAGAGACCCTCAACAAGATGCCCGAGTACGACCTTTCGGACTTCTACGCCAAGTGGGTCGCCGCGGTTAAGTGAGCGCCGAACGCGGGCGGGGGGCAAGCGCAGCCCTGCCCGCTCCCCGCCGAGACCGCCGGGGGCACGACACCCCGGCGGCCCTTGCCTTTCAGTGTCCGTCCGCAGAGCCAGCCAAGCCGCCGGCGCCTTTCGGTGCCGTAGGTGTCGATGCGTCGCTCCGGCGGGGCTTCGACGAGAGCCCCGAGAGACGCATCGGCACGCGCTCCGCACCGCGGAGGCGCAGTCGCAGCAGACAAGGATTGCCTTTCATGAAAAGCGCAGGAAACAGCGCCGACGCCATGGGATCGCCAAACAAGACCGCATTCGCCAGTCTCAGGTGGCTGCGGCGCTCGGGTGTGATGACGCAGCTCATCTCCCTGGCGCTGATCGCCGCTCTGTTCGCCATCGGCACCGAGGGGCGAAGCCTCTCGTGGGCAAACATCCAGGTCATCCTGTCCCTGGCCGCCATTCCGGCCATTCTGGCCACCGGCGTCCACCTGACGATCGTGATCGGCGGCATCGACCTGTCGCTTCAGGGAACGGTTGCGCTCTGCGCGGTCTTCGTCGGGCTGCTCGCCCAGAACAAGTACAACACCAACGACGTCGGCCTGTGGATCATCCCGATCAGCATCGCCATCGGCGCGGCGGCCGGGCTGCTGACCGGCGTGCTTCACACCAAGCTCAGGATTCCATCCTTCATCACCACCCTCGGCATGAGCTTCGTGCTCTACGGCCTCGCCGTCTTCATCAACCAGTCCCGCATCATCAGCCTGCCCGACGATCGCATTCAGACCTTCATCAACGCACAGCCTTTCGGCATCGCCAACGTCGTGCTGGTGGCGATCGTCATCGTCGTCGCGGTCCAGCTGTTCGAGGATCGCACGCGCATCGGGCGGCATCTCTACGCGGTGGGCGGCGACGAGGCGCTCGCCAAGCAGCTGGGCGTCAACGTCGACTGGGTGAAGATCGTCGCCTTCACGATCGCCGGCTGCCTCTATGGCCTGGCGGCCGTGCTGCTCGTCACCCGCATGGGAACCGCGACCTCCCGCGCCGGCCTGAACCTGCTGTTCCCCACCATCACGGCGGTCGTCGTGGGCGGCGTGTCCCTGACCGGCGGTCTCGGCGGAGCCAAGAACGCCATCCTGGGCGCCACCATCCTCGCCATCCTCAACAACGGCATGGTGCTGATGGCCGTCAACCCTTACGCGCAGCAGGCCGTCAACGGCATTGTCCTGATCGTCGCCGTCGCGCTGACGCTGGATCGAAAGAAGCTTGGCTTCATCAAGTGATGGTGGAAACGCGATGACTACGACAGATACCAACACCGACAGCGTCGTTCTTTCGATGCGGGGCATAACCCGCCGCTTTCCCGGCGTCACCGCCCTCAACAACGTCGAGATCGACGTCCGCAAGAACGAGATCCTCGGCCTGCTCGGCGAAAACGGCGCCGGTAAATCCGTTCTCACCAAGATCATGATCGGCATTCACCAGCCGGACGAGGGACGCATCACCCTTGACGGCCAGGAGATCGCGCCGAGGGGCACTATCGAGGCGATCAAGAAAGGCATCGGCGCCGTCTTCCAGGAAGGCTCGCTGATACCGAACCTGTCGGTGACCGAAAACCTGTTCCTGTGCCACGAGCAGGGCTTCCTCAGACACGGCCTGCTCTCCAAACGCCAGATGGCCTCCGAGGCAAGGCGGCTGATGGCGATCATGAAGTTGTCGCTCGACATCGATCAGCCGGTCTCCATGCTGTCCCCGGCCGCCAAGCAGATGGTGGAGATCGCGCGGGTTCTCTGGCTGTCGGAGAAATATGGCGCGACCAATCCCATCGTCATCCTCGATGAGCCGACGACCGTCCTCAACGACGGCGAGCGCGAGACGCTGTTCAGCATCCTCAAGGACCTCAAGACCAGGGCGTCGATCATCTTCATCTCGCATCGCCTGCAGGAGGTCCTGGAGAACTGCGACCGCATCGTCGTGCTGAAGGACGGCGAGAACGTCACCCAGATGCCGGCGGCCGGCCTTCAAGTCGCCGATGTCGAGCAGTTACTGGTCGGCCACGAGTTTTCCGGCGACCGCTTCCGCGAGAACGAGCAGGCCGCGCCGGGCGACAAGGTCGTCCTCAAGATCGACCGGATGAGCAAGGCGGGGGCCTTCGAGCCCCTCTCCTTCTCGGTCCGCGAAGGGGAGATCGTCAGCCTGATCGGCCTGGTGGGATCCGGCAAGGAGGAACTCTGCAGATGCATTACCGGCCTTGAGAAATACAGCTCCGGCAGCCTGACCATCAACGGCCGGTCGCCGCAGATCGGTTCGGCACGCGCCGCCGTGCTGTCGGGCATCGGTCATGTGCCGGTCGAGCGGCGGGAAGAAGGCCTCGCCCTCAACATGAGCGTCGCCGACAACATCAATCACCTCGTGCTGGACAAGCTGAAGAAGGGCGGCGTCATCAACGGCGGCATGGAAAAGGACCATGCCAGGCGATGGGTCGCCGAATGCCTCGTCAAGACGCCGTCGATCAACGCCGCCTGCTCCGGATTGAGCGGCGGCAACCAGCAGAAGATCATTCTGTCGAAATGGCTCAGCTCGGACGTCAGGTTGCTGATCCTGGACCATCCGACGCGCGGCATCGACATCGGCGCCAAGGACGAGGTCTACCGGCTGATCCGCAAGTTCGCCAAGTCCGGCATCGCCATGATCATCATGTGCGACACGCTCGAGGAGGACATCGGCCTCGCAAATCGCCTGCTGGTGATGCGGGACCGGCAGCTGGTGGCCGAGCTTGACGCGCCGCCGGGCCGCAAGCCCGGCCCGCAGGATCTCATCAAGCTGATCATCTAGCGCCGCGATCGGTCGGCCGTCCGGGCGGACCGGCGGGTACTCCTCATCCAGAGCGTTCCCACACCCAGGGACAAGGAACTGAAACGTGCAAAACGCCCCTCAAGAAAGCAGTCACGCGACCGGAAGGTCGAACAGGCGGCGGCTCAAGGATCGGGTGCAGCCGATCCATCTGACGGTCGCCCTGATCATCGTCGTCGGCGTCGCGCTGGCCATCGGAAACCCAAACTTCCTGTCGATGTACAACCTCGACACCATCATCAGCTTCGGTGCCATCCTGCTCGTCGCGGCGCTGGGCCAGATGTTCGCCATCCTGATCGGCGGCATCGACCTGTCGGTCGGCGGCACCATCTCGCTGGTCTCGGTGATGTTCGTGCTGCTCGTCCACAAGATCGGCGTCTGGGCTTTCCCGATCTGCCTGGCGACCGGCCTGCTGCTCGGCTACGTCAACGGCCTGATCCTGACGCGCGTCAAGATCCCATCCTTCATCGCGACGCTGGGCACCGGTGGCATCATCACCAGCCTTGCCTATCTCGTCTCGCCGCGCCCGCTGAGCGCCGCGCTCGACGATTACGGCTACTTCCAGATCGTCGACGGCACGATCTTCGGCGTGAGCAAGACCTTCGTCATCGGCCTTGTCGTCTTCGTGCTGATCTGGGCCTTCCTGCGCTTCACCACCACGGGCCGGAACATCTACTTCGTCGGCAGCAACATCAAGATGTCCTGGATGTCGGGAACCGACATCGCCCTGAACCGCAACATCGCCTTCATGATCTCGGGCGGCTGCGCAGCCATAGTCGGCATCATGATCTCCTCCATCCGCTACGGCGGCGATCCGGTGGTCGGCTCGTCCTACGTATTAAGCTCGGTCGCCGCCGTCGTCGTCGGCGGAACGGCGCTGACCGGAGGCACCGGAGGCGTGCTCAATGTGCTGTCCGGCACGCTGTTTCTCAGCTTGCTCGACAACGGCATGAACGTCGTCGGCGTCGACCAATACTTTCAGCAGGCCCTCCTCGGATTCATGATCATCCTGGGCGTTGCCGTGACCTTCGACCGCACCAAGACGCCGATCATCAAGTGAATCAGCCGTCTGGCCGTCGGGCGCCCTAGCCTGCCGGCAAGGACCGACCTGAAAGGGAGGACTTTCTATGAAGCTTCAAGGGAAAACGGCGGTGGTGACCGGCGCGGCAAGCGGCATCGGTAAGGCAATCGCCCGTGAACTGGCCGCCAACGGCGCGCAGGTGTTCCTGCTGGATATGAACGCGGAAAAAGGCGAGGCTACCTGCACCGCCATCAGGGCGGCGGGCGGTCAGTGCGCCTTCCGGCGTCTCGACGTCACCGACCCGGCAGAGGTCGCCGATGTGGCGAGCGCCATTCTCGAACAGGCCGGTCATGCGGACATTCTCGTCAACAACGCCGGCATCTGGCGGCCAGGTACCGTCGTGGATCTCGACATGCGGACCTGGGATACGGTCTTCAACACGAATGTGAAGAGCATCTTCCTGCTCTCCAAGTCCTTCGCCCCCTCGATGATCGCGCGGAAGTCCGGAACGATCGCCAACGTCGCCTCGGTGGCCGGCATGGTCGGCGCCGCCGATGCCTCCGCCTACGCTGCATCCAAGGGCGCGGTAATCAACCTGACCCGCAGCATGGCGCTGGACTTCGCCCCGCACAATGTCCGCGTGAACTGCGTCTGTCCGGGCATGATGGACACGGAGATGGGAGACATCGTGGTCGGCCACTACCGCCCGGCCGCCGATAGCAAGGCGACGAAGGCCGCCTGGCAGCCGCTCGAAAGGGTCGGCGTGCCGGAAGACGTGGCGAAGGCCGTCCTCTACATGGTGTCCGACGATTCCCTGTTCATGACCGGCTCGTCGCTGGTCGTTGACGGCGGCCTGACCGCTCAGTAACGCAACCGCCATCAGGCGCCCGGTTGCGCGAGTCTGGCATTTGCGTCTCACCTGAAATCGGGTCTTCGGAGCAGGTGTTCCGGACGCAATCACCAAACTTGAAATACCTTTGCGCAGGATGCAGGCAGCAGGATGGACGCTGCCCGCATCCTGTCAGGCATAGAATTCCCTTCGCAGGCCATCGAACCATTTGCGGCATGTTTCGACGCCTTCGGCTGGACTGAATGCGTCGGGATTCAGGCGCCAGGTAAGCCAAAGTCCATCAAGAAGCGCGGTGAAGGCAACCGCAACCGATCTGCCGTCAGGGACGGACAGCCCCTCGTCGCTTGCGAGATCGAGGATGAGCTTCTCGATACCGCCAATGTGGTCGGCGTATTCAATCTTCTGGCGGGAAACCAATGGGGTGAATGCAATATCATGCCCGGAAGACAACCCAGACTCCGAGCATCTTTCGGCCAAAGAGTATCGTGGAGAAAGAAGCATCGATGAAGGCGTCGAACCTTGCGTCAGTGCTTGATCCTTGTTGGGACGGGCGAGACCACGTGATCGTTCTCGCCGACCGCCTCGGCAAGACCGGCGACGACGACCTCCTGTTCCTGGTCGGCCTGAAGCTGTTCGGCGAGGCGCTGCTCGCCCGCCGCGACGACTCGCTTCTCCAGGAGTTCCGTCCGCATTTTGGCGCGCTGATGAAGGCAATCAAGAGCAAGGGATGAAGGCTGGACGGTCCTGCACACGGCAAGGCCCGGTTCGGGGGACGAACCGGGCCAGTATCGTTTGAGCCTATGGGAAGCAGCTCAAGCGATTCTCAGGGTCTCCTTCAGGAACGCCACGGTCCTGCCGACCACCTCCGGCCGGTCGAACTCCGGGCCGGCGTGGCCGGCACCCTCGACGAGATGCAGGCGGGCGCGGCCGGGGCCGGCCGCTTGGTTGATGCGGGCGGCGAAGTGCACGGACATCTGCACCGGCACGATCGGGTCGGCCGGCGCGTGCTGGAACAGCACCGGCGGGCAGTCGGGCGTCAGCCAGGTCTCGGGATTGGCGGCGCGGACAAGACCGGGCACCCGGTCGATGCGGTCGCCCAGGAGCTTGGATTCCGGACTGGCGGCGTCGCCATGGTCGGGCACGCCGGCGCCGGTCTCGCGCAGATAGCCGTCCATCTTCAGGAAATCGGTCGGCCCGAACCAGGACACCACCGCCGCCACCTCGCCGGTCTCGCCGGAATGCCCGAGCGACAGGTCGTCGAGCACGCTGGCGCGGCCGGTCATGCCGGCCAGCAAGGCGAGATGGGCGCCGGCCGAGGCGCCCCAGATGCCGAGCCGCTCGCCGTCGATGCCGAATTCGGCGGCGCGTGCCCGAAGGCAGCGGATCGCCGCCTTGACGTCGTGGATCTGGGCCGGAAAGCGCGCTTCCGACGACAGGCGGTAGTTGACCGAGGCAACGGCGATGCCGTGGTCGAGCAGCGTCAGCGGCGACACGAGCTGGATGTCGCGCTTGTCGCACATCATCCAGGCGCCGCCGTGCACGAACACCACCAGCGGCCAGCCGAAGGCCGGTGGCGCGCCCTCCGGCAGGTAGAGGTCGAGCGCCTGGAAGGGCGAGCGGTCGGCATAGGCGACGTCGCGGAAAACGGTCTTGAGGTGACCGGTGTCGGCGAACGGCAGCACGTAGATGCCGTTCGGACCGTCGGGGGAATTGGGATCGGCCATCTTCGTCGCTCCTGTCACCGGCTGCGGCCGCGCGACGATTTCTGGTAGGTGTCGAAGCCGACGGCGGCGAGCAGCACCAGGCCCTTGACGATGTACTGGGCATAGGTGTTGAGGCCGACCAGTTGCATGCCGTTGCCGAGCACGCCGAGGATCAGCACGCCGGTGACTAGACCCCACATCTTGCCCTCGCCGCCCTTGAAGCTGATGCCGCCGAGCACCGCCGCCGTCATGGCGGTGAACTCGGTGCCGGGGCCGGTCGACGAGGCGGCCGAGCCGGAGCGGGCGAACAGCACGATGGCGGCGATGGAGACGAAGAAGCCGCAGAGGCCGTAGACCAGCACCTTCACGCGGGTGACCGGGATGCCGGAGAGATAGGCCGCCTCCTCGTTGCCGCCGATGGCGTAGATCATCCGGCCGACGGCGGTGACGTTGAGGATGTAGCTCGCCACCGCCACCGAGATCACCATCAGCACGACGCTGACGGGGATGCCGCCGAGGATGTAGCCCTGGCCGATGAACTTGAAGCTGAGCGGCAGGTTGAGGATCGCCGACTGCCGGCTGATGATGTAGGAGGCGCCCTGGAACACCGTCATGGTGCCGAGCGTGATGATCAGCGTGTGGACGCGCAGCGTAATCGAGGCGAGACCGTTGATCAGGCCCATGCCGACGCCGGTCAGCACGCCGGCGACCAGCGACACCGGGACCGGCAGCCCCAGCCACATCATGCAGACGGCGGTAACCACGCCGACCACCGACATCTGGTAGCCGATGGAAAGGTCCATGCCGCCGGCGATCATCACGAAGCTGAGCCCCACCGCCGCGATAATGACGTAGGAGTTCTGCACGAAGACGTTGGTGAGGTTCTGCACCGTGAAGAAGAACGGCGACAGCAGCGAGAACAGGGCGATCAGCGCCAGGAGCACCAGGAGAATGGCGGCGCGCTTGGCGAGACCCGTCCAGTCCGGCCCCGGCTTTGCGGTTTCAACGACATGCGTCATGATTTCAGTTTCCCGTGAGGCCGGAGGCGAGGGCCATGATCTTTTCCTGGCTGCAGTCGGCGCGCGGCAACAGGCCGGTCATCCGTCCCTCGTGCAGCACCAGGATGCGGTCCGACATGCCGAGCAGCTCCTCCATGTCGGAGGTGATCATCAGGATGGCGATGCCCTGGGCGGCAAGGTCGACCATCAGCTTGTAGATCTCGCCGCGGGCGCCGACGTCGATGCCGCGCGTCGGCTCGTCGAAGATGAGGACGCGCGCCTCGCTGGCCAGCGTCTTGGCGATCACCACCTTCTGCTGGTTGCCGCCCGACAGCGTCACGACGGCCGTCTCGATGCCCGGCGCCTTGATGCGCAGCATGCGGAAATAGCGCTCGGCGAGGTCGACCTCGATGTTCGACCGGATGCCGAAGCGGCCGAGCACGCGGCGGAGCGCGGCGATCGACACGTTCCAGCGGATCGACTGGCCGAGGAAGCAGCCTTCCTCCTTGCGGTTCTCCGGGATCAGGCCGACGCCGGCGGCGATGGCGTCGCGCGGCGAGTGGAAGCGCACCGGCCTGCCGTGGAGTTCCATCACGCCGCCGTCGCGGCTCGCCGCGCCGACGATCAGCTTGGCGAGTTCGGTGCGGCCGGCGCCGATCAGCCCGGCGACGCCGACGATCTCGCCCTGGCGGAGAGCGAAGGACATCGCCTCGTTGCCGTTGCCGGCCAGCCCCTTCAACTCCAGCGCTACCTCGCCGGGGGCATGCGCCTTGGGCGGATAGGTCTCCGACAGCGTGCGGCCAACCATCAGGGCGATCAGCTCGTCGCGGTCGGTGTCGGCGGTGCGGCGGGTGGCGATGTAGCGGCCGTCGCGCAGCACCGTCACCCGGTCGCTGAGGTCGAAGATCTCGTCCAGGCGATGCGAGATGTAGACGACCGAGGTGCCCTGGTCGCGGATCTTGCGGACGATGCGGAACAGCGTCTCCACCTCGGAGAGCGACAAGGGCGCCGTCGGCTCGTCCATGATCAGGAGGCGCGGCGATTTGGCCAGCGCCTTGGCGATCTCGACCAGTTGCTGGCCGGCCGAGGGCAGGTCGCGCACCAGCGTGTCGGGCGCGATGTCGACCTCGAGGTCGGCCATCAGCGCGGCGCACTTGCGGCGATAGGCGGGAAAATCGGCCCGCCAGCCGTCGTATTCGCCGAGGCAGACATTCTCGGCGACGGTCAGCGTCGGGACGAGATTGAACTCCTGATAGATCACCTCGATGCCGAGGCGGCGGGCCGCCGGCGGCGTCAGGTGGTCGAGGCTCTGGCCGTCGATCAGGATGCGGCCGCGATCCGGACGGATGGCGCCGGAGATGGTCTTGATCAGCGTCGACTTGCCGGCGCCGTTCTCGCCCAGGAGGGCGTGCACCTCTCCCCGGCGGAAGTCGACGCTGACGTCGTCGAGCGCCACCACGCCGGGGTAGACCTTGCCGATGTGCTCCAGCGCCAGGATGACCGGATGTTCGCTCTCGTCCCGTCCGTTCATGTCAGCCGGCCTTCGGATAGGCTTTCTGGATGCTGTCCTTGATCCAGTTGCCATAGGTCTTCTTGCCGGCCATCAGGTCCTTCATGATGGTGTAGGTGGCGACTTCGAGCGGCACCGCCTTGCCGTCGAGCGTCGGGCCGACGATCTGCATGGTGCCGCGCAGCAGCGAGTTGCCCTTAAGCGAGGCGTCGAGGATCTCCTGCACCGGCGGCGACCAGTCGCCGGTGAAGATGCCGAAGCGGCTGCGGTCGAGGCCGGCCTGAGCCAGCATGTATTCGTTGACGCCGAGGGCGGCGTCGGCGTTGTAGGTCAGCACGCAGGAAATGTCGGGATTCTGCAGCCACAGCGTCTCGATGACGGCGGTGCCGGAGGCGGTGGTCTTGGCCTCGGTGGGCGACACCACGACGCGCGCCTTGCCCCACTTGGTGATCCTGTCGACCAGCCCTTGCGTGCGGGCCTTGGCATCCACCGTATCGGTCGAGCCGATGACCGCCACCTTGGGCGCCGCGTCGCCGGTCGGCAGGCCGGCCTCGGTGCCGTCGGTCGAGAAGGTCTTCACCAGCCAGTCGATGCCCATCTCGGCCGCCTGCTCGCCGCAGTTATACTGGTCGGTGTTCATCATCACGTCGTAGTAGGTGGTGTCGGTGCCGGCCACCAGCACCTTGATGCCGGCCGCCTGGGCGCGCTGGATGATCTCCTGCACGTTGTTGGGATCGACCGGCATGATGTCGATCACCTTGACCTTCATGGCGATGAAGTTCTCGATCTGCTCCATCTGCTTGACCGGGCTCATCGCCGCGTCGGCGATCTCCAGCCGGAGGCCGTCGGCCTCGGCCAGCGCCTTGACCGCATTGGTCAGCCAGCCGAGGAACGGGTTGGTGGTGTCGGTCACCGAGTAGCCGATGTCGACCTCGCCGTCGGCGGCGAACGCCGGGCGCGCGAGCACGCCGGCGGCCGCCAGCGCGGTGCCGGCAGCCAGGAATTCACGTCTGTTCAGCATGTCTCCTCCCAGTCCGGCCAAGGCGGCCGGCTTCCCTTCCCAGAAAGGCATGCGCCGGGCAAAACGACGGCGTGCCGCCCCTCGCGCAAGAACAAGGGACAGGATCACGGACGCTTTTCGCCTATATCCGCATGACTTGATGGAAAGGATTGCCGCAGGAGGCGTTGAGGTCAAATATTAAACACAGTCGAAATTGATAGGCTACACTTATCGAAATTGCTTCAAGCCGTGCGCGTCTCGATGTTCGAGGCCATTTCGCGCACCCGCGCCACGAAGTGGCGGAGGCAGTTGGAACGGTCGCTCTGCCGCACCATGATCCGAAGCTCAGACGTCGCCCGCTCGTCGGTGAGCGGTCGGTAGCGGATGCCCGGCACGTTCAGGCTTTCGAGGCATTCGGGCAGCACGGCGACGCCGCAGCCGGCCACCACCAGCCCGACGATCGACGACAGGTCGAGGACGCGCATGTCGATGCGCGGCTGGAAGCCGGCAGCCTGGCAGACGTCGAGGATCGACTGCGTCAGGCCGTAGCCGGGCGGATCGGAGGGGAACAGGAAGGCCTCGCCGGCGAGGTCGGCGAGATCGACGGCGTCGCGGCCGGCCGCCGCGTGCCCCTCGGGCAGGGCGACGATCAGCCGTTCTCCGACCAGTCGGCGGGCCAAGAGCGTGCGCGGCGCGTCGGGCACGGCATCGCGCACCACCGCGACGTCGATCTCGCTGGCGAGCAGCGCCGCCACCTGCTCGGCCACCGTCATGACGCGAAAGGTCAGCTCGACGTTGGGAAAGTCCTTGCGGAAATCGGCCAGAAAGCGCGGAAAGTCGCGATGCACCATGGCCGAGCCGACGTAGCCGATGCGGATCTGGCCGGCCTCGCCGCAGGCGATGCCGCGCGCCACGGAGAGGGCGAAGTTGGCCTGCTCCAGCGCGCGGCGGGCGCCCTCCAGGAAGGCCTCGCCGGTCTCGGTCAGCGTCAGACGGCGGTTGGAGCGGTCGAACAGTTGCGTGCCGATCTGCTGCTCGATCACCTTGATCTGCTGGCTGAGGGCGGGCTGGGCGATGCCGAGCCGCTCGGCGGCCCGCGCCATGTGCAGTTCCTCGGCCACGGTGACGAAATAGCGAAACTGCCGGAAATCCACGCCGTTCCTCCCGCTGCCGACCGATGCCCTGTCAGCGCCAACATGGGTCGCACGGGATCGATAAGAAATTCATATCATTTTCGCCGACCAAACCTATTTGACTTGGCCGACCGGTTGGCGAATTTCTTTCCATGAAACAGCAGCGGCCGCAAGTATTCGCGCCGGGGGATGTCCTTCGGTAGCTATACTTAAGTCGGTTGCCAAAGCAGCGGAGAGCGCCGACGTGGACGCGGGACCGATAGCAGCCAGCGTGACGGATCTGAGGTCGGCCCTGAAGCTGCTCGCCGGCGTGCCGGGCGAACTGGTGGCGACCGACACCGAGGTCGACCCGGAGGGCGAACTGTCCGGCGTCTATCGCCATGTCGGCGCCGGCGGCACCACGCAGCGCCCCACCCGCAAGGGCGGGCCGGCGATGGTGTTCAACCGCGTCAAGGGCTTTCCGGATTTCCGCGTCGCCATCGGCGTCGTCGGTTCGCGCAAGCGGGTCGGCCTGCTGCTCGGCTGCGCGCCCGAGCAACTCGCCTTCCACCTGCGGGACGCCGTCAAGGCGCCGATCCCGCCGGTGCTGATCGATGCCGACGCCCCCTGCCAGCAGGTCATGCATCTCGCCTCCGATCCCGGCTTCGACCTCCGGACTCTCCTGCCGGCGCCGACCAACACGCCGGAGGATGCCGGCCCCTACGTCACCATGGGCCTCTGCTACGCCGCCGATCCGGACAGCGGGGCATGGGACATCACCATCCACCGCCTCTGCGTGCAGGGGCGAGATACGCTTTCCATGTGGCTGACGCCGGGCCGGCACATCGAGGAGTTCCGCCGCCGGGCCGAGGCGGCCGGCCGGCCGCTGCCGATCGCCGTCAGCATCGGCGTCGACCCGGCGATCGAGATCGCCGCCTGCTTCGAGCCGCCGACCACGCCCGAAGGCTACGACGAGTTGCAGATCGCCGGCGCCATGCGCGGCCGACCGGTGGAACTCGTCCGCTGCCGAACGGTGGCGGCGCGGGCGATCGCCCATGCCGAGGTGGTGATCGAGGGCGAACTGCTGCCCAACGTCCGGGTGCGCGAGGACCAGAACACCGACACCGGCAAGTCGATGCCGGAGTTCCCCGGCTACACCGGCGAGGCCAAGCCGGAGTTGCCGGTGATCCGCGTCACCGCCGTCACCCACCGCCGCAATCCCATCCTCCAGACCACCATCGGCACCAGCGAGGAACACGTCAACATGGCCGGCATCCCGACAGAGGCCAGCATCCTCGACATGGTCGAGCGGGCGATGCCGGGGCGGCTGCTCAACGTGTTCGCCCATTCGGCCGGCGGCGGCAAACTGCTGGCCGTCTTGCAATTCCGCAAGGCCGCGCCCACCGACGAGGGCCGGCAGCGGCAGGCGGCGATCCTCGCCTTCGCCGCCTTCTCCGAGCTGAAGCACGTCATCGTCGTCGACGAGGACGTCGACATCTTCGACAGCGACGACGTGCTGTGGGCGATGCAGACGCGCTACCAGGGCGACGTCTCCACGGTGTTCATTCCCTCGGTACGCTGCCACCCGCTCGACCCGTCGCAGGACCCGGCCTTCAGCCCGTCGATCGCCCAGCCCGGCCAGTCCTGCAAGACCATCTTCGACTGCACGGTGCCCTTCGCGCTGAAGGCCGCCTTCCAGCGTTCGGCCTTCCGGGAGGTCGACGTCAGGCGCTTCCTGCCGGACTTCACCTGACCGATGGAGCGGCCATGACAGAGCAACGGATCATCGTCGGCATCAGCGGCGCCTCGGGCTTCCTCTATGGCGTCCGGGCGCTGGAGCTATTGAGGCCGCTCGACGTCGAGGTACACCTGGTGCTGTCGCCAGGCGCCGAGCGCACCGCGGCGCTGGAGGCCGGCCTCGACGTCGCCGCCGTCAGGACGCTGGCCGACGTCGTGCATTCCGCCGCCGACCTCGGCGCATCGATCGCCAGCGGCTCGTTCCCGGCGCTGGCCATGCTGGTCGCCCCCTGCTCGATGCGCTCGCTCGCCGCCATCGCCCACGGGCTTTCTGACAATCTCCTCACCCGCGCCGCCGACGTGACGCTGAAGGAGCGGCGGCGGCTGGTGCTGATGACCCGCGAAACGCCGCTCAATCTCGCCCATATCGACAACATGCGGGCGGTGACGCTGATGGGCGGCATCGTCATGCCGCCGGTGCCGGCCTGGTACGGCCGGCCGCAAAGCGTCGACGACATCGTCACCCAGAGCACGGCGCGGGCGCTCGGCCTCTGCGGCGTCACCGTCGCCGGCCTCAAGCGCTGGACCGGGAGCGGCGTCGCATGACCGGCTTCCGCCTCGGCCGGCTGTTCGGCGTCCGGCCGCCAGCGGACGCAGCAACGGTGCCGGGTCCGATCGTCGATCTGCTCGCCAGCCATCACGTCGTCAGCCTCGCCGTGGCCGACGAAAGCGGCCCCTGGGCGGCGAGTTGCTTCTACGCTTTCGACGCCGGGGCGATGACGCTGATCGTGCTGACCTCGACCAAGACGCGGCACGGCCGCGCCATGCAGGCGGCGGCACGCGTCTCGGGAAGCATCGCCGGCCAGCCGAAGGCGATCGCCGACATATGCGGCGTGCAATTCGAGGCGACGGCCGAGCGGCTGGCCGGCGGTCATCGGGCGGCGGCGCTCTACCGCTTCGCCCGGCGGCATCCGCAGGCGGCGATCGTGCCCACCGACATCTGGGCGCTGCGGCTCGACAGCGTCAAATACACCGACAACCGCATCGTCTTTGCTCGCAAGCTCCACTGGGCACGGGCGACAGAAGAAGGAAGCGCTTCATGAAGCTCACCCGATCGCCCTTCCGTTCGCCGGCACTTGCCGCCGTCGCGGCAATCCTCGGCTGGCTGGTCGCCGCGCCGCTGCCGGCTGCCGCCGCCGGATTTCCAACCGTGACGGCCGTCAAATCCTGCGCCGATCTCGCGACGGTCGATCTCGCCGACATCGGCGGCGCCGGCAGCAAGGTGACCTCGGCCACCGAGATCGACGGCAACGGCCGCAGCTTCTGCGCCGTCGAGGGCACGCTGTCGCCGTCAATCGGCTTCCGCGTCGAGCTGCCGGAAACCGGCTGGACGCAGCGCTACCTGCAAGTCGGCTGCGGCGGCCTCTGCGGCATGATCAACCTCGACATCGGCGCCGCCGACGGCTGCCTGCCGGTGACCCAAGGCGATTTCGTGGTCGCCACCACCGATATGGGCCACCAGGGCATGGACCCGAGCTTCGGCCGCGATCCGCAGAAGCGCGTCGACTTCGCCTATCGCGGCGTCCACCTGACGTCGCTGGCCGCGAAGAAACTGATCGCCGCCTTCTACGGACAGGCCGAGCAGCGCGCCTATTTCACCGGCTGCTCGGACGGCGGCCGCGAGGCGGTGATGGAGGCGCTGCGCTATCCCGACGATTTCGACGGCATCGCCGCCGGCGCGCCGGCCATGCTGTTCCAGTTCCAGAACAGCCTGCACCACGCCTGGCTGGCGCTCAGCAACACCGGCGCCGACGGCAAGCCGATCGTCACCGCGCAGCGCCTTCCCATCCTGCACAAGGCGGTGGTCGCCGCCTGCGACGGGCTCGACGGCCTCGTCGACGGCCTGATCTCCGATCCGAGCCTCTGCCATTTCGATCCGAAGACCACCCTATGCCCGGCCGGCACGACGGACACCTCCGCCTGCCTGACGCCGGCCGAAGTGGCGGCAGTGACGAAGTTCTATGAGGGACCGGTCGATCCGGCCACCGGCCAGCACCTGACGGTCGGCGACGAGCAGTATGGCTCGGAGCTGGCCTGGGCCGGCGTGTTCGTGCCTCAGACCGCCGACCAGCCGATCTTCTCGTCGATGATCGCCCTCGGCGCCTTGCAGAACCTGATCTTTGCTGAGGACCCGCCGGCCGACTATGCACTGACCGACCTGAAGTTCGACACGGCGACCGTCGATCTGCTCAAGGCGCGGCATCCCCTGTTCGACGCCACCAGCCCCGACCTGCGGCCGTTCGCCGAGCAGGGCGGCAAGCTGATCCTCTGGCACGGCTGGGCCGATCCGCATATCTCGCCGCTCACCACCATCGCCTTCCACGAGGCGCTGCTGAAGGAGATGGGCGAGGCGGCGGTCGCCGGCTTCGAGCGGCTCTATCTCCTGCCCGGCGTCTACCATTGCGGCAACGGCGAGGGCATGGCTTCGGTCGACCTGCTGACGCCGCTGATGGACTGGGTGGAGGATGGCACGGCGCCGGAGGCGGTGACGACGCGCACCGCGACCGACGGCGGCAACTCGTTCGGCCTGCCGACGGCGCGCAAGACGGAAAAGCCGGCCGGCGCGCCCGCCGCCCCCGCCGAGCCGCCGGTCACGCGCGAACGGCCGGTCTACCCCTATCCGGCGCTTGCCAAGTTCATCGGCGGCGATCCCGACGCGGCGGCGAGTTTCGTCAAGGGCGATCCGCTTCACACCGCGCCGACGGCGGCCTGGGCCGGCGAGGACTTCTTCAAGCCCTACCAGCCGGCTGACTGACGCGGAAAATCCGGAGCGGGTGTTCTCCCCCGATACCGCTCCAAAGGAGAAGCCGGCACCCCCAGGGGATGCCGGCTTCTTCGTTCGTCGGGCGGATGCTGTCCTCTTTTACCCTTGCCGTCAGCGCTTGGGTTCGGGAATCCAGGCCGCCATGGAGACGTCGGCCTTGGAGAACTGCGGCAGCTTGGCCGCCAAGTCGTCCATGTTGCGGATGCCCTTCTCGATCAGCATCTGCCGGGTGATCAGCGTCGGCGGCACCACCACCTGCTGGCCCGTCTCGACGCCGGCCAGTTGCAGCGCCAACGTGCGCACGCAGACCTCGCCGACCACCGCCGACGACGTCGCCGCCGTGGCCGCCCAGGCGCTGTTGTCCTCGACCATGGCCGAGATGTCCGGCGTCGAGATGTCGGCCGAGTAGATCTTGATCTTCTCGCTGAGGCCGGCCTCGTCGACGGCGGTCTTGGCGCCCTTGGCGAACTCGTCATAGGGGGCGAAGATGACGGTGATGTCCGGGTTGGCGCGCAGCACCGCCGCCGTCTGGTCGGCCACCGAATTGGCGATCGGGTTGTTCATGGTGCCCCAGTGCGCCACTTCCTCGATGCCCGGATACTTCTTCTTGAACGCCTGCCAGGTTTCGTCGCGGCGATCGAGCGGCGCGATGCCCGGCACGTAGACGTAGCCGGCCTTGAAGCTCTCGCCGTTGTCGGCGATCGCCTGCTCGAGGGCGAGGCGGGCCAATTCGCGGTCGTTCTGCTCGATCTGCGGGATATCGGGGTTCTCGCAGTTGACGTCGAAGGCGACCACCTTGAAGCCTTCGGCCACCGCCTGCGCCGCCGGGTCCTTCAGCGTCTCGGTCAGGCCGTGCTGCAGGATGATGCCGTCGACGCCGAGGTTCATCGCCTGCTGCAGCATTTCCGCCTGCAAGGCCGCGTCCTGGCGGGAGTCGAGCACGTGCAGGTCGAAGCCGAGCGCCTCGGCCTGGCGCGTCACGCCGGCCAGATAGAACTGGAAGAAGTCGCCGGTCGAAAGATAGCGCACCAGGGCGATCTTGATCTTGCGCTCGCCGACGACGCCGGGCGCGCCGGCGATGCCTTCGGCGAAGGCGGGACGGAACGGCAGGCCGGCGGCGGCCGTGGCGGTGGCGAGCCCGGCCAGGAAGGTCCTTCTGTCGATTGTCGTCATTTTCTCACTCCTCAAATGACCGTTGTCCGGGGCATGCCTCCTCCGCACGCCGCGGCATATCCTCGCGTTTTCCGGCATCAGCGACGCTGCGAGGACGCGAAGCCGAAGGTGAACAGCAGGGCGAAGACAAGGACGAGGCCCTTGACGAAGTCCTGCGCGTAATAGGGAGCGTTGAGCATGGTGAGGCCGTTGAGCAGCGTGCCGACGAACAGCGCGCCGATCGCCGTGCCGAACACGTTGGGCTTCTTGGCGCCGAGCACGGCGTAGCCGATCAGCGCGGCGGCCACCGAATCGAGCAGCAGCGACGATCCGGAGGTGACGTCGCCGCGACCGACGCGGGCGGCGAGCAGGATGCCGCCGATCGAGGCAAACAGGCCGGAGATCATGTAGGCGGCGATCTTGTAGCGCTCGACCGGCGCGCCGGCGAGGCGGGTGGCCTTCTCGTTGCCGCCGATGGCGTAGAGCACGCGGCCGTGGCGCGAGCGCTCCATGAACACCCAGAGGATGACGGCGGCCACCAGCATGATGATCACCGGCAGCGGGATCAGGTCGAACAGCCGATAGCGGCCGAGCGCCAGGAAGGCGTCGGTGAAGCTGCCGGTGGCGGCCGAGCCGTCGGACAGCGTCATGCCCTTGGCGATCGACCGGCCGCCGGTCGGGATCAGTTGCAGGCCGAGCAGCAGGAACATCATGCCGAGCGTCGCCAGAAGGTCGGGGATGCGGCCCTTGACGATCAGCACGCCGTTGAGAAAGCCGAGGAAGGCGCCGAGCGCCAGGCAGACGAGAACGGCGAGCACGGTGCCCTGGTTGAGGATCACCATCACGTAGCTCGACGCCATCAGCGACATGGCCGCCGTCGAACCGATCGACAGGTCGAAGCCGGCAATGGCCAGCGTGACGGTGACGCCGAGCGCCAGGAGCGCCGTCACCGACACCGCCTGCAGGATGGAGAACAGGTTGCGGGCGTTGGCGAACGCCGGCTCCAGGCGCCAGAAGACGATGACCATCACCGCGAGGATGATCAGGAGGCCGAACTTGATGACGAAGTCCTTGACGGTGAAGGCCGGCTTACCGGCGCCGCTGCTAGCGGCCGTCGCCGGCAGCACCGGGTTCGGGGCCGGGTTGGGAGACTGGGTGTTCATGATGGAAGCCTTTTGTCTTCAAGCGTCAGGCGAAGGTTGCGTGGGTGCCGGCGCCGCTGATCTCGGCGACCAGCGCGTCGAGCGACAGGCCGTCGATCGAATGGCCGCCGACCACCGAGAAGTCGCGCATCACCAGGATGCGGTCGGCGATTTCGGTCGCCTCCTCGAGGTCGGCGCAGATGACCAGCGTCGCCCGGCCGGCCGCGGTGTCGCGCAGCCGGCGGCCGATGTCCTGGCGGGCGCCGATGTCGACGCCCTGGAACGGCTCGTCGAGGATCAACAAGCGGCAGGGCCGGATCAGCCAGCGGCCGAGCACCACCTTCTGCTGGTTGCCGCCCGACAGCGAGCCGATCGGCACGTCGACCGAGGGGCACTTGATGGCGAGGTCGGTCACCTGGCCGCCGGCCGCCCGCCGCTCGTCGTCGGGGCTGACCAGCGACAGGCGGGAGAAGTGCCTCAGGAACGGCAGCGTCATGTTGTGCAGCA
>LUYO01000222.1:0-2461 GCA_001603295.1 Rhodobacterales bacterium Alpha_02
CCCGCCGACGTCAGGCGAATGGTCGGGCTTGCGGAACCGGCTGCCGCCGGCCAATACTTGCCCACCCCGCCCTGAAGCCGGGCCTCCGGGAGCGTTCCATGCGCGCGCTGCTTTTCGCCTTCCTGCTCGTCGGCTCGGGCCTGCCGGCCTTGGCCGCCGACGGCGTACCTGCCTATGCCGACCTCCTCGCCGACTGCGCCAAGTCGGCCGATCCGGCCTGCGCCGGCCAGCAGGCGGCGCTGGCGCCGCAATGGCCGAGGGCGCTCAGCGGCAACCCGTTGGCGCTCCGCAACTTCGCCTTCTGCCTGGCCGACGGCTGCTACGGCGCCCTGAAGATCGATCCGGTGAAGGCCTGCGCGCTGCGTATCGTCGTCGCGGTGGCCATGGGCCGCGACATCGGCACCGAAGACCGCGACAATTTCGATCGGGCCTGCGGTCCGCTCGGGCCGGAAGACCAGGATTCCGCCAAGATCCTGGCGCGCGAGGTGGTGCGCACCATCCGCCGAGGCGGCTCCTGAACGATCTTCTACGGCAGCTGGTCTGGCGATTTCCTTGACATTTGCCGTCCCCCTTCCGATAGCTAACCACCTTCGGGCGGCGGGCAGGACGCGCCGCCGCCGCTGCCGGATGCCGAAACAGACGATGCTGGACGCTCCCCTCACCGAGACCGACGCGCAGGAAGCCCTGCGCCGCAGCGAGGCCGACAACCCGTCCAGCCTCGTCATGCGCTTCGGCACGGACGCGCCGCTCACCCTCGACGCCGGCCCGGCCATCGCTCCCTGGCAGATCGCCTACCAGACCTATGGCGAACTCAACGCCGACCGCTCCAACGCCATCCTGATCTGCCATGCGCTGACCGGCGACCAGCATGTCGCCAGCACCAATCCGGTGACCGGCAAGCCGGGCTGGTGGACGCTGATGGTCGGTCCCGGCCGGCCGATCGACACCGACCGCTTCTTCGTGATCTGCTCCAACGTGCTCGGCGGCTGCCTCGGCACCACGGGGCCGGCCAGCACCAACCCGGAGACCGGCCGCCCCTACGGGCTCGACCTGCCGGTGGTGACCATCGCCGACATGGTCAGGGCGCAGGCCATGCTGGTGACGGCACTCGGCATCGACCAGCTGTTCGCGGTGGTCGGCGGCTCGATGGGCGGCATGCAGGCGCTGCAATGGGCGGCGAGCTATCCTACCCGCGTGTTCTCGACGGTGGCGATCGCCACCAGCTACCGCCATTCCTCGCAGAACATCGCCTTCCACGAGGTGGGTCGGCAGGCGGTGATGGCCGATCCCGACTGGTGCGGCGGCGGCTATCTCGAAGCCGGCCGCAACCCCAAGAAGGGCCTCGCGGTGGCGCGCATGGCCGCCCACATCACCTACATGTCCGATCGCTCGCTGCACCAGAAGTTCGGCCGCAATCTTCAGGATCGCGAAGCGGTGGCCTTCGGCTTCGACGCGGATTTTCAGATCGAGAGCTACCTTCGCCATCAGGGCATGAGTTTCGTCGATCGCTTCGACGCCAATTCCTATCTCTACGTCACCCGCGCCACCGACTATTTCGACCTTGCCGCCGACCATGGCGGCGTGCTCGCCAACGTCTTCAAGGGCACGACGACGCGCTTCTGCGTGCTGTCGTTTACCTCCGACTGGCTCTATCCGACCTCGGAGAGCCGGGCGGTGGTGCATGCGCTCAACGCCGCCGGCGCGCCGGTCAGCTTCGTGGAGATCGACAGCGACCGCGGCCACGACAGCTTCCTCCTCGACATTCCCGAGCAGTTCCGCATCGTGCGCGGCTTCCTGACCGGCGCGGCGCGGGCGCGCGGCATCACCGGCCCGGCGGCGGAGGACAGGCCATGACCGATCTCGCCGACCTCGCCTCCGACGTGCGCGTCGACCTCAGGCTGATCGCCGGGCTGATCGCGCCGGGGTCGCGCGTGCTCGACGTCGGCTGCGGCGACGGGGCGCTGCTCGAACTGCTGGAGAGAACGCGCGGCGTCGACGCCCGCGGCATCGAGATCAGCCAGGAGGGCGTCAACGCCGCCGTGTCGCGCGGCCTATCGGTGATCCAGGGCGACGCCGACAGCGACCTCAAGCAGTATCCCGACCAGTCCTTCGACTACGTGGTGCTGAGCCACACCATCCAGGCGACGCGCAACGCCCGCCACGTGCTCGACGAGATGCTGCGCATCGGCCGCCGCGTCGTGGTGTCGCTGCCGAACTTCGGCCATCTCGACGTGCGCTTCCGCCTGATGTTCCTCGGCCGGATGCCGGTCTCCAAGCGCCTGCCCTACTCCTGGTACGACACGCCCAACATCCACTTTTGCACCATCCGCGACTTCGTCGAACTGGCCGGCGACGTCGGCGCTCGTGTCGAGCAGGCGATCGTTCTCGACGGCGCCGGCAAGCGGCTGCCGTTCAGCCTGCCGTGGATCGTCTGGAACCTCCTCGGCGCGCAGGCGGTGTT
>LUYO01000223.1:0-5596 GCA_001603295.1 Rhodobacterales bacterium Alpha_02
CGGCGAAGCCCTTGCCGGCCTCGCCGGCGCGGGCCGCCTCGATGGTGGCGTTGAGGGCGAGAAGGTTGGTCTGCTCGGCGATCGCCTTGATCAGCGTGATGACGTTGCCGATGCGCGTCGCCGCGTCGGCAAGGCCGGAGATGGTGGCATCGGTCTTCTTGGCCTCGCCGGTGGCGCGCTGGGCGACGACGGTCGCCGTCTCGGTCTGGCGCGAGATTTCGCCGATCGACGCCGACAGCTCCTCGGCGGCGGCGGCGACGGTCTGCACGCCGTCGGAGGCCAGCTCGGAGGCCGAGGCGGCAGTGCCGGCGCGGTCGCGCGCTTCCTCGGCGATGGCGGCCAGCGCCCGGGCGGTCGCTTCCATCTGGTCGGCATTGCCGGCGACCACGCCGACCAACTGCTCGATCTCCAGGCGGAAGTCGTTGATCAGTCCCTCGATGGTCTCCTGACGGTGTATCCGGGCCTGCTGCTCGGCCTCGGTCTGGTCGGCGAGGCGGCGGCGCTCGATGGCGTTGTCGCGGAAGATCCGCACGGCGCCGAACATGCCGCCGATCTCGTCCTTGCGGCCGGCGAGGTCCAGCGCCATGTCGGTGTCGCCGGTGGCCAGCCGCCGCATGGCGGCGGTGAGGCTGGTGATCGGCCGGGTGATCAGGCGCGACAGCAGGAGGCCGATCATCAGCGCCAGCACCAGCACCACGCCGAGCGTGCCGGTCATGGTGAAGGTACTCGACGTACGATTGCGGCTGGCCGCGGCGGCGCGGTCGTCGACCACCGTCTTGATCGCCGAGATGGCGGCGGCCGACTGGGTACGCGACTCCTGCCGCGCGCCGGTGAAGGCCTTGGAGGCGTCGGTCAGCTTGGTGAAGGCGTCCTTGAAGCGGTCGATGTCCTTGGACGGGTCAACGCCACCGGCGGCGACGATCTTCTGGCCGATCTCCTTGGCGGCGTCGGCGGACTTCAGCAGCATCTTGGTGCTGACGGCATCCGGATCGTAGCGGTAAGTGGTCGTCTGGAGGGCGAGGGTGTCGATGGCGGCGCCGAAGGCGGTGGCGAACTCGGACAGCTGCCGCGCCTTATCGGCGTCGGCCAGCGACGCCTGCATGTTCTCTACGGCTTCGTCGCGCTGCAGGCCGGCGAGGCGGATGATCTCCTCGGTGCCCTTGGTCAGCGTGGCAAGACGGTCGAGGACGAAGATGCGCTTCTGCTCGACCGAGAAGGGATTGGCGTTGTCCTTCATGCCCTGCAGCAGCGCGCCGAGCCCCTGGGCGGTCGACTCGATGGCGTCGGCCTGCGCCTGGATGTCGTCGGACTTGCCGAGCGACCGGATCTGGTCGACGAGCATGCGCGCCGACGTCACCGACTGCGAGGCCGTGGCGACGTTCTCGCCCTTGTTGTCGGCGGCGAACTTGGCCAGCGCCTCGTTGGCCTTCAGCACGAAGGTCTCGATCTTGTAGGCGACGACGGCGAGGTCGGACGCCGTGTTGGCCGCCTTGGAGGCGTCGGCCGCCTTGGTCTGGAAGTCCCTGGCCTTGGTGGCGGCGTCGGTCTCGATCTGGCCGGCCCGGCTCTGCATGTTGGACAACAGTTCCATGGTCGCGGCGGCGCTGGCGCTCACCGCGTCCGCCGACGACGACAGGACGCCGATCGAGTTGCGGAACTGGCCGACCGCCGTATACGCCGGCGCAAGACCGGCGTCGGAGGTGCCGCCGAGTTCGTCGAGGCGGGCGGTCACCTCGTCCAGAAGCTGGCTCGCCTGCGAGGCGGCGCCGTTGTCGCGATCCTGGATGAAGGTGGTGACGGCGTTGCCGGCGTCGTTGACGGTGGCCAGCACCGAGGCCGATTTCGACGTCATGTCGACGGCGAGGCCGAGCTGGTTGAGTCCCAGGAAGCCGGCGCCGCCGACCACGGCGGCCAGCACCGCGAGAGAAATCAGACCGCCGCCGATTTTCATCGAAATCGATCGGTTCGACAGAAAACCCGTGAGCGACATCTTCTCCCCCCGACTGGCGCCCGCCCATCGGCGGCGCGCATGTTGGACGCACACATATCTCGTGGACTTTGCGGTGCGCCGGTAAAGAAAAAGTGGACGCGATGCTTTCACTGCGTCGAAAATCGTCGGAATTGCAAACGTTTGCGGTATTTCTTGGCCGGCCATACATCCGCGTGGTTGTGCCGCTTTTGTCGTCTCGCGCGGAAAAGACTCGCAAAAATGGAACGCCGTGGAATGGCGCCGGTGTTGCATTGCGGAAAATGCACGCTGAACGTGCAGCAAACAACTTTTCGTCAGCGGGCGGCCGTTGTCAGGTCGAGGCTGACCTTGATGATTTCCGGGCTGTCCGGATCGGGCGACAGTACGAAGCCGAGACGCTCGCACAACCTCAGCATCTGCCGGTTCTCGGTCAGCACCTCGCCGTGGATGCGCGCGTAGGTCTCGCGCCGGGCATAGCGGATGATCTGTACCATCAGCGCCCGACCGAGGCCGATGCCCTTGAGGTCGGAGCGCACGGAGACGGCATACTCGCCTTCGCCGCCGCCGGGATCGCCGTGCAGCCGCACGCCGCCCAGCATGTCGCCGGTCTCGGGATCAAGGGCGACGAAGGCCATGGCGCGGGCGTAGTCGATCTGCGTCAGTCGGGCGACGAAGGCATGGCCGAGGTCGTGGACGCGCTGGAAGAAGCGCAGGCGCATGTCCTCGGCCGTCATCTTCGAGAAGAAGTCGAGATAGCGGCCCTCGTCCTCCGGCCGCACCGGCCGCACGAACACCCGCCGGCCGCCGGGCAGCACGATCAGCTCCTCCCAGTCGGTGGGGTAGGGGCGGATGGCGAGGCGCGGATGTTGCGCCGCGGCGCCGGGACCGGGCGGGTCGGCGTGCAGCGTCACCCGCGCGTCGACCACCACGAGACGATCAGCCTCGGCGATCAGCGGGTTGAGGTCGATGTCGCTGACCGCCGGGTGCTCGGCGACCAGCTGGGCGAGCCGTTGCAGGAGGCCGGCGAGGCGCCCTTCGTCGACCGGCCGCCGGTCGCGATAGCCCTGAAGCTGGCGGGAAACGCGGGTGCGGGCGATCAGGTCGCGGGCGAGATTGGCGTCGAGCGGCGGCAGCGCCAGCGCCCGGTCGTTGATCACCTCGACGGCGGTGCCGCCGCGGCCGAACACCATAACCGGCCCGAACACCGCGTCGTCGGTGACGCCGGCGATCAGCTCCACCGCCTTGGGCGCCACGATCATCGGCGACAGCGTCACGCCGTCGATGCGGGCGTCGGGGCGGGCGGCGCGGGCGCGGGCGATCACCGCTCGGGTCGCCTCGCCCACCGCTTCCGGGCTGGTCAGCTCCAGCTCGACGCCGCCGACGTCGGACTTGTGGACGATGTCGGGCGAGGCGATCTTCACCACCAGCGAGCGGTGCTCGGCGAGAAGGCCGGCGGCGATCAGCCGCGCCTCGGCGGCGTCGAGGGCGGACAGCGCCGGCACGATGGGAATCTCGTAGGCGGATAAGAGGTCCACCACCTCGCTCGCCTTCAGCCACAGCCGGCCGTCGCGCAGCGCTTCGCCGATCACCGTCGCCGCCCGTTCGCGATCGGGCGAGAAGCCGGCCAGCACGTCGGCCGGCGTCGCCGTCAGCGCCGCCTGCGCCTCGGCGTGGCGGACGAGCTGCATCAGCCCCTCGACGGCGCCGTGCGGCGATTCCAGCGCCGGAATGCGCGCCTTGGCGAAGGTGGCGTTCCAGCCGTCGTCCTCGCCGAGCCAGGCGGCGATCAGCGGCTTGCCGTCGTAGCGGCCGCGCCGGTAGTCGGCGACGGCGGCCACCACCGCCTCGGCGGCGAGGCGCGACGGGGCGAGCGGCGTCGGACAGTTGATCACCACCACGGCGTCGACGCCGGGATCGGCCAGCACCGCCCGCGTCGCCGCGCCGTAGCGGTCGGCGGCGGCATTGCCGATCAGGTCGACCGGGTTGCCGCGCGACCAGCCCGCCGGCAGCACCTGGTCGAGCGCGGCGATGGTGTCGTCACAGAGCGTGGCGATGTCGCCGCCGAGGTCGACGACGCGGTCGGCGGCCAGCACGCCGGCGCCGCCGCCGTTGGTGACGACGGCGATGCGCTTGCCCTGGATGCGCGGCACCAGGCTGAGCGTCTCGGCGGCGGCGAACATCTCGTCGAGGTCGGCGACCCGCAGCACGCCGGCCCGGCGGAAGGCGCAATCGTAGACGGCGTCGACGCCGGCCAGCGCTCCGGTATGCGAGCGGGCGGCGCGGGCGCCGGCGGCGTGGCGGCCGGCCTTGATCACCACCACCGGCTTGGAACGGGCGGCAGCACGCGCCGCCGACAGGAAGGCGCGGGCGTCGCGGATACTTTCGAGATAGATCAGGATCGCCCGCGTGCGGTGGTCGAGGGCGAAATGGTCGAGCATCTCGTCGAAATCGACGTCGACGGCGTCGCCCAGCACGGCGATGCCGGAGAAGCCGGCGCCGTGCCGGGCCGCCCAGTCGAGGGCGGCGTGGGTGAGCGTGCCCGATTGCGAGATGAAGGCGAGGTCGCCCGGCACCGCCGCCCGCTGCGCGAAGCTGGCGTTGAGGCCGATCGGCGGGATCTGCAGGCCGGCGCTGTTGGGACCGAGCACGCGGATGCCGTAGCGTCGCGCCACGGCCGTCATCGCTTCGAGCCGGCTGCCCGGCCCGCGGCCGAGGCCGGTGGTGATCACCACCGCATGGCGGATGCCGGCCCTGCCGATGTCCTCCATCACCTCGGCGATCGCCTCCGGCGGCACGGCGACCACCGCGAGGTCGGCCGGCGCCGGCAGGCTGGCGAGCGAGGGATGGACGGGCACGCCGTCGATCTCGGTGAAGAAGGGATTGACCAGCGCCACCCGGTCGCGGCCGAAGGCAAGGAGGTTGCGGACGAGCACCGAGCCGACCGAGTTTGGCCGCGCCGTCGCGCCGATCAACGCGACGCGCTTCGGCCGGAAGAAGGGGTCGAGGCTGGAAAGGCTCATGTCGGGAAGGCCGCCGCGAGGGGACGGGCGCGGCCGCCGCCGCGCCCGGCTTCGATCAATGGGTCATCAGCGTCGGGATGGTCATCTTCTCCAGCATGTCGCGGGTGACGCCGCCCAGCACGAACTGGCGGAAACGGTTGTGGCCGTAGCCGCCCATCACCAGCATGGTGGCGCCGCTCTCGGCGGCATGGTTGAGCAGCACCGTCGACACCTCGGGCGCCGAGCGCGACAGCGTCGTCACGCTGACGGTGTGGTCGTGGCGGGCGAGATAGGCGGCGACGTCGGCGCCCGGCTCGCCGGACCAGGTCTTGGAGCCGGCCACCATCACCACCTCGATAGTGGTGGCGACGCGCAGCGCCGGCAGGGCGGCGTGCACGGCGCGGGCCGCCGTCGACGAGCCGTCCCAGGCGATCATCACCTTTTCCGAAGTCAGCGGCTTGTCCCAACCCGACGGCACGATCAGCACCGGCACACCCGATTCGAACAGCAGCGTCTCGATGATGGCGGCGCGCATCGGCTCGCCGTGCTCGGGATCGTCCTGACCGACGACGACCAGATCGGAGAGCTGCGCCTGCCGCACGATGGCCGGCGTGCCGCCGGAATAGAC
>LUYO01000040.1:0-37837 GCA_001603295.1 Rhodobacterales bacterium Alpha_02
GCCGCGTGACGCGGCCGGGGATCGGTTCTGCGAGGTTGGGGGATGGATCAGCCGGCGGCGAAGGTGGCTTGTACGGCGTGCTGCCAGTAGGCGAAGCCGACGTTGCCGGACCAGTCGATGCCGAACAGGCATTCCTTGTTGAGCTTGCAGTATTCCGAATTCTCGTCGAGCGTGATCACGTCCGCCTCGCCCTCTTGCTGAAGGATGAAGGGCTTGGCCGCTTCGTCGGTGCGCAGCATGGCGAAGGTGTTCGTCCAGGAAAGGCGGGGGTTGGGTACAACGTCGAGCGTGAACTTGCCGGCGAGCGCCGGCAGGATGTTGCTCATGCCGCCGACGCCGAGGAGCGCCGTCGTCGCGGTGAGCGCCGTCCCCATCAGGGAAATCGGCACCTGCACCTGAAACGCCTTGGCCGACTGGTTGATTGGCTCGCCACGATCATCCTTGAAGCCGTAGATCGTCTGAATAGACGTCAGAATGGCCTTCGAGAACTCGTCGACGGTCGGAGTTGCCGGCGCGGCGGCCGTTACGGTGAGCTTGTTGGACTGGGCGCCGGACTTGCCTTCCTCGTGGCCGGTGTCGAAGAAATACTTCCCGTCGTAACAGAGCTTGCCCGCACCGCTGACGAGCAGCTTGGAGATCAGCGACGCCGGGTGGTCCATGGCGCGATCGGCAAGTTGGTTGGTCCGCACCGTGATCATGCCGAGCTTGTCGCGGCGCATGTCCTTCAGCTTGAAGGTGATCGAGCCTTCATAATCCTTGTTGGAGATCCTGAAGGAGTTTTCGGCCAGTTCCGCCGGCGTGCGGCCGCCGATGAATTCCCGCATGGCCGGCGAGGAGCCGAGCCAGGCGTATTCTTCGCTCGCCTGGTCGGAGGTGACGCGCATCGCGACGGCGTCAACCCACGAATTGTCGCCGGCATCGAGGCGGGCGAGGATCAGGCCCCGGACGCCGCGCGCGGTGATCTTGGAATACTGCGAGGGCAGCATGTCTTGTCTCCACAAAATGAAAAACCGCGCCAACGGACACCGTTGCGCGGTCATGACGGATCGGCGTCACGCGGGAGTGCGTGGCGCGATGGCTAGTGATCAGGACTGAAGCGCGGCCTTGACGAGGGCGGAGTCGTACTCGACGAGGGCGACACCGGTGGAAATCCAGCGCGACACATAGCCGATCAGGCTGTTGGTGCCTTTGGTCAGGGTGAAGGTGTCGTCGTCGGAGGCGTAGACCGGCGGGCGATTGTTGGCGGTGATGGCGATGCCGGCAATGCTGAGCACGATGCGACCGCGCGACTTCACGCGCACGGTGACCTCGCCGGCGCCACCGGACGAGTTGTCGGCCTGTGCAATGGCAAAACCCTGAAAGGGGTCACCCGCGACGAGGGGGCGCGAATAGCCGGCGCCGTTCTCACCGACGGCGGCACCCTGATAGATGATTCCACCGGCAGCGACGGGGTATTCCTCCTCGTCGCCGAGCGAGTAATCGCGCGTCTTGTTCTTGGCAAGCGTGGTCATGTCACTCTCCTAGGCTTGGCGGCGACGGCCGCCCTTCGTTTGGCGCGGCGGCGTCAGGCCGCCGGCGTCTCGCGCCGCTTCACGGCGACATAGGCGTCAGCGGTCGGATACTCCTCCTGAAGTTTGGCGGAGGCGTTCCAGTTCTTGGCCCAGGCCTCCGGCCCCTCGGGCGCGGTAGCGGTCGGCGAGGTGCCAGTCTCGCTGGCGTTGGCATCGATCGCCGGAACGGTCGCGGCGGACTTCGCCAGGGCGGCGACGGCGTCGAGCATGCCATCGGCCTTGATCTTGGCGACGACGGCGGCGGCCGTATCGCCGGGCGTCCAGCCGTTTGCCTTGGCATCGGCGATCAGGGCTTCGCAGCCGGCGACCGACAGGGCGTCAATCGAGATGAGGCGGGCGCGTTCGGTGGCGGCGCCCTCGGCGCGGATGGCTTCGATGTCGACGGCGGCCGCCGTGGGGGCGACAGGCGCCGAAGGAGTCGGGTTTGCCGGCGCCGGGTCCGTGACGGCCGCGAGGATGGTGGTGGCAAGGGTGCTCATGCTTCAGGCTCCAGGGTTGGCCGCATGGACAGCGGCGGCGAAGGCCTCGAAAGCCTTCTGAGGGTCGGCGATATGGTCGACGAGGCCGGCGGAAACGGCCGCCTCCCCCTCAAACCAATCCGCTTCGGTGGCGAGCGCGGCGGCCTTGGTAAGGCGGGCACCGCGTCCGCGGGCGACGACGGCGGCGAACTCGTCGCGCGTCGCATCAACGCTCGCCTGCAGGCGGGCGAGATAGTCATCGGCGGGCGGGCCGAGCGAGGAGCCCTGATCCTTCTTGGCGCCCGACTTGACGACGGTGACCTTGAGACCGGACTGTTCGACGGCCGCCGAGCGGTCGATGTGCATGGTGATGACGCCGATCGAGCCGGCGGCGCCATGCCGTGGCATGACGATCTGTCGGCACTGTGAGGCGAGCAGATAGGCGGCCGACATGGCAAAGTCGGTGAGAATGGCAATGGTCGGCTTCGCCTGCGACAACTCGTGAATCTGGTCGGCGAGCGCGAAGGCGCCGTTCGCCATGCCGCCGAAGCTGTCTACCTCGAAAGCCACGCCGCGCACGGCCGGGTCCATCGCCCGCGCCACTTGCGCCGACAGGCCCTCGTAGGAGGTCTCGCCGGACGACTGGCCCAGGAAGGCACCTTTGCGAACGAGCGTGCCCTCGATCGGGATGACGCCCACGACGCCGACACGCATGAAGCCGAACATTTCCCGCTTTTCCAGCACGCGCCGCACCGGCTCGCCGACGACGCCGGCATGTTGCCGGTGGATGCTGTGCTCAACGCCTTCGTGGTCGACCACCACGGCGGTCGAGCCCAGAAGACGCGGGCCGAGCACGGTCGCGATGGTAGTCGCCTTGCGTGCGTCGATCATCAGCGGCGTGTCGAACGCCTCCGCTGCAAGTCTCATCATGGTCGGTGTCCTCAGTTGTCGTCTTCGTCCGGCTCGGGCGGCTGGCTGTTTCCAGCGGCAGGCGCCGCCGGCTGAGGGGCGACGTCCTCTTTCCGCATCAGCTTCATTTCGCGGCCGCGTTGCAGGATATTGTCCTGCCAGTCGCCGCCGGTGCGCTGGATGGAGATGTTCTGAAGCGTGGTGGCGCCGTTGGTGAGGTCGAGATCGTCGGCCTTGGCTTCCTTGAGCGGGTCGAGCGAAATCCGCGTCGGGCCGATCCACTCGGCATAGAGGTAGGCTTGCCGCTTCACCGGGTCGGTGAAAAAGCCCGGTGCCTTGAGGCGACCGATGGCCACCGCCTCCTCCCACATCCAAACATAGAGCTGCTGACACCAGTTGCGGGCCAGCCAGGCGCGGCGGCGGCGCCAGAAGAAGTAGGCCATTTCAAGCGCGGCACGGCCGGCCGTGTAGCTCGACGTGAAGTGCTTCACCAGCACCTCGAACGGCAGTTCCAGCGCGACGCCGATCTGTCGCAGCATGGCCGTCAGAAAGGCGTCGAGGGCCGGGTTTGGCCGGCCCGGATTGGCAATCTGGACTTCCTCGCCCTCGGCAAGGTCGATGACCGCGCCCGGAGAAAGCTCGATCTCGTCGCCATCACCGCCGCCCTGTCCCGCACCGCTACCCTGCCCCGCCGGCAGCGGACCGTCATCGGTCGGCGACGGCTTCTTGACGAACACTGTGAAGTAAGCCGAGATCACGGCGGCGCGCACCTCGGCGTCGGTATACTCGCCGAGTTCGTGCAAGGCTTCGATCACTGGCGCGAGATAAGGGATGCCGCGCGACTGTTCCGGCCGGAGCCGGTCGAACAGATGCAGGACGATTGGCCGACCGTCCGCGTAGCGAGCGGGAATGGCCTTCCATTCTAGACGGGCCGAACTCAGTTCGCCGGGGTGGTGGTTCGTCACGTGATAGGCGACGGGGACGCCGTCCGCGTCGATCTGCACGCCGCCGGCAAGGTTTGGCCGATCGCCCGACCAATTCGGATTGGCGACGCGGTCGGCTTCGATCAGTTGGACCTTCGTTCCATAGGTGTCGCCGGGGTCTTTGCGATAGCGTCGGACGCCGAAGATATCGCCGCTTTCGAGCACGCCCCGGAAGACGGTGCCCTGCATATCCTCGTCGGACTGTACCCGCGTGAAATCGATCGACGAGGCGAACAGGGTCCACTCGGTTTCCGCCTCCCGGCCAAGCGCGGCCGCTGCTTCCGGCGTGATTCCAAGGGCTTCATGATCAATCTTCGCGTGCGGTATGAGCCCACTTCCGACGACGTGGCCGACGTTGGTCGAGATCGAGCCCGTGGCGACCGGCATGTTGCGAGCGAGATCGCGCGACCGGCTGCGCAGATCCCTCAGCTCCGGCAGGAGGTCGGCATCGGCCGAACCCTCGCCCGGATGCCAGTTGCGCGTCGGGCGCCGCCCCGTCTTGCCGCCCTTGTATCCACCCTCGAGCGACATGCTGAGAAGCGTCCGCGCCTTCGCGCGCTCAAGGCCGGCGGTCGGATTGAAATAGCCAACGACACGATCGACGAGGTTCGGCACCGCGACCGGCACGCCGGCAATCCGGCGCCCCCGCCTCGCCCTGCCGCCGGACTTCGGAACGGACGTCTTGCTCATGCCGACACCCCATAGCGCGGCCCGCGACGCCCGCCGCTGGCGAGCTTCTGGACCTTGGATTCCCAGTATTCGATGTTGTCGCGGATGGTCGCCGCATCGGCTCGGGTGAGCTTGCGGCCGCCGATCTCGTAGGACTGCGACGCGGCAACAGCCGTCGAGGCCGCTATCCAGAGGTCGAGTTGCGTCTGTGCCTGTTCCTGCGTGATACCCGCCATCAGCCCAATCCTCTTGATCGCATGCGGCGACCGCGAGGCCTTGCCGCGACTGGCGCCGCCGGCGCCGTGGTTTCGTCCGGTGTGCGTGGGGCCTCGGCCGGCTCGGGCGCCGGTGTCGACAGGGCCGGCAACACCTCGTTCTCGTTGTCCGGCCGGAGCGACCATGCGTTCTGGTCGACCGGCGCCGCCCAAAGCGGCGGGTTGTTCCAGTCGATCGACTCCGCGCCGAGCACGATCGCCAGCGCCTTGCCGTAGTAGGCGCAGTCAAGGGCCTCGTTTCGGCGTTGGCCGGCCTTCAATTCCCAGCCGTCCGAGGACCGGCGCTCGGCGCAAAGCTCGCTGTAGACCTCGGGCGGCAGGCCCGACGCGAGGTGATAGGCACCCGGTCCCGGCGCCTTGCGCGCCAGCGACATCACCACCTCGTCTTTGAGGACGTCGGAGGCGGCAAACACCACGTTGACCGTCTTGCGGCGGCGCGGGTTGGCCTTGGTCTGCCGCGTCTGGTCGATCTTCTCCGGCTCGCGTTCCTGTGCGCGCGGCTGACGGTCGACACCGGGCAGGCCCTTGACGAGGAACGCCCGGCGCCGGCCGAATGTCTTGCGCACCCTGCGCCACCAGGCATAGGCGTTTTGCGTCGTGCCCGGAGCGCCGCCGGAGTCGACGATGATCGCCGCCGGCAGCATGCGCCAGGCACCGCCTTCCACCGGGTAGGACTTTACCAACAACTCGTCGAGCGCCTTCCAGTCTTCCAAGTAGAGCGGCGGGGCGATCGCTCGCCCGCCAGCCCCCGGCGCGCTCGCCGGCGGCGCGTGGATGTCGAACCGGTCGACCATCCAGCGTTCAAGGCCGACGCCGAACGCATCCACCTGCACCACGAAGCGGTTGGCCTGCACGTCGACGATCAGAAGGACGAAGCGCGTACCGGCCGGCAGCGTCTTGGCGACGATCGGCGCCGGTTTGTCGCGCAAGATGTCCGACGACAGTTCCGTCTCGCTGTCGGAGGCCTGCGGCTTGTAGGGCAAGGCCTGATCCACGTTGACGGTGGTCTTCAGCTTCTCCTCGTTACCCGTCGCATCGAAGGTCTCAAGGGCGGTGAGATACTGGCTGACGAGTTGTGCCCACGGCTGGAATGCCGCGCAAGGCCCCTTCAGCCAGTAGGACACAAGCTCGGTATCCCTCACCACGTCGTCGATGCGCGCGAGCACCCCGCCCGGCGCTTCATGCAGCCAGACGCCGGCCGCGTCGAGGTCTCGCCGGCGGGCCGGCTCGTGGACGCCGCCGCAATGCGGACAGAGCATCACCGCCTTTCGGCCGCGCTCCATCGGATCGCCGCCCTTGGGATAGTCGAACAGGCGGAAATCCGGCTCGAATAGCTCGCCGCAATGGNNGCCATGTGCGGCGCATCGGCCGGCGCCCGCCATGCCTCGTCGAGGATCGGCTTGCCCGGCGAACTCTCGGCGATCGCCATGCCTTGCGTACCGAAGGTCTGGATGCGCTTGAAACCGAGGCTCCAGGGCGATCCCTCGCCGCCGACGTCCATCGTCATGCGGTCATAGTCGGTGTACAGGATGTCGAACAGGTCGACCATGGCCAGGTGCGACTTCACCGGCCATCCGAGCGTGAGCCGCATTCCGCCCAGGAAGCGCTTCTCGTAGGTGGTCATCGAGTAGCGGCCGGGCATGATCTGCGCCGAGATGTCCGGCGAGTCCCAGATCATGGTATCGAGCTTCGACAGCGAGTATTCGCGCGCCGCCATCTCGTCCGGGCAGATCAGCCGGCCGACGCGCGGTCGGCACTTCACCCGATGGGCGATCACGTTGTTTATCAGCGCCTCCGACTTCACCGACCGGGCCGGGCCGACGAAGATCAGCCCGCGAAACCGCCGGCTGTCGGTCATGTCCATCGGCTCGACCATGTAGGGCGCGACGTCGTTGCGCCACTTGGTGCGGGCGCCGCCCGAGGAAATCCGCCGGTACATCTCGGCAGCGGCGGCGACCGAAACGCGCTCGATCGGAGCCACCGATTTGACGGTCGCGGCCAGTGCGTTGATGGCGCGCGAGAAGGACGGTACCGGCCCCTCGCGGTCGCGGCGGAAGCTCTGGACGTTCATGCCGTGACCCTCTCGCCCTTTGCCCGTTGCAGATCGACGAACGTGCCGAGCGACTTCGAGAGATCGTCGAGGATGTCATCGGCGAGGCGGACGGCCACCAGCACTTGCGCCGTCGTCAGCGACAGTTCGCGGCCGAGGCGATCGGGCATCGCCTCGATACCGGCGCGTACGGCGGCGAGCGTGCCATCGAGCACGTCCACCATGTCGTCAAAGCGCACCAGCTCGCCGCGCGCTTGCGCCATCGCCATGTATTCGCGCTCGGCCGCGTAGAGTTCGCGCCGCTCGCGCGGCGGCAAGGCCTGCTCCGTCGTCCCCGTCTTGCCACCAACGAGCGCCAGCCGCATTTCCTGCACCGCCCGCTCGGCGGCGTCGTTCTCGGCCGCCCGCTCGGCCTCGCGCGCTTTGCGCCAGGCGAAGCATTCGGACAGTTGGAACTCGTAGGAGCGGCCATTGGTGCCGGCAGACAGCACCGGCATGCCGTCACCGATCCAGCGATCGACGGTCGGTTCCGAGACGTTGAGGGCGCGCGCGAGCTGGGACTTGTTGAGCACGGCATCGGCAACCCCTTGCGGCAGCGGAAATCGCTCAACGTCGGTGATCAAGGCGCATCCTCTTGAAAAACAACAACAACCATATCCCGACGTCTCGCCGAGACGCACACAGCCCCCCCGACCGGGGAGCGAATTACCCGCGGGCTGGCGTTTGGCTGGAAGGACCCAAAAATCTTGGGGCCCCGCGTCGGCCCGGCTTTTCTTCGCGGGAGGCCGATCAGCCCCGCCGCCGGCCGGCGATGGCGGTCGCGAAGGCCTTGCGGAAGTTCACCGCCGCCATCGTCTCGCCGACCGCTCGCCCTACTTCGTAGAAGGGGAAGCGCTTGCGGTAGTTCGGCGTCCGCACATAGACGATGTACACCACGCCCTTGCCGCCCTTGTTGATGGCGATGGCAAGCGGCCTGTCCGAGACCTTCAGCAGGTAGAAGCGTTCCCGCTTGTTGCGCCGGCGGGACCGCGCCGAGGCGTTCTGCCAAGGGTCGACCGCATGCGCCCCGAGATCGCTGAGTATCTGCATGATGATCGAGGCCCGAATGTTGCCGTAAGCATCCCTCGGACAGTTCCGGGTAGGAACGGCGAACAGGTTCGACGGCATCGCACCGACTGCGATCAGATGCCGCTCAAAGGCCTTGTGCTTGCGCGCCCCACCGAACACCTGCGGCTTGAACCACTGGCGCGCATTCTGTGAACCAATCGCCGGCTTCTGCTCAACCGATGCCACCAGGCTTGTTTTCGTGGCCGGCACCAACTGGAAAGCGTTCTTTGAGAACGGCGTCGGGCGATCGAACACCCGCTCTATCGTCCGCTTTTCGGCGGCGAGTGCATCCTTGGCGGTCCAAGTGAGGGCAAGCGCCGTAGCGAATGGTATCTGATCATGCGCCAGGGCCGACATGCTCGCCGACAGGCCTGACATGTCCGCATTGACGCCGAATTCCATCAGCGCACCCCCCCCAAAGAAAAAGCCGGGCTGGAAGTCCAACCCGGCTCTAGCGCACCCGACTCGGGGCGCAATTCGTTCCGCAGGCATCATGTCAAATCCAGAACCGGACGCAAGCCCCGATCTTTCGGTTTTCCATAGGGTTTTAAGACCAAGGGTCGATCGGAGCCGCAGGCCCGGTTACCCGATATTCCGACAAGCCGAATCGGAGCGGCGAAGCGACCAGACGCGCCAGCCCGGAGCGCCAACGCCGATAGGTCTTCCTCGTCTCGTCCACCAGGTCCCAACTCGGGAAGACGTCAAGCGGGCACCATTGAGCGACGACGCGGCCGTTTCGATCCAGATCGCTTTCCACGACCACCTTCCCATTCCGAGGATGGCGCACCGGGCGTATTTCAGGCCATATATCCCAATCGGGCGAGGTGCGGGCGCGCCCATAGCTGAGCACCACCGTTTCTTCATGATATGGCAAGCGGCGAATTTCTCCATAGACAGCCACCGCGTCCGGATGGCACCTCGCGCCCAAGCGCTTGAGGAAACCCGGCTGGCAATCGACCTGTACTCCGAGGGCAAGCGTTCCCGTGACGATGGCCGTGCTGCTCATCAGCGCCTTGGTATTCTCTGTCGGCACCTCGCAGAAATAGGCGGCATTCTGGTCGACCAGCGCCCAAGACACCAACTCGGCGATATCGATGTCCGTCATTGCGCCGCCTCCGAGGTGGCGGTTTCGGGCGGCCGAGCCGAGGGCATCCAGATACGATCCACTCTTGTCGGGCGGGGAAGCCGGAAGCCTCTCTCAGCGAACCATTCGCGCCAAGCAATGAACTCCGGCGAGGCGACCAGCACATAGACATAGCTCGCTGAGGCGGCTTCCAGCGCACGCGCCTCGGCGAGCGGCACGGCCACGCCTTGCCCGCATTCCGCCTGTTGCGCCATAAACCTTGCGCTACCAGCCGCCGGCGTGCGCCCGCCGCCCTTGGCGCGCTCGTAAAACCGGCACCACCATGCGCGATCATACAAACCCAACGGGACCGGGGCGCTGGCATCCGCCCCTTCCGTGGCGGTTTTCACCCTCTCGAAAGCCTTATCGCGTAGGTATCGCGCGGCTCCGGCAACCTTGGTCCACCCTGCCCGCCTTTGACTCAGCAAGTATCCAGCGACAACTTCAGGCTTCGAGGCTCTCGCCCGCTCATCAGGTGTCAGCTGCCGCCACGCGAAGAATGCCGGACGCTTCGGACTCGCCTCATGGCGCGGGTCCGCCTTCAGCCATACGTCATCGAAGAACCGGTTGAACCCTTCTTCGTCATCATCGATCGAGCGAACCTCTCTCGCCCCCTTGGGGGCTTTGGGGGAAGATTCTTCCGGTTCTTTCTTCCGGTTAATAGTAGGGGTGGCGCCATTGCCATCCCCGAGGGTGGCGACGTCGCCACCCCCGAGGGTGGCAATTTGTCCACCTGCGAGGGGTGGCAAATTGTCCACCTGCGGTGCCGGCTCATCGTCTGAGTCGCCAGGTTCCCGACGCACCACCATGTTCATGTTGATCCGATAGAGGTTCGACGTCTGCCGCCCGCCTTCCGCGCGCCTATGCTGCTTGATCAGAAGGCCGAGAGATTCCAGCGTCAGGATATGGCGCTGCACGGTGCGGCGATGCTGGCAGGCGATTTCCGCGAGATCGTCGAGGGAGGGAAAACTAGCGTCTTCCCCGGATTTGTGGTTCACGCAGTCGGCAATTGCCACCAGCACCATTTTAGGCGCCGGATCGAGCCATTGGCTGAGTGCCCATGTCACGGCCGCAACACTCATCGCCCCTTCTCCCGCGCGGTTCTGGCGTTTTCCTTGGCGAGCCTCACAAGGTCGCGGAAAGCCGTCTGATGGACGCGCACGAGGTTGAGCGTCGAGACGATGGCCTCGCGCGTATCCAGCTCGAAATCGGCCGCTTTCTGGGTGAGCCTTCCCGACGCTACCCGGCCGGCCAGATAGTTCGTCGACCGGTCGGCATCGTGGCGAGACAGCGCGACCATGTCGTCGATCGTCGGTTTCTTCCTCGGCGCCCCGTTCATGTCGCACCACCCTCCCCGCCGCCTTGGTCGCGGTCGGCGTCGACAGCCAGGACGAAACAGCCCGGCGTAAAATCCCGGTCGGCCTTGAGCGACAGCACCGCCGTCACCAGGTCGGCGTCCGAGGTGTCGGGCGGCAAGCCGAGCGCGCTCCATAGGGACGAGCGGAGGTTGATCAGCCGGAAGGCCGGCGGACAGTGGATGTCGGTCATAGGCCGCCCCATCGTTTGCTTGCGTAAAAGGGATTGGAATGTGTATGTCCATACACATTTTGCTTGACCATCCGGCCGAACGTGTGTATAAAGATACACATCAACAACGGAGGTCGCAGATAGAACGAAGCATCCAGGACATACGCCGCAGGCTCTTTTCGGAGGGATGGGTGATCGAACGCGAGGGCGACCACACGATTTTCACCCACCCCGACAAACCCGGAAAAAGGGTCACAGTCCCCAAGGGGCGCGGCGATCTCCCGATCGGCACGGTCCGGAGCATCGAGAAACAGGCGGGGTGGCGGTAAGCCGCCCCGCTCATCTGCGACAGACAAGGAACCCGACGAATGGCCTATTACGGCATCTTGGAGAAGGAACCGGGCACGCTTTGGGGCGTGTGGTTTCCCGATGTTCCCGGCTGCATCACCGCAGCCGACACGGCCGACGAAGCAACCCAGAAGGCGGTTACCGCCCTCAGGGAACACCTTGAGGGAACGGAACCGCCGAGCGCTTCGAGCCTTGAGGCGTTGATGGCCGATCCCGACGTCATCGAGGCGCGGGCACGGGGCGGAATCCTGTTCCGCGTCCCCTACCTGCCGAACGATACGGCAAGCGTGCGCGTCAACGTAACGCTGGAGCGCGGCACGCTGGCGGCGATCGATGAAGCCGCGACCGCCAGAGGAATGACGCGTTCGGCGTTCCTCGCGTCGGCCGCGATGGAAAAGGTCCGCGCCAGCGTGTGACATGGTCAGGAGGGCGACGCTCATTCCGCCGCCTCCCTAAACAGGCCGAGGCGCCCGCGCTCGGTGTCGAGCGCTTGCTCGCAGGCAGGATTGAGCCATAGGACCTCGGTGCGCGGCCGGGCGCCATCGGCGTATGTGGCAGCCTCGAGGCGCTCCCAGCCGCGCAATGCGTTGTCGTAGAGCGGATGTGCATAGCCGGAGAGCACCACCATCCCTCGCAGCGTCAGCAGGACGTCGAGCAGCGCCAGATGATCCTCGTCGGTCATCTCATGGGCGTACATCCGCCACCCGAGGTCGTATTTGTTGCCCTGCGCCCGCGTGGCATGGACATAGGGCGGGTCGACATAGTGCAGCGTCTCTGGCCCGTCGTGCTGGCGCATCACATCGACCGCAGGCCTGCACTCGATCACGACGCCAGACAGCCGCGCGATGAGAGCATCCATGGCGTCCGGGTAGTGGAGCCAATCCATTGCCGGTGTGGTGCCAGAACGGGAGCTACTGGCGCGGAATCCCGTGGAGCGATGCCCCTTGGCCGCCGAAGCCTGCGCGTTGCTGCCGAACCCCATGAACGAGCGAACGACCAGCCGCCGCGACCGCTCGATCGGATCGTCGGTCGGCTCGTAGGCCGCGCGGAACTCGGCACGCGCGAACGGAGTCAGGCGCAAGAGGTCCTGCAAACGCCTCGCCGACATCTCGTCGCGCAGCACGCCGAACAGCGTCACCACCTCGTCGTCCAGGTCGTTGTATACCTCGCCATAAGCGCGCGGCTTGCGAATGAGCACGCTCGCCGCCCCGCCGAACGGCTCGACATAGATGCGATGGCGGGGGAAATGGCTGATGATCCAAGGGGCGAGGCGCCACTTTCCACCATGCCACCGCAGGACGGGGCGGGAAGGCACGTTCATTCCGCCACCTCGTAGGGGTATTGCACCCGGAAAAAGCCAAGCCGGCCCTTGCATGGATGGAAGGGCAGCGGACGAGCATCGCGCAGCACGAAGCCGTACGGCCCGAAAAACCACGGGCTGTCGAATTGCTCGACGCAATCGACGATTTCGGCGATACCAACGATGCCGCCGGTCCTAACGTCGGTGCTATGCACCGCTGAAGCACGGCGCCCGTCTTGGCTGGCGAGCGGGACAGGCAAGATTTCGTCGAGCAGGTCCATACAGGCGTCATAGTCGTCGCGCGTCGACCGCTGCCCGGCATGAATCAAGAAGCGGCCACGGAGCCGTGTCGGCCAGGTGCGATTCTCGACCGCCTTCCCGGCGTTGATGATCGCCCACGGCCACGGCTGGCGGATGGAGAGTGCGGGGAGTTCGATCATTCCGCCACCCTCCCCGCCTCGGCGCGCGCCGCCTGAATCTGCTCATGCACGCTCTGTTGTCGGATGCCGAGGGCAGCGGCGATGCGGCGTGTGCTGATGCCGCGCTCCTGATGGGCGGCGAGGATCACCGCGCGCCTCAACCGCCGCTCGTCGGGCGACGCGAGCCGGCCATCGGCGCCGCCGATCGACGGCGCGACGCCGAGGGCAGCGGAGAGCGAAGCCGTCAACGAGGCGATGGCGTCGGCGTCGGTCGTGTCCGAAGCCGAGGGCGATCTGGACGGGGCGCCGTCAGCATCAGGCGGGCATTCCGCTTCTGCCGGCTCACATTCGCCCCCATCGGATTCGAGGCCCCAGACATCCCAACCGGCACGACTGCGCCGGGCGTTGAGTTCGATTTTCGGGAGGTTCGGGAAATAGGCCTCGGCGATCTCATGCACCGTGTCCGGTTTGACCGAGTGGCCGGCGAAGTCCGCCCGGAAGTAGCTCGGAAATTGCGTGCCCGGCGTCGGCGCCGGCGGCGTGCCACGCTTGCCGACCAGCACCACCTCGTGTTCGCCGGTGAACCAGTAGCCGGTGCCGCGCGCAACGCCGGAGCGGTCTTTGATCCAGACGAGGTGCGTGACGTAGCGGAAGCCCCAAGCGGCGAGCACCGTCAGGCCGGCGTCAAGGAAAGGCACCGTCACCCAGAGAAACAACACGCAATCATCGGCCGCGATATCGGCCACCGGCCGCGCTTTGATCGCGTCGAGATCCGATGTCGGATAGTGATTGTCGGGCGAGCGGTCGCGGCCGGTTTCCTCGCTCCAAACCTCGTACCGCCACTCGGGATCAGCGATGATCACGCCATAGCGCTTGTCCGGCAGGGCGGCGAGCTTGGCACCGAGCGCCCGCTCTCGCTCCTCGCGCTTCTCCGCCTTTGCCGCCTGTTTCTCGGCGCGCATCTCTTTCGCCACTCGCGACAATGCCTTGGGTGCGGCATGCTCGCGGATGATGCGGGCTTGGTCTTCGGCTGGGAGGTCCGCGAGGCCGCGCGCGATGACGGCGGCGCTCGATACCTTGAGGTCGCCGCGCTCGACGGCGGATTGCAACTCGCCGACACCCGATGCCCTTACCACACGGGCATCACGCACCGACCGCTCGGATACGTGCAGCCGCTCGGCGGCCTCGGCCTGCCGGAAAACCGGCAAATTTGCCGCTTTTTCTGATGGTGGCCTACCAGGCTTGAGGCCGGCAAGATTAGCCGCAACCATCGCCCGCTGAGACTCATCGAGATGGCGGCGATGCAGGTTTTTCGAGAGGACGAATTCGAGCGCTTCGGCTTCGGTACCCGCAAAATCCTCGTAGAAGTCGCCCCACTCGATATCCGCCGCGCTCATTGGCACCAGGTCGGCGACCGTCAGCGGGTTGCCGCGATAGGCCAGCCCCAACTTGGCGATATCGACGAGCGCCCTATACCGATTGCGTCCGTCGAGGATCTGCCCCGCGAACAGCACGACGCGATCGCGAAGCCCATGGGCGGCGATGTCGGCTCGCAGCTCGGCGGCGTCGCCGGCGCCAAGCATCGGGAAAATGTCGGCAAAGGGATGGGCCTCGATCACGGCAGCGCCCTCCCCGGAACCGGAGCACCGGCGTGGCGCCGCAGAATTTTGGCGACTACTAGGCGCAGCGCCCTTTTCTCTTCATAGTCCCATGTCGATACGGTCCAATCCGGGTCAAGCGCCACCAGATCGCGCATGGCGGCCACCGCGCCGGGACGAGTCGCAAATCGGCCGTCGCCGGTGCCGTCGAGCCTAAGGCCGGACGCGACATGCGTGACGTGCCAGCCGCCGGACTTTTCCAGCGACGCTGTAACTGCAAGCGGCCCCAGGATGATCGCCGGCACATCGAGCCGGCCCGAAGGGGCGAATGTCGTCACGACAGAGAGAACAACGCGCCCACGCGTCAGATGCGGACGATCCGTCATTGCTCGTCTCCCCGGCAGGCCATGCAAAGCCATGTCCCGGCGAGCGCCGGATTGCCGGCGGTAATCGCCGCCCGCAGGCGGACATCCCGCCCGAACGGCGCGACGTCCGCGCCGCAGCGTCCGCAGGCGTGGACAAAATGCGAGGCGCCCCCGACCGGGTCGGGCACGAACCGGCCTGTCGGCGGGATGGCGAGCTTTGCCGGTGCCGCCGACCGTTTGGCGCGAGACGCGGCCTCGAACAGGTCGGTCATCGCCCGCCCTCAACCACACGCACCTTGGCATCGGCCAGCGACAGGCGGGCAGCGCTCACCCGCCTTTCGATCTCGGAATAAGCCCGGTCGATCGTCTCGGCTTCGCCCGGCGAGATCACGCCATCCTCTTGAGCAATGGCGAGCTTAATGCTCGCCTCGCCGACAGCGTGCGCCACCTCGGCATGGGTGCGGGCAAGATTCGCGGTTTCGCGCGCGCTGGCGCCCGGCTCGCCGAGGCGTCGCTCATTAAGTTCGGCCATGACGGCGGTCACGAAGGCCCGTCCGCTGTCGGCTTCCAGCGCCAGGACGGCGGGAATCGGAATGATGTCGGTATCGGTCGCCGACTGCCAGCGGCCGACTTCGGTTTTCGAGTATCCGGCCACCTCGCCGGCGCGGACAACGCCGCCGCATACCTTGACGAGGTCGCGCGTCGCCGCCTTCAGCCGGTGAAACCATGCTTCGGATATCGCCATGATGGACCCCCTTCCCGATGCGGGAAAAACGGCAAGCGTTTCCCGTGGCGGGAAACCGCGTGAAATGGTGTGGTGTGGGCGAGCCGGGTTGACCGGCGAGGTTGTCAGAGCTTGGGGCGTTGCCGCCGTGTCAGTCGTCAAACCTCCGCAAGAGTTGGTCGAGCCGCCGTTCGGCGGCCGGTTCGATTGGTTGGCAGGCGCCGGCCTCGGTGATCACCACGGCAAGGCGGTAGCCGACGAGGTCGCCGGGCTGGCAAATCTCGACGAGGCCGCGCCGTTCCAGCGCCTCGAATTGGACAAAGACCAGCGGACAGAAATCGCGCCCGGCGGCGACGTGGCCGCCCCGATCGCAACCGGCGCGGCCGCCGGCCTTGCGCAGCCAGAGCAGCGCGGCGCCTTGGTCGGTGGTGAGAGAGGGAGCGTCCGACATGATCACCCCGCGAAAAGGATGATGCATGAGGCGACCGCCACCCCGAGCGACACGACGAGCGACAAGCCGGGCCGATCGAGCGGCAGCGAGGCGATGCGCAAGAGGAATTCCATATTTGTTCCCCCTCCTATTCAGGCACGGATCGCCATAAGGATTTTCGCCAATGCCCCTGTTGCAACGAGCACAAAGCTGCCAATATATCGCCAAGCGGGTAACCGGTTATCCCAACGACCGGGGATTGGGTGAGGCGCATTGTGGCTATCGTATTCGTTCGCAAGACTCGGTTCGGAACCTTCGCCATCGTTGGCCAGAGAGGCGCTTGGCACGCGATGTATGGCGACGAGAATTTGGGGACCTACGACAGCCCCGAAGCAGCGCTCGACGATCTGGTCGGCGGTCATACCTTCTTTCCATCCAATGGCTTAGACCCATCCGAAGCCGGGCTTCCCGACGAACTGTCAGAGTGGGAGCGTCGGATAACTCGCTGATTTTCAAGCGTTTCGAACAAGAACGCAGCATCGCACTCGCTGATGCGAAAGCGGCAAACCCCATCAGCAGTCAGAAACGACAAGCTCAGGTCGCCCGTAGCCTGATCGCGCGTGACGCCACGCACTTTCGCCCTAGCACCCCAACGAGCCTTCTCATGTGGGTGCATCTCGGCACCGGACTTCGCAACCTGCATTTCAAGCCCTCCTATTTCCTCTGCCCGCACAAGCACTTGCGATCTACCAGGCCCCGAACGCCGAGGCCTGTTCACAGGATTCCGAAGAAAAGCGCCACTCCGGAAAGCCAGTCGAACGAAGCGAGAAAAGAAGACACGCTCATTCCGCCGCCCTCCCGATCAGGAAATCCTCCCCCGCCGGCGCGATGTCGTTCGCGCCAGCGGGGGCGCCGTCCGGGGAGGAGGCGGACGGCTCGCCGGCGGGAGGGACCGGCGAAGGATACAAATCAGGGCGGATGAAATGCCTATCGATACCCGTCACCCGCTCCACCCCGAGCACACGCTCCGCAGGGACGCGAGACCGCAGCCATTGGCTCACAGCGCCATGTGTCACGGCGCATTCGCGAGCAATCGCAGAAATCAGCCCGCGCTGCATCTTGATGGTGCCAACGAGATCAAACATGGCAAATTGTTAGCGCCACTAACATCGCTAGTCAATCCAGTTGTTAGCTCCGCTGCGTGGGCAGGGCTGTTCGCTCGGCATATTGTTAGCTGCCCTACAAATGAGTTTCGCTATGGCTGCAAAGCGGCAATCCACACCTCGATCGCACCCAGGCCATTACATCCGCCAATGGCGAGAGCGCCGCAAAGAGACACAGGAATCATTAGCGGAGAAGGTCGGCCTTACGCACGGCGCAATCCACCAGCTGGAAACTGGCGCGACAAGCTACCGTCAAAAGACACTGGAAGCGATCGCCTTGGCCTTGGGCTGCTCTCCATCGGAACTACTTGATATCGACCCGACACCCATGTCTGACGAGCAGCTTCAGATCGTCAGAGAGATCATTCAGGTTGCCCGTCGATACGATCAGCGGCTCGTGGATCCAGCGCTTGAGATTGCGCATATGCTAGCGCAAAAGCGCTCTCAATAATCGCTACTAGCTCGCGCTCCCCAAGGGCATGATGGGCTTGGACAAAATCCAGGATTTTCCTTGCAGTCGACGCACTCAGTCGCCCGAATGGAGAACCAGTAGAGCGCATAATTGCCTACCTCGTCTTGCAAATTGACGAGCACACATAAACATATACGAGTAAAAAACAGACCCACAATTCTATATTGTCACACGCTCACGTTCTTTCGCCGAGCATTCAATTTCAAAGCGCTTCCAATTCTTCAAAGTGCGACCATTTAGCACCGCGACACGAGTTAAACATTGGCGTCAGCAAAATAACGCCAGAGCTTGAGAACCAAGCCGCCTCAAGCTGCCTCCCCACATATCCCCCGAAACCATTTTTAGCATTGTAACGGAGGCAGACGCCGGGACCGCGAGATGTACCATTAACGCCAGCCCCGAGACCAACGTATAGCGCTACCGGCTCGGAGATTTCAGCATCACGCACACTATACGGGTCCCTCAGGCTATCTCGCAAAGCTTGCAAAACTTGAGCGCGATAGTCCTTCGGTGCCAATTGCTTAATCAGCGCTTCGTTTTCGGGCGTGGTTTGGCAAGCCGCCAAAATGAGTGCCGCCATAACAACGTATTTTCGCATTTCAGCCCCCAATCTGACAGCACCGTACATCCCACGCTGCGTTATGCAACCCGCAGTTCAATTACCACCGTATCGACACCGTGCTCATGCCTCCTCCTTATGGAGCACGTCTAGAAGACGGGATTGTGTAATGTCAGTATGGCTATCAATCATGTTGACACACAAAGATAGCACTACTAACAATCCGAGTGCCCCAACTCGGAGAGCGTGATGGCCGCCGCCACTACATCGAAGCCTTCCCCCCACCCTCGCCGCACTTCGCAGCAGGCTCCTCAGCACGACGAGCCCGGCCGCGCTGCATACCGGCGCGTTCAACGACGCGCGTTATCCCGTCCCCGCCTCGTCTGCCGTATCGGCCAAGGCCGCGTGATTGGAGCCACCAAATGAGGCCCGCCCCGAGACAAAACCGCATCCCGATCATGATGTCAGATGCAGAGCTTTCGGAAATCGACAACTGGAGATTTGCCAACCACGTGGCGACAAGAGCCGACGCGGTAAGACGGCTGTGTCAAATCGCCATTGGTCCGACGGGGACAGGCAGCACGAACAGGAAAGCCCAGGTCGGCGACATCCCGATGGAGATAATTGTCCCCGTCCGGCGAAACGATGCCGGGGAGATTGGCAACCTGATCCTCAGTCAACTACCCGCAGATCGGGCGGGAGGCCGTAGCGCATGAATTCGATCAGCTCTTTGCGCGGTGATCGCTTTGCCGCCTCCGGGTCGCCTTCAAGGCTTCGGGCAATCTTGAGCTTTGTGCCGGGCACAACCTCTTCAATAGCTGTGGTCAAAGGACAGATTACAGCCATGAAATCGATCAGAGCATTGGTGTTCGCGTCGATACTGGCGAAAGCCCGACGAAATGCCTCTTCGAGCTTAACCACCTCACCTTTGTCAGTCGCCATCGGTTTTGCCTTTCCTAGTGGCGGTTGATGATAGGTGCCGGGCGTTGGTTCCGCCCGGCACCACCCAACAGAGCACACGGCCCAGCCAAAGTCCGGCAGGAACGAGCGCTATCCACCAATCGCAGCAATCGAGGCCGGCATGATTGTGATCAAGTCCATTGAAGACGACATCCCCGTCCCGCCCGTCACCGGCGGCGGCTCCACCAATCGACAGATTCGCAGCATGCGGCCCGGCCAGAGTTTCATGCTCGCCGGTCGGAAGCGCGACGAACTCACGTCATGGCGATCCTATTGGGCGCGCCGGGGCATTCGCTTCGACGTTCGCAAGGTAGATGGCGGCATCCGTGTGTGGTGCCGGTCGAACGCACTTCTCGCCGAAGCCGGCGAGAGCAACGAGAACACCAACCACCCCGGAAAGGGAGCGCGATGACAGCCGCCACTACCCCAAAGCCTTCCCCCACCCTCGCCGCACTTCGTAGCGCGCTCCTCAGTACGACGAGCCCGGCCGCGCTGCATGCCGGCGGACTCAACGTCGCTTGCTATCCCATTCTCGCCCCTGCCGCCGGAGAGTTGGCAGCCTGAGTTTCACCCCGCCGGGCACGAAGGGGCGGGACGAATGGAGAGTATGATGACCGAGAAATTTGGCTATCCGGCACGGGATCGCATCACCGGTTTCGAGGGCACCGTGACCGGCGTGACGGATTACATCAGCGGCTGCACGCAGGTGCTGCTCGCCGGCAAGTCCAGGGACGGTGCCGAGCCGACATCCCTCTGGTTTGACGTTCAGCGCATTGAGCGGCTCGGCGGCGACACCATCGTCCTCGACAACGGTCTCACGCCTGGCCCCGATCGTCCGGCGCCGATCCGCTGATCTCGCCTTCCGCAGCCCTTTCGACGATCGGGAAGTCCGCACCATGAAAAGGCAGAACATGACGCAGCAGCGAATGACGGGCGCCGACCAGCAACCGCTTCCGCCGCCCCTCAGGAAACAGAGACTCCTGAGCTGCGTTGAAGGCAATGGCGTTGACAGCCCGCATGGTCGGAAGCTCGTCGCCATAGAGCAGGTTCAATCTGGCCCTGATGCTGTGCATTTCGTCGATGGTCTTGGCCGTCTCCGCCTCTGCCCCGACCGCGTAGGCCCGGCTGCAAAGGACGGCTTCATGGCAGGACTTCCGCGCCGGGGCAAACACAAGGCTGAGCCCACCGCAGACGGTGACTGCAAAGCCGATCACGGTCCCCACCAGCGGGTGATTTTGGGCAAACGCGACGACCGACCCGCTGGAGAAGATCAGGACAATCAGGTTGGACAGCCCTTCCAGGCGCTCATAGAAACCGCGCCGGTCCGTATGATAGAGCGCGGAGTTCAGCGCATCGAAACGCAAGTCTTCGCGCATCGCCTCGGATTCGTCACGCATCCCGTTGCCCTCCACTGTCTAGCCAGCCCCGGAACTCGTTTGCCGAGGTCCAGAGCCGCAAATAACTGCCCGTCGACATCTTTATTTTGGCTTGATCGGCGGTGGACAGCGAACAGGTCCGCCATCTGGAAGCGGTCTGGGCGGAGCCGGCCTCGGCGGTTGCGGGGGTACTGGCTGAGGCGGAGGAGTCGGCCTAGTCGCCATGTTTGTCTCCGGTGGTTGTTTCACTTGGGGATGAACGGTGCCGGGCGAGGTTCAGCGCCCGGCACCAACCTCAGGTTAGCAAAGCCGAAGCCCAGCGGGTTGCGGCGCCTTGCTGGAAAATCAGCCTTTTCCACCGCTTAACGTCGACCCGAGGCGCCGCCTCCTGACCCGGCGCCCAACCGCCCAGCGGCCAGGTCCCGCGTACTGCCGGGCGTCTTTATCCCATCCGCGCATCCCGCGCGGTTCCCGGCGGCGGCCCCGCGAAGCTCTTTCCCCGCCGCCGGGTCCCTTCCGATCCGCGCCCATGCGCGGACAGGCGGCGCCGGCAGTCCCCGCCTCAACAGCGCCGGCGCCGCCGCATCCACCAGGAGACATCATGGACTACGAGATGCCCGATCTCTCCAAGCCGCAATTCCCGCGTCCCTCCCGCAAGGCGGCCCAGAAGGAAGCCTTTTCCGCCGGAGAAATGGGCGCCAACGGCGACGAGCTGCGCCAGTTCATCGAGCGTATCGAGCGGATCAACGAGGAAATCGCCGCCCTGCGCGACGACGTGAAGGACATTTATGCCGAGGCCAAGGGGCGCGGCTACAACTGTCCGGCCGTCCGCGCCATCATCCGCCTGCGCAAGCAGGACCCCGACGAGCGGCACGAGGCCGAGGCCATCCTCGACCTCTACATGCAAGCCATCGGCATGATCTAATGCGTGCCAAGCTCCCCTATGCGCTCGATCTTGCGGCGCTGCTGATCGGCGATCTGGTGGTGGCCGTCGACTGTTGGGGCGAGCAGCCCGTCACGCTGTGCATCGTCGAGCGCGCCGACCACCACGTCATCGGCCGCACCGCAGCCGGCGGCACGATATTCGTCGGCGGCGGCCTGGTGCGGCGGCTGGCGACAGCCGACGAGGCGGCCGCCTTCCGCCACCCCCTCACACCTCAGGTCGAGCCCGTGCCGTCCGCGCACCCCGTCGCGGATGGCGGCCAGTTGGAGATGTTTTGATGTCGAGCGTAGCCGACCGTCAGAAAGCCGCCATCATTGCCGAGACCCGCAAGCGCGAAACGGACGAGGCCGAACGGCTGTTCCGCCAGGGCTGGAGCCGCACCAGGATCGCCCGGCATCTCGGCATCCCCCCCAGCACCGTTTCCGACCGGCTTAAGGCGAGAGGCCATGACAGGGGCACGGCGCCTCCCGCCTGGTCCAAGGAAGAATGCGCCATCCTCGCCGAGGCAGCGAGAAATCCGGCGATGCACGCCGGCGACATTGCCCATCGGTTGCCCGGACGAAGCCGCCCCGCGATCAATGAAAGGCTACGCGCCGTCCGGCTGGCATGCGGACACACGCCGGGCCGCCGGAGCGCGCCCCTCGTCGAGGAAACACGATCGTCCATGCCCGATTGGGAGCTGCCACCCGGCGCCTACCGCGACCGGCGCGGCATCACCCTCAAGTTCATCCCTTGCCTGACGGAAGAACGGACATGAGCGGGGAATGCAGCCACGCCCGCCGGCTACTCGACCGCGTCGAGCACAACGGCATACCTGGAGGCATATGATCATGTCCCGCGCCGCCACCAACTTCAAGCAATCCGACGTCGCGCGATGCGTTCGGGCGGCGAAGCAGGCCGGCGCCGCAGCGGTCGAGGTTCGGCCGAACGGCCACATACTCATCATCATCGACACCCCGCCAGGCGGTTTGCTGCCGGCAACCACCGCGCCTACCGGCGAGGTTGTCGAGGACGAGGACATCGTGCTTTGATCGACGACATGCCACGCCCTCACCTTCCCTATCTCCAGCGCCAGAAAGCTCGCGGCAAAACCGTTTGGTATGTCCGCAAGGGCGACGGCCCCCGTACCCGCATTCGCGGCGAGTACGGCTCGGAAGATTTCATGGCGGCGTACCGCGCCGCCGTCGCCGGCATCGATGCGCCGAAGCCAGCCAAGAACGCGGCCGGCACGCTCGGGTGGTTGATCGCCCACTATCGCGAAAGCCTCGCGTGGATGTCACTTGCCATGTCGACGAGGCGCCAGCGCGAGAACATCTTCGTCCATGTGCTGGAAACCGCCGGCGCCAAATCCTACAGGGCCGTGACGCGCAAAGCGGTGATCGACGGCAGAGAGCGGCGCAAAGACACGCCGGCCCAGGCGCGAAACTTCCTCGACGCCATGCGCGGATTGTTCCGTTGGGCACTCGACGCCGAGCTGGTCGACGTCGATCCGACTGCCAGCGTCAGCAACCCGAAGAAGCCCAAGGGACCAGGTTTCGAGGCGTGGACCGAAACCGACGTCGCCAAGTATCGGTCGACGTGGCCGCTCGGGACGCATGAACGTGTCTGGCTCGAGTCATTACTCAACACCGGGCTTCGGCGCGGCGACGTCGTGCAGCTCGGGCGTCAGCACCTCAGGCGTTTGCGCGTCGTGAAGGAGAGCGGCGCCGTCGTCGAGGTGCGCGCCTTTGTCACCAGGACGGAAAAGTCGGGCTATTCGACGGAGGTGGTGATTCCGCTTTTGCCCGACTTCGAGGAAGCGATCGACGCCGGCCCATGCGGGGATCTGGCTTTGATTTGCGGCGAGCGCGGCAATCCGCTCACCAAGGAGAGCTTCGGCAACATGTTCCGGCAGGCGTGCAACGCGGCCGGCGTGAAGAAATCCGCACACGGTTTGCGCAAGCTGATCGCCACGCGAATGGCCAACGCCGGCGCCACGGTCGCGGAGTTGGAAGGCGCCCTCGGCTGGCACGGCGGCACCATGGCGAGCCACTACACCAAGACGGCCGACCGCGCCCGTCTCGCCATCGCCGCCCACGCCAAGCTCAAGGGAACGGGGGATGAACATCCTATCCCCTCACAACGTAAGGCGCGTCCCCTCACATCAAAAAAACAATAAAAAAACCGGGCACTTAAAGGCCCGGCTTTTTTAAATGGTGCGGTCGAGAAGACTCGAACTTCCACGTCTTGCGACACAGCGACCTCAACGCTGCGCGTCTACCAATTCCGCCACGACCGCATCGTGGTAGATGCCACCCCTTCCGGGCCGGCGCCGGGTATCTAGCAAGAGATTCTCCAGGGCACAAGAGGCCCAAAGGAAGAATTTTGCCAGCACTGGAAAAGGCCCGGAAATTCGGGAGAATCCGTCAGATCTTCGTCACGTCGTCGAGGCGGCGGTAGGAGGCCGGCCGGGTCAGCACCTCGGTGATCGACACGGTGACGCGATCACCCTTCAGCACCACCTGTCCCTTGGCGACCGGCAGGTTGTTGGCGAGGATGTCGACATCCTCGTCGGCCGAATGGTCAAGCTCGATCACCGCACCGCGCCCCATGCGCAGGAGCTGATGGATCGGCATGGTCTGCCCGCCGAGCACGACGGAGATCTCGACCTTGATCTTCTCCAGAGTGGCCATCGGTGCTGATCGGTCCTATCTTCCTGCCGCCGGCGAAGCGCCTCGTTGTCGCCCGCCGAGTGTTCGCGGCATAAGGTTACCGAATGGTTAACGAACGATCCGAAATCAGGACGGACATGCACGCCATCCCCGGTTCGCCGCCGGTCGAATGGCGCGTCGAGCCCGGCATCGTCGACTACGAGCGCGCCGTCGCCTTCATGGAGGAACGTGTCGCCGCCATCTCGGAGGGCCGGGCGGCTGAGCTGGTCTGGCTCGTCGAGCACCCTCCCCTTTATACCGCCGGCACCAGCGCCGACGCGCGCGACCTCGTCGAGCCCGGCCGCTTCCCGGTCTACGCGAGCGGCCGCGGCGGGCAGTATACCTACCACGGGCCGGGCCAGCGGGTGGCCTACGTGATGCTCGATCTCGAGCGGCGTCGCAAGGACATCAGGGCCTTCGTGGCGGCGCTGGAGCGCTGGATCATCGGCGCGCTGGCCGCCTTCAACCTGCGCGGCGAGCGCCGCGAGGACCGCGTCGGCGTCTGGGTACGCCAGCCGGACAAGAGCGACGGCGCCGAGGACAAGATCGCCGCCATCGGCATCCGCGTCCGCCGCTGGGTGACGTTCCACGGCATCAGCCTCAACGTCGAGCCTGATCTGAGCCATTTCGCCGGCATCGTGCCCTGCGGCATCCGGGGACATGGCGTCACCAGCCTCGTCGACCTGGGGCTGCCGGTCGGCATGGACGAGGCGGACGCCGCCCTGCGGGCGAGCTTCGTCGAGGTGTTCGGACCCTGCATCAACGCCGCCGTCGGCGACGGCGGCGAGGACAAGACGCCGGTATCGGCGTCCGGGTGACGCTCTACGGCTTCTGTCACAACGTCGAACCATATCCGGGCCATTTTGCCGGCATCGCGCCTCGCGGTGTCCGGAGCGCGACGTCGCGCCCCGCATCGGCCTGGAGCTGCCGGCCGGCATCGACCAGACACCCCGCCCCGCTGACGAACCTCGTCGAGACGTGTCCCTGCGTCAACGCCCGCTGACGGCGAGGACGGCGACATACTGTCTTGGGGTGATATGGACGGAAGGCGCGGCAAGTCCAGACGGCAGTGTGGGAACGGGAACCTAATCCATCGAAAAGTTCATGGTATTCCCGTGCGGTGCCAATGAAGACGCCGCCGGGTCTCCCAAGGCCGCTGCCAGGGAAAATGCACCGTTCATGTTCCGGGAACACATCACCGAACCCCGGAATAAATAGTACATTTCAAGGCTTTTCACAAGACGGAACGTTTCGAACAAACGTAGACCGATAAACACCAAATCCCGCCGTGCCGAGGCTTTTTGATGAGAATAAATCGCACAAATTTCCCCATCTACCAGGACATTATACTTTAGTATAAGAGCTTGACCCCGTCCATTCAGCAGAATCTTCTATGAAGAAGACCAATTTGTCTCTTTCGTAAAAAACCCGCCTGAGCTAAGTTTCCCTCGCCGGTGTGGAGGCCGGCTACCGGGGAGAAGAAGCCTGCCAGGCCGGTTGCTTCCGGGTACATTAATGTGGAGGAGAGCATGCGCACCTTTAAACTGCTCGCCGCGACGGCGTTCGCGACGGCCCTCACTGTTTCGTCCGCTTTTGCCCTGACCGTCGGCTTCTCGCAGATCGGTTCGGAGTCCGGCTGGCGCGCTGCCGAGACCAGCGTCACCAAGATGGAAGCGCAGAAGCGCGGCATCGACCTGAAGTTCGCCGACGCCCAGCAGAAGCAGGAAAACCAGATCAAGGCCGTTCGCTCGTTCATCGCCCAAGGCGTTGACGCGATCCTGATCGCCCCGGTGGTCGCCACCGGCTGGGATGCCGTCCTCAAGGAAGCCAAGGAAGCCAACATTCCGGTGATCCTGCTCGACCGCCAGATCGATGCGCCGGATGACCTCTACCTCACCGCCGTCACCTCCGATCAGGTCCACGAGGGCAAGGTTGCCGGCGACTGGCTGGTGAAGACCGTTGGCGACAAGCCGTGCAACATCGTCGAGCTGCAGGGCACGACCGGCTCCTCGCCGGCCATCAACCGCAAGAAGGGCTTCGAGGAAGCCATTGCCGGCCACGACAACCTGAAGATCATCCGCAGCCAGACCGGCGACTTCACCCGCACCAAGGGCAAGGAAGTGGCGGAATCGTTCCTGAAGGCCGAGAACGGCGGCAAGAACATCTGCGCCCTCTACGCCCATAACGACGACATGGCCGTCGGCGCCATCCAGGCGATCAAGGAAGCCGGCCTGCAGCCGGGCAAGGACATCCTCGTCGTCTCCATCGACGCCGTGCCGGACATCTTCCAGGCGTTCGTCGCCGGCGAAGCCAACGCCACCGTCGAGCTGACCCCCAACATGGCCGGCCCGGCCTTCGACGCCCTTGACGCCTATCTCAAGGACAAGACCGAGCCCGCCAAGTGGATCCAGACCGAGTCCAAGCTCTACACGCCGGCTGACGATCCGCAGAAGGTCTACGACGAGAAGAAGGGCCTCGGTTACTGATACCGACCCGGAACGCCGCTTCAATCACGGGAGCGGCGTTCTCCTTCATTGCCGGGCCGCTTTTTCCGGCTGCCGGCGGGCTTGTCCCTCGGGGTGAGGCCGCCGCATCGGAGGGCGGCCCGTTTTTTTGATCTGCAATAGTTGGATCGGTCACCATGGCGAACGCTCAGCCGCTGCTATCGGTACGCGGAGTCAGCAAGGCCTTTCTCGGCGTATCCGCGCTCGAGAACGTCGATTTCTCCCTGAAGGCCGGCGAAGTGCACGCCCTTCTGGGCGAGAACGGCGCCGGCAAATCGACGCTCATCAAGATCATCACCGGTGCCTACCGCCGCGACGAGGGTGAAGTCCTGCTCGAAGGGACGCCCATCTTCCCGCGCGACGTGGTCGACGCCCAGAAGCTGGGCATCGGCACGGTCTACCAGGAGGTCAACCTCCTCACCAACCTCACCGTCGCCGAGAACCTGTTCCTGGGCCGCCAGCCCAAGCGCTTCGGCCTCACCGACGTCCGCGAGATGAACCGCCGCTCGCGCGCCATCCTCGACACCTACGGCCTCGGCATCGACGTCACCGCGCCGCTGGCCAACTTCTCGGTCGCCATCCAGCAGGTGGTCGCCATCGCCCGCGCCGTCGACATCTCCGGCAAGGTGCTGGTGCTCGACGAACCGACGGCCAGTCTCGACGCCCACGAGGTCGAGATGCTGTTCTCCGTGGTCCGGCAGCTTCGCGCCCGCGGCATGGGCATCATCTTCATCAGCCATTTCCTCGACCAGGTCTACCAGATCGCCGACACCATCACCGTGCTGCGCAACGGCCGCCTGATCGACACCGTGCCGGTGGCCGGCCTCGACCGGCTGAAGCTCGTCTCCATGATGCTCGGCCGCCAGCTCGAATCCGGCATCAAGCGCACCATCGACCCCGGCACGGCCAAGACCGAGCCGCTGGTATCGCTGCGCCAGCTCGGCAAGCGCGGCACCGTCGACCCGATCGACCTCGACATCCGCCAGGGCGAAGTGGTCGGCGTCGCCGGTCTGCTCGGCTCCGGCCGCACCGAGATGGCGCAACTGGTGTTCGGCATCGAGCGCGCCGACAGCGGCACCATCTCCGTCGCCGGCGCGCCGGTGGGCATGACCTCGCCGCGCAAGGCGATCGCCGAGGGCTTCGCCTTCTGTCCGGAGGATCGCAAGACCGACGGCATCGTCGGCGACCTCTCCGTGCGCGAGAACATCATCTTCGCCCTTCAGGCCCAGCGCGGCTGGATGCGTCCGCTGTCCCGCGGCGAGCAGGAGGCGCTGGCCGACCGCTACATCGCCGCGCTCGACATCCGCACCTCCGACCGCGAGAAGCCGATCAAGTTCCTGTCGGGCGGCAACCAGCAGAAGGTGCTGCTCGCCCGGTGGCTGGCCACCAACCCGCGCTTCCTGATCCTCGACGAGCCGACGCGCGGCATCGACGTCGGCGCCCACGCCGAGATCATCCGCCTGATCATCGATCTCTGCGAACACGGCATGGCGCTGCTCGTCATCTCCTCCGAACTTGGCGAACTCGTCGGCTACTCCTCGCGCATCATCGTGCTGCGCGACCGCAAGATGATCGACGAGCTGACCGGCGACCAGATTTCCACCGACCACATCATGAAAGCCATCGCTTCGCATGGCGCGACCGGGGAGGCTGCATGATGGCTGTGCCCACCATCCTTCGTGAACGGACACCCCAGCTGATCGTCCTGGCGGTGATCCTTGCGCTCAATGCGATCATCTCGCCGGGCTTCTTCTCGATCGAGATCCAGAACGGCCGGCTCTACGGCTCGCTGATCGACGTGTTCAACCGCGGCGCGCCGGTGACGTTGCTCGCCATCGGCATGACGCTGGTGATCGCCACCAAGGGCATCGACCTCTCGGTCGGCGCCGTGATGGCCATCGTCGGCGCCGTGGCGGCCTCGCTGATCACCTCCGGCTACTCGCTGCCGGCGACGCTGGCCGGCGCGCTGTTCGTCGGCCTGATGTGCGGCCTGTGGAACGGGGCGCTGGTCGCCCTGCTCGACATCCAGCCGATCATCGCCACGCTGATCCTGATGGTGGCCGGCCGCGGCATCGCCCAGCTGATTACCGCCGGCGTCATCCTGACGTTCAACGACAAGCCCGAGCTGATCTTCGTCGGCTCCGGCTCGTTCCTGACGCTGCCGATGCCGGTGATCATCTGGATCGTCATCGCCATCCTGGCCATTCTGGTGGTGCGACGCTCGGCCCTCGGCCTGCTGATCGAGGCGATCGGCGTCAACCGTCGCGCCTCGACGCTGTCGGGCGTCAACTCGCGCGTCATCCTGCTCGCCGTCTACGCGGTGTCGGGCCTCTGCGCCGCCGTCGCCGGCGTCATCGCCGCCGCCGACATCAAGGGCGCCGACGCCAACAACGCCGGCCTGTGGCTGGAGATGGACGCCATCCTGGCGGTGGTCATCGGCGGTACCTCGCTGCTCGGCGGCCGCTTCTCGCTGGTCGGTTCGCTGATGGGCGCCATGATCATCCAGTCGCTCAACACCGGCATCCTCCTGGCCGGCTTCCCGCCGGAATTCAACCTCATCATCAAGGCGGCGATCATCCTGATCATTCTGGTCGTTCAGTCGCCGGCCAGCCAGACCGCCATGGCCAACTTCCGTGCCAGTCGGCACGCCGTGGCGGTCAAGACCGAAAGCAGGGAGCACGCGGCGCGATGAAAAATTCCAAGTACCTGCCGCTGATAGCCACTTTCGTGGTCTTCGTGCTGGCCTACGTCATCTGCATCTCGGTGTTCCCGAACATGCTGTCGACGCGCGTCGCCGGCAACCTCTTGACCGACAACGCCTTCCTCGGCATCACGGCGGTCGGCATGACCTTCGTGATCCTGTCGGGCGGCATCGACCTGTCGGTCGGCTCGGTGATCGCCTTCACTGGCGTGTTTCTGTCGGTGATCCTGCGGGATACCAGCATCCATCCGCTGGTCGCCTTTGTGATGGTGCTCTGCCTCACCACCGCCTTCGGCGCGGCGATGGGCGCCACCATTTTCTTCCTCGACATGCCGCCCTTCATCGTCACGCTGGCCGGCATGTTCCTCGCCCGCGGCATCTCTTACCTGCTGACCACGGATTCGGTGCCCATCACCCATCCGTTCTATTCGACCCTGCAGGAGATCTACTTCGTGATGCCCGGCGGCGGACGGCTGACGCTGATCGCCATCGTCATGCTGGTGGTGTTCGCCGTCGGCATCGTGCTGGCCCAGCGCACCCGCTTCGGCACCTACGTCTACGCGCTTGGCGGCAACCTCACTTCCGCCCAGCTGATGGGCGTGCCGGTGGCCAAGACGACGGTCGGCATCTACGCCCTGTCGGGCTTCCTGGCCGGCCTCAGCGGCATCGTCTTCTCGCTCTACACCTCGGCCGGCTACTCGCTGGCGGCCGTCGGCGTCGAGCTGGACGCCATCGCCGCCGTGGTCATCGGGGGCACGCTGCTGACGGGCGGCTACGGCTTCGTGGCCGGTACCTTCCTCGGCATCTGCATCCAGGGCCTGATCCAGACCTACATCGTGTTCGACGGCACGCTGTCGAGCTGGTGGACCAAGATCGTCATCGGCCTGTTGCTGTTCGGCTTCATCGCCCTGCAACGCGGCCTGATGTGGATGTCCGAGCGCAGCGCCCGCAACATGCGCCATGCCTCGGCCGTCCAGGCGGCGAGCAGCGCCTGAAGCCACTCCCGGCCGGGTGGGTCATCCGGCCGGGCAGGCAAAGCTCCGGAGTGGAATTCTCGGGCAGATCAGGACAGGGGAAGACACGTTCCCGCCCGGAATAGCGTGAAACGACAGGGCGCTGCGGCTGTTCCATGGAACACGACAACGTCCTGGCCGGTGCCCTCTCCTCCCTGAATGCGGAACCGCCGCCGGATCGCTCCGGCGGCGGTTCTCGTTTTCGGGGATTTGCCCGCTCAGCGGTCGAGATAGTGCACGGTCGGCAGGTCGCGCAGTCGCTGAGCCGCCGTCTCGGGCGTCAGGTCGCGCTGTGGCGAGCCGAGCATCTCGAAGCCGACCATGAACTTCTTCACCGTCGCCGAACGCAGCAGCGGCGGATAGAAATGGGCGTGGAACTGCCATTCCTCATGCGCCTCGCCATCGGTCGGCTTCTGGTGGAAGCCCATCGAATAGGGGAAGGACGTCTCGAACAGATTGTCGTAGCGGATGGCGATGTTGGACAGCGCGTCGGCCAACGAGGCGCGCTCGCCGGCGGCGAACTCGTCGAAGCCGCCGATGCGGCGCTTGGGCAGCACCATCGTCTCGAACGGCCAGATCGCCCAATAGGGTACCAGCACCACGAAGTGGTCGTTCTGGTGGATGACGCGCTCGCCGAGCTTCAGCTCCTTCTCGACATAGTCGACCAGCATCGCCCGCCCCTTCTCCTTGAAGTAGGCGAGTTGACGATCGGTCTCCTTGGCGGTCTCGTTGGGCATGTGCCGGCTCGACCATATCTGGCCGTGCGGGTGCGGCTGCGAACAGCCCATCACCTCGCCGCGGTTCTCGAAGATCAGCACCGAGCCGATGTCCGGCCGGGAACCGAGGTCGACATACTGCTCGATCCAGGCGTCGACGACGTAGGTGATCTCCTCGACCGACATGCGCGCCAGCGTCTGGTCGTGTCGCGGCGAGAAGCACAGCACCCGGCAGAGGCCGGATTCGCCTTCGGCGATCATCAGCCCGTCGTCGTCGCGATAGTCGGACGGCGCGTCGGGCGTCAGCGCCGCGAAGTCGTTGTCGAAGACGAAGGTGTGCTTGTAGTCCGGGTTGCGCTCGCCGTTCATGCGCAGGTTGCCGGTACAGAGGTTGCACTTGGGATCATGCGCGACGCCGGCGACCGGCGGCAGCTTCTCCACCTGCCCCTGCCACGGCCGCTTGGCCCGGTGCGGCGACACCAGCACCCACTCTCCGGTGAGCGGATTGAACCGGCGGTGGGGATGATCGGCGAATGTGTTCATGATTGCTCCGTCCTGGCCGGTTGGCCGGTCCGCCGCGCGGCGACCGGCCGGAACGCCCTGCGTCCCGGAAAACAAGAGGCGGAGCGGCGGCAGCGCGCGGCCGTTCCGCCGGTCGATCAGCCTTCGAGCGGCCCGACGCCCTGCTGCGGCGAGCAGGCGAAGATGGTCGATTTCAGGCCGGTGGCCTTCTCGTAGGCGACCTTGACAGTCTCCATGAAGGCGTCGGCCGCGCCGGCCTCGACCAGGCTGACCGTGCAGCCGCCGAAGCCGCCGCCGGTCATGCGCGAGCCGAACACGCCCGGCAGCTTCTGGGCGATGTCGACCAGCACGTCGACCTCCTCGCAGGAAATCTCGTAGTCGTCGCGCATCGAGGCGTGCGAGGCGTTCATCAGCGCGCCGCAGCGCGGGAGATCGCCGGCAGCCAGCGCGTCGGCCGCCTCCAGCACCCGCTCGTTCTCGCTGACGATGTGGCGGGCACGGCGATAGGTGACGTCGGAGAGCAGCGCCTTGTTGGCCTCGAGGGCGGCCGGCGTCACGTCGCGCAGCGCCTTGATCGGTCCGAGCACCGGCGTCAGCAGCCGCACGGCCTCCTCGCAGGAGGCGCGGCGCTTGTTGTACTCGCCCGAGGCCAGCTCGTGATGGACCATCGAGTTGGCAATGACCAGCCGCGCGCGCGGATCGATCGGCACCGGCCGCTTGTCGAGACTGCGGCAGTCGATCATCAGCGCGTGGTCGTGCTGGCCGTTGCAGGAAATGAACTGGTCCATGATGCCGCAGCGCATGCCGACGAACTCGTTCTCGGCCTTCTGGCAGAGCTTGGCCAGTTCGACGAGATCGATGGGCAAGCCGGCGGCGGCGAGCAGGCCGTAGCCGATCGACACTTCCAGCGCCGCCGACGACGACAGGCCCGAGCCGACCGGTACCGAAGAAGCGACCAGAATGTCGGCGCCGGTGAGTCGTTTGCCGGCACCAGTGAGCGCTACGGCCACGCCGAACACATAATCGGTCCAGTCGCGCTTCGGCTGGGGAGCAGGATCGTCCAGATCGAACTCGCGCGTCTCGCCGATCTTGGCCGAATGGACGCGCAGGATTCTGTCGGTACGCGGCGCCACGGCGGCGCGCGTCTCGTATTCCAGCGCCGCCGGCATGATGAAGCCGTCGTTGTAGTCGGTGTGCTCGCCGATCAGGTTGACGCGGCCCGGCGCCCTGACCAGAAACGGCTCGCGCCCGTAGAGTTCCCTGAATTTCGCCTTGAGCTCGTCGACGCTGAACATGCTGGCCTTCCGCCCCCTGGGGGTAATGTCCGGCCCCTCGCGAACGGCTGCCGGCTTGGATCTGTCCGCTGATGGAAACGCGCCACCCCGGCCTCCTGCCGCCGGGCGCGCCATCCCCTTATAGACAGCATAAAACAGCCCGGCAAGCACGGCATGCTTGCGCGCCTTTGCGTATGACGGCGGCGCTCCGCCTCCTGCTCCGCAGCACAAGACGGTCCGCTAGGTTTACCGGAAGTTGTCTACGGCATCCCCTGCGTCCGGCCGTGCTCGGCGCGGAAAGCCTTCGGGCTGCAGCCGGTGTAGCGGCGGAAGACGCGGCTGAAGTAGAGCGGATCCTCGTAGCCGACCTGGGCGGCGATCTGCTTCACCGGGCTCGGCGTCACCAGGAGCAGATGGCAGGCGAACTGGATCACCTGCTCCTCGCGCCATTTCAGGATCGAGCGGCCAAGCGTCTGGGTGAACAAGTGGGCGAGCCGCGACGGCGACAGGCAAACCGCCTGGGCAATTTCCGCCACGGAAAGCGGCCGGTGCAGGTTGTCGGTGACGAACTTGCAGGCCATCAGCAGGCGCTGGTCGAAGTGCCCCGGCGGGGCGGTGGCACGGTCGTTCTTGGCACAGAGCAGGATGACCCGCTCGAGGAGGTTCATGGCCAGTTCCATGGAGAGGAGATCGGTGTTGGCCGACCAGCTCGCCACCTCGCCGAACAGCGCCTCGAGGGTCGAGAGAAGCGTCTTGTCCTCGACCCGCTGCACGAAGAAGGACCCGTGCACGCCGCGCCAGGACAGCCAGCCGCTCCAGAAGGCGCGCGGCTGGAAGTAGATCCAGCGGTGCCACCATTCGGAGGCTCCCGGCGCCCGTCCGTAGTCGTGGATAGCCCCCGGCGGGAACAGCACAAGATCACCCGGCTCCACCGTGAAGCGGTTCTCGCCGTCGAAGACCTCGCCGCTGCCCTTGACCGTCAGGTTGATGATCCAGCCGCGCATGCCGTCCGGCCGCTCGATGCGGAAGTCGAGCGGTCCGCCGCGTTCGATCGGCGTGATGCCGGCGACAAGGCGGGTGTCGAAGTGGAAACCGGGGAACAGGGGTGCGACAAAGGGATCAGCCGTCGTCTCTCCGTCGGCCTGCAACAGCGACAAACGGCGAATGACGCTTTCGACCTGGGCCGGAGCGGAAAGAGGGGCGGCAGTATCGTCCATGTAAAAAGCTGGATTAGCCCTTTGGGGAGTGGATGGAACGCACTATAATCCCCCTGATCAAAATGAGCAATAACAGCGGCTTGGATTCGATCGCCGACAAGGAGGATGACGCTGGACCTTTCGCCGGGAGGGTGAAATTCGTCCGCATCGCGGTTAGCGTCTAAGTGAAACCACGTGGCGCCCTTCTCAACAATCTCTCTCGACGAAGCCGTGTTTTCCGAGCCGGGACGAAGCGTTAGGATCGAAAGCCGACCAAAGCAGGCAGCCCGGACGGCGGCGACGCTGCCGCCGGAGAAGCCGAAGAAGAAAGCGTGCCCTGGGAGGGATTGGTGACCAACAGCGACAAGCATGCGATCGGTCTCGATACCGATTCCGGCGGCGGCAAGGCCGGCGCGCTCGCCGGCTGCAAGCCCGTTCCGCGGGTGACCACCCTCCCCCGACGGATGCCCGGACGCCGCCCGCGGCCCGGTGCATATGCCGAGACGGACGCTCCTCGTTGAGGTATCTAGCGCTGCCGGCCGCGTCGTGACGCGTGGCCGGTGCACCGAATTCATGCTGAAGGCAGTCATCCCATGAAACTCAAGGAACTCCGCGAACAGGTCTGCGAGGCCAATCTCGAACTCGATCGCCGCAAGATCGTCGTCCACACCTGGGGCAACGTGTCCGGCATCGATCGCGAGAAGGGCTATATCGTCATCAAGCCGTCGGGCGTCTCCTATGACAAGCTGACGCCGGACAAGCTGGTGGTGGTCAACCTCGCCGACGGCAAGGTGATCGAGGGCGACCTTAATCCCTCCACCGACACCAAGACGCATCTGGTGCTCTACCGCGCCTTCCCGACCATCGGCGGCGTCACCCACACGCACTCGGCCTATGCCGTGGCCTGGGCGCAGGCGCGCAAGGAAATCCCCTGCTTCGGCACCACCCACGCCGACTACTGCCACGGCGCCGTGCCGCTGACCGCGCCGCTCACCGCCGAGGAAGTGACGGCCGACTACGAGGGCAACACCGGCGAGGCCATCGTCCGCCGCCTCGGCAACGATGACCCGCTCTCGAGACCGATGGTGCTGGTGGCCGGCCATGGTCCGTTCACCTGGGGCAAGAACGCCCCCGACTCGGTGCTCAACGCCGTGTTCCTCGAGGAGATCGCCCGCATCGCCACCACCACTGTGATGCTGGCGCCGGGCGCCGCCCCGGTCGAGGAATACGTCTCCGAATACCACTACCAGCGCAAGCATGGCCCTGGCGCGTGGTACGGCCAGAAGAAGGCCTGACGCCACTCCCCAGGCTTCAGGCACAGGAAAGCAGCAAGGACAACAATTTTTCCAGGAGGCAAGGAAATGTCGCTCAAGGACATCACGCGGAAGCCGAAGATCGGTTTCCTCGGCATCATGCAGGAACTCTACGACAACACGCTGCCGAACATCACCAAGCGGCAGGAGGGCTATGCCCGCGAGGTGTCCGCCCGCCTGACCGGCGTCGCCGACGTGCTCTTCCCGAAGGCCGCCCGCTGCCGCGAGGACATCGAGGAAGTCCTGAAGATCTTCGCCCGCGAAGAGGTCGACGGCATCATGATCGTCAACCTGACCTACGGGCCGGGTCTCCGCCTCGTCAACGCCTTCCGCGACGTGTCGTCGCCGCTGTTCCTGGCCAACATCCAGCCGGAGCCGGTGGTCACCAAGGCCTGGAACATGGACGACCTGACCTATAATCAGGGTGTTCATGGCGCGCAGGACACCGCCAACTCGCTGATCCACCTCGGCAAGGAATTCTCGGTCTGGTCGGGCGACTGGAAGGACGACGCGTTCGTCAAGGCCTTCGACGTGTTCGCCTCGGCCGCCCACGCCGTCGCCGTCATGAAGAAGACCAAGGTCGCCGTGTTCGGCCGCATGCCCGGCATGGGCGACATCCTGACCGACCCGCACACCTTCATGCGCGTCGTCGGCCCGCAGGTCGACCACATCGGCATGGGTCCGGTGGCCGCCGAGATGGACAAGGTCAACACCCAGGAGATCCAGGCCGTCATCGCCTATTGCAAGGCGAACTTCGACATGGACCCGAAGCTGACCCAGCCGCAGCTCGAGGAAGCCGCCAAGATCCAGGTTGCCATCACCAAGGTGCTGGAAGCCGGCGGCTACGACGCCTTCTCGCTCTACTTCAACGAGATCGGCCTCGACGGTCGCTTCAAGCAGACCCACATGATGGCCGCCTCCAACCTGATGGCCGACGGCTACGGCTACGCCGCCGAGGGTGACACCAACTGCGCCTCGCTGATGGTCGCCGCCCGCGCGCTGCAGGCCGATCCGCAGTTCACCGAAATGTACGCCATGGACTTCGAACTCGATGCGGCTCTGCAGAGCCACATGGGCGAAGGCAACTGGAAGGTGGCTCGCAAGGACAAGAAGCCGCGGCTGATTGACCGTCCGCTCGGCATCGGCGGCCTCGACAACCCGCCGACCGTGCTGTTCCAGGGCGAACCCGGCCCGGCGACGCTGGTCAGCCTGGTGTCGCTCGGCGCCGACAAGTACCGCCTCGTCGTGTCGCAGGGCGAAATCCTCGACACCGAGGAGCTGCCGACCGTCGAGATGCCCTACTTCTTCTTCAAGCCGGTCACCGGTGTGAAGGAATGCCTCAACGGCTGGCTGAAGAACGGCGGCACGCATCATCAGGTCCTGCACCTCGGCGACACCCGCGCCAAGTGGAAGGCCTATTGCGATCTCGTCGGTATCCAGTACGTCGAGGTCTGATCCCGCTCCTCCCAAGCAAGCGGAACTGGGCCGGCGAAAGCCGGCCCTTTTGTTTTCGCCGGATACCGCCGATGCGAGCCGACGGTTCCCGGCAGCGGCCGCTTCCATCTCCGCTACCGATGCGGCCATCGCCAGAAACCATTTGCGCCGGCGCGGGCGAACGGCATTAATCTTTCCACCGCATCAAAGCCTCACGGCTGATTTTCTCGGGAGAAGGATCATGCACTATCGTCCATTCGGTCGCCTGCCGGTCGAGGTATCGGATATCGGCTTCGGTGCCTGGCAGATCGGCGGCGCCTGGGGCGAGGTGACGGAGGCCGATGGCCGCGCCGCCCTGGAAGCGGCGCTGGAGGCCGGCGTCACCTTCATCGACACCGCCGACGTCTACGGCGACGGCCGCTCGGAGCGGATCATCGCCTCGGTACTGAAGGAATGGAAGGGCAAGCGTCCCTTTGTCGCCACCAAGGCCGGCCGCCGCCTCAATCCGCACGTCGCCGGCGGCTACACGCCGGAGAACATCGAGGCGTTTATCGACCGCAGCCTGAAGAATCTCGACGTCAACACGCTCGACCTCGTGCAGCTCCACTGCCCACCGACCGAGGTGCTCTACAATCCCGCCCTATTCGACGGACTCGAGGCGATCAAGGCCAAGGGCAAGATCCGCGACTACGGCGTGTCGGTGGAGAAGGTCGAGGAGGCGCTGAAGGCGATCGAGTTCCCCGGCGTCGTCTCCATCCAGATCATCTACAACATCTTCCGCCAGCGACCGGCGCGGCTGTTCTTCGAGGAAGCCAGGAAGCGCGGCGTCGGCATCATCGTGCGCGTGCCGCTCGCCTCGGGCCTGCTGTCGGGCAAGATCACAGCTGAGACCAGATTCGCCGCCGACGACCACCGCCTGTTCAACCGCCACGGCGAAGCCTTCGACGTCGGCGAGACCTTCGGCGGCGTGCCCTTCGAGGTCGGCCTGCAGGCGGTGGAGGAAATCCGCAAGCTGGTGCCGGCCGGACAGAGCATGGCCGCCTTCGCGCTGCGCTGGATCCTGATGTCCGAGGCGGTCAGCGTGGTTATCCCCGGCGCCCGCAACGCCGAGCAGGCGCGCGGCAACGCCGCCGCCTCCGACCTGC
>LUYO01000224.1:0-1503 GCA_001603295.1 Rhodobacterales bacterium Alpha_02
TGGGAGAGCCGGGAAAATCTCCTGCGGGAGATGGGGAAACTCCTGAGGTCCTGCGGCATCGTGCACGAGGGGCTGGCGGTGCTGCAGCTCTTCGGGCCGCGGCTGTTTCCGGGCTCGATGGGGGCGTTTTACATCCGCGGGGAGGAGCACGGGGACATGGAGGCCGCCGTCACCTGGGGGCTCGACCTGCAGAGCGAGGCGGTCTTTCCCCGGGAAGACTGCTGGGCCCTCAGGAGCAGCCGGCCCCACCAGGTCGATTCGGGTCCCTCGGCCCTGCGATGCCGGCACATGAGGGAAGCCAGTCTGGCCCGCTACCTCGACGTCCCGGTCATGGAGGAGGCGGAAGGACCGTACCTGCTGCACATCGAATTCAACGGCGATCCCGCCCGGGACCGGACGGTTCGCGAATTGGCGGCCCTGGTGGCGGAGCGCATGGCCCTGTCCGTGTCGAGCCTGAAGCTGCGCGAGAAGCTCCGGGCCCAGTCGATCCGAGATCCGCTGACGGGGCTGTTCAACCGGGTGTACGGGGAGGAGGCCCTCGGCCTGGAGCTCCACCGCGCCGCGCGCAAGAAGGGGGCGGTGGGGCTCGTGGCGGCCGATCTCGATCATTTCGAGAAGTTCAACCACGTGTACGGCTACGAGGAGGGAAACAGCCTGCTCCGGGAGCTGGGCGAGGTGATCCGGCGCCAGGTGCGCGGCGGAGACATCCCCTGCCGCTGGGAGCGCGACACGTTCGTCGTCATTCTGCCGGAAGCCGGCCTGGACGTGGTGAAGCAGCGGGCCGAGCGGATCCGCGAGGCCATCGGCTCCCTGGTGGTCGTGACGGGACGGAAGGGCCGGCCCCTGGAGGGGATCACCGCGTCCCTCGGGGTCGTGGCCTGTCCGGACCACGGGAAGGAGGCCGGCGAGCTCCTGCGGATGGCCGACAAGGCGGTCATTCAGGCGAAACAGGACGGCGGCAACCGGGTGATCGTCGCCCGGGTGGTTCCCCTGCCGGAATAGTGAAGCTGCCCTCGGGAAACCGGTCAGATGGCCTCGATCGTGGAGGGCGGCTTCGTGGCGATGTTGTAGGTGATGCTGACGACCTCCGGGATGTCCTGAATGATCTTGCCGGCCATCTTCTCCAGCGTTTCATAGGAGAGCCGGGTCGGTTTCGCCGTCCTGGCGTCCAGGCTGTCCCAGCAGCGGATCTCGATCTGCCGCCCGAACTCCCGCTTCCCGTCGCGCATGCCCGTCACCCGGTCGTCGTGAAGGATGGCCATGTACTGGAAGGCATCCGTGTCAGCCAGGAATTTTTCCACGATGACCGTCGCCTTGCGGACGAGGCGGATCTTCTCCGGCGTCACCTCGCCGATGACCCGTGCCGCCAGGGCCGGCCCCGGGAAGGGAATCCGGTTGAAGAGGGACTCCGGGAGGCCCAGGGCGCGGCCGAGCTTGCGGACGCCGTCCTTGCGGAGCTGAACAAGCGGCTCCAGGATCTTGTAACCGAAAGCCTTCTTCGGG
>LUYO01000041.1:0-2929 GCA_001603295.1 Rhodobacterales bacterium Alpha_02
ACCATGTGGATCACTGCGCACGGCTCTGACACTCCGTAACGGTGGCCGGTCTGGCCGCCGCTTTCGGCAGCGGAGCCATGACGAACTCCATCGCGGAGCTCGAGAGCACCGAGTGCATCCTGGCAACGGGGACGAACACCACGGAGAACCACCCGGTCATCGGGGCCGTGGTGAAGAGGGCCGTCCGCCAGCACGGGACGAAGCTGATCGTCATCGACCCGCGGGAAATCACCCTGACGAAATACGCCGACATCTGGCTCCGCCAGAGGCCCGGGACGGACGTAGCCGTCCTGAACGGCCTGATGAACGTCATTCTGTCGGAAAACCTTTACGACAAGGCTTATGTCGAGGGCCGGACCGAGAATTTCGAAGCCTTCCGGAAGGTTGTGGAGAAGTACACTCCGGAGGCAGTCGAGAAGATCTCCGGCGTTCCCGCGGAAGACCTGAAACGGGCGGCCCGGATGTATGCGAAGGCGAAGCGGGCCTCCATTCTCTACTCCATGGGCATCACCCAGCACATCACCGGGACGGATAACGTCAAGTCCGTCGCCAACCTGGCGATGCTCTGCGGCAACGTCGGCATCGTGGGAGGCGGCGTGAATCCCCTCCGGGGGCAGAACAACGTCCAGGGAGCCTGCGACATGGGAGCCCTGCCGAACGTTTTCCCGGCCTACCAGCAGGTGGCCAGCCCGGAGGTTCGGGCGTCTTTCGAGAAGGCCTGGGGAGTGAAGGTCCTTCCGGACAAGCCGGGCCTCACGGTCGTGGAGATCATGAATGCCGCCCACCACGGCGACATCCGGGGGCTCTACATCATGGGCGAGAATCCCATGGTCTCCGATCCGGACCTGTCACACGTGGAAGAATCCCTGAAAAAACTCGATTTCCTGGTGGTCCAGGACATCTTCCTGACGGAGACGGCCCGTCTTGCCGACGTGGTCCTGCCTTCGGCGTCCTTCGCCGAGAAGGACGGGACATTCACCAACACGGAGCGGCGCGTCCAGAGGATCCGCAAGGCCGTCAGCCCCCCGGGGGAGGCACTCCCGGACTGGGCGATCATCGCCGGCATCGCGACACGCATGGGATATCCCATGGCATACGGCAATGTACGGGAGATCTGGGAGGAGATCCGGAAGGTCACGCCGAGTTACGCCGGCATCTCCTACAAGCGGATCGAGCGGGAGGGGATCCAGTGGCCCTGCCCGAACGTCGAGCATCCGGGGACGCGGTTTCTCCACAAGGACCGCTTTACCCGCGGCCGGGGCCTCTTTGCCGCCATCGAGTACCTGCCGCCGGCGGAGCAGCCGGACGAGACGTATCCCATGGTTCTCTCGACGGGCCGGGTCCTTTACCACTACCACACGGGGACCATGACCCGCCTGGCGAAGGGCCTCTCGGAGCGGTATCCCGAGAGCCTCGTCGAGATCCATCCCGAGGATGCGTCGCGCCTGGGCATCGGCGACGGGCGCCCGGTGCGGCTCACTTCGCGGCGGGGAGCGGTGGAGGCAAAGGCCATGATCACGGACCGCTCTCCCGTGGGCACGGTGTTCATGAACTTCCATTTCCGCGAGGCCGCGGTGAACCTCCTGACGAATCCGGCCCTGGATCCCGTCGGGAAGATTCCCGAATTCAAGGTCTGCGCCGTTCGTGTCGAGGCCGCCTGAGCCGCGGGCGGAAAAACGGCGGAGTCGCATCGTCTTCCGTCCCCGTGGAAGCGGCGTCCCATGGGGGCCCGGCGTGGGGGGCCGCAGCCAAAACGCCGCAGCCATAACGCTTGACAGGCATAGTGCCGGGTGATATACGCTGCTCCAGTGTGTCGGGGCGTGGCGCAGCCTGGTAGCGTATCTGAATGGGGTTCAGAGGGTCGGAGGTTCAAATCCTCTCGCCCCGACCATCTTTTGAAAGCCCTGCGGGCACCAATTCCGGCGAGAAGACATGGGGAATGCCCGGGAAATCGAGGGTGACCCTTCCGCCCGCTGAAAACAGCATCTTTCCAAGGGAAGGTGCTGTTTTTTTATGCCTGGCGGAAGGCGGGCACCGGAAGGGAACCTGTCGCCGGGAAGAGGCAATCCGGAATGCGTGACGTGACAAGAACCGAGATTCGCGAGGAGATCGGGGACCTGATTGCGGAGCTGTTCGCCGCCGGACGCGCCGGGGAGCGTTTTGTTCCCGGAGAGACCCCCGTCCATTATGCCGGGCGTGTGTTCGACGAGCGCGAGATCCAGGCGGCCGTTGCCGCGTGCCTCGATTTCTGGCTCACTGAGGGCGCCCATGCACAGCGGTTTCAGCAAGACCTGGCGGAGAAGCTGGGCGTCCGGGAAACCGTTCTCGTGAATTCGGGCTCCTCGGCGAACCTGCTGGCCGTCACGGCCCTGACCTCGCCGCTTCTGAAAGACCGCCGCCTGAGGCCGGGAGACGAAATCATCACCGCGGCCGCGGGCTTTCCCACCACCGTGAATCCGATTCTCCAGAACGGTCTCGTGCCCGTTTTTATCGACTCTTCCCCTCCAACCTACAATCCGCGGGCGGAAGACATCGCCGCCGCCGTCGGCCCCCGGACGAGGGCCGTCTTCCTGGCCCATACCCTGGGAAATCCAATCGACGCCGACGCCGTCCTGGAGATCGTCCGGAAGAACGACCTGTTCCTCATCGAGGACTGCTGCGACGCCCTGGGGTCCACGTACCGGGACCGCCAGGCCGGGACGTTCGGGATTCTCTCCACATTCAGCTTCTACGCCGCCCACCACATCACGTTGGGAGAGGGTGGGGCCGTGGCCTGCTCGGATCCGCTTCTGCTCCGGGTGCTCCGGTCCCTGAAGGACTGGGGCCGGGACTGCCACTGCGGGCCGGGGCAGAACAATGCCTGCGGACGGCGCTTCACCGGCCGGCACGGCAATCTGCCGGAAGGGTACGACCACAAGTACGTTTACTC
>LUYO01000225.1:0-6617 GCA_001603295.1 Rhodobacterales bacterium Alpha_02
GTTCGCAGTCGAGCCGCTGAACGGTCCGCTGGTGCCGTTGGTGCTGGCGGCAGCGGCCCTCCACCGGCTCGACCTGCCGATGCTGCTCGTCGTCGTCTTCGCCGCGCTCTGGTATGGCGCCGAGATCCTGCTGATGCGGCTCGCCCGCTGGCCGGCCGGCTGGCGCGACATGCTGGCGCTGCCGCTGCGCGACCTCTGGCTGCCCGCCATTTGGGTAGCCACCTTCCTCAGCCGCGACATCGAATGGCGGGGCACCGCGATCAAGCCGGCCAGCGGCGAAGACGAGCGTCTGACGCCGGTGCTGATGGATCATGATTGACCACGCCGCCCTTACCGAGATGATGTCGCACTACGGACTGTGGGTGCTGACGCCGCTCGCCGTGCTCGAGGGGCCGATCGTCACGGTGGTCGCCGGCTATCTGGCCAGCCTGTCGGTGATCAGCCTCGCCTGGGTGGTGCCCTGCCTGGTGCTCGCCGACCTGGTCGGCGACGTCGTGCTCTACCTCTTGGGGCGCTACACCGTCGGCCGCCTCAGCCCGGCCTGGGGCGAGCGGTTCGGCGTGTCCCGGCGGCGGGTGTTCGGCCTGATGCGCGGCTTCCGCCGCAACGGCACCGGCATTCTGGTCGCCGCCAAGCTGACCCACGCCGCCGGTTTTGCGGCGCTGACGGCGGCCGGCGCCGCGCATATGCGCTTTTCGACCTTCGTCTGGGTCAACACACTGGCCAGCATACCGAAAACCCTGTTCTTCCTCGCTCTCGGCTACCTGTTCGGCAACGCCTACACCACCATCGAACGCTGGATGTCGCCGTGGGCGATGCTGGCGCTGGGCCTCGTGCTGGTGGCGATCGCCGTCGCCTATTTCCAATTCAGGAGGACCGGCCCATGACGCCCCGGAGCTTCACCTGCCTCATCCCCGCCTTCAATGAGGCGGCGCGTCTGCCGCGGGTGCTCGATGCCGTCCTCGGCCATCCGCTTCTCACGCGCGTCGTGGTCATCGACGACGGCTCGACCGACGGCACCGGCGAGGTGGCTCGGGACCGCGGCGCCGAGCTGATCACCGCGCCCGAGAACCTCGGCAAGACACGCGCCCTGCTGCTCGGCCTCCGGACGGTGACGACCAGCCACGTCGTGCTGATCGATGCCGATCTCCTCGGACTGACGCCGGCGGCGATCACCGCGCTGATCGCCCCGGTGAGGAATGGCGACGCCTATACCTCTGTGTCGCTGCGCGGCAACGCGCCGTGGACGTGGCGCCAGATCGGCATCGATTATATCTCCGGCGAGCGGGCGTTCCCGATGGAGCTGATCGCCGACCGGCTCGACGAGTTGGAGCATCAGCGCCGCTTCGGCTTCGAGGTATTCCTCAACGCGCTGATCGTGGCGGGCGGCCGGCCGGTGTCGGTGGTCCACTGGCCGGAGGTGGCCAGCCCGGCCAAGTCGGTGAAGCGCGGACTGTGGCGCGGCGTGCGCTCGGACGCCGCCATGCTCGCCGACATCGCCGGCACCATCGGCGTGATGGGTTTCGTGACGCAGATTCGGCATTTGCGCCACCTGAGTGCTCACTGACCGCCGCCCGTCCGATGGGTTATGCCCGTTGCTTCTGGCCGCTCCGGGGCGCGCTGCCGTCAGTTGTCGTCCGAATGGCCGGTCCTGCCGAGACCGAGGCCCAGGCCCATTCCGCCGCCGCCCATGGCTGCCATGCCACCGCCTCCGCCGCCACCTCCGCCCTCCGAGCCGCCGCCGGCCTTGCCGCCCCGACCGGAGCCGCCCGGCTGGCGCGTTGGTCCCTGCCGGGGAATTGCCACGTCGGCCGGCACCGGCCCGAGATCGAGCGCCTTGCGGATATAGTCGCGCAGCGACACCACCAGTTGGTCGGTCCGCACCGGCTGGCCGGCCGCCATGTCCCTGGCCGCCTCGGCGGCCAGACGGACGTGCTCCTCGGTGCCAAGCAGGATGATGTCCGACAGCGCTGCCTCCACCTGGTCGCGGATGCGCCGGGCGCGGTCGGAGCCGGCCTGGGCGGCGGTCTCGCTACCCTCCTCCCCGGAGCGGGCCAGCAGATCGCGGAGGTGGGTGGGGTCCACCGTCAGCTCGCCGGTGAACGAGCCGCCCAGCGCCTTGTAGGCGGCGATCAGTGTGCGCAGGCGCTCGTTGATCTGGCGGTTCATCCGCTGCTGACGCTGCTGGATGGTCAGCATCATCAGCACGCGGATGCCGACGCCGATCAGCGTGAACACCGCCAGCCCGAGGACGGTGGTGAGGATGCCCTGCCAGGAGCTGAAGTCGAAAGAGCGCATCGGACCCTCGCTTGCCGTCGTGCCGGCGGCAACGATAGCCGGATTCGCGGGGGACGTATTCAGGCGCGATGATCGAGCCGGGCGACGAGGCGGTCGCCGAGCCACTGGATGCCCGACACCAGCACGATCAGCACAGCGACGACGGCGATCATCACGCCGGTCTCGAAGCGCTGGTAGCCGTAGCGGATGGCGAGATCGCCGAGGCCGCCGGCGCCGATCGCCCCGGCCATGGCCGAGGCGCCGACCAGCGTCACCAGCGTCACCGTGAAGCCGGCGACGATGCCGGGCAGCGCCTCCGGCACCAACACCTCGCGGACGATGGTCCAGCGGTTGCCGCCCATGGCGCGCGCCGCCTCGATCAAGCCGGCGTCGACCTCGCGCAGCGACACCTCGGCGACGCGGGCATAATAGGGCGCCGCGGCGATGGCCAAGGGCACGATGGCCGCCGCCGTGCCGAGCGAGGTGCCGACGATCAGCCGGGTCAGCGGGATCAGCGCCACCAAGAGGATGATGAACGGCACCGAGCGGAAGCCGTTGATCACCCAGCCGAGCGCCCGGTTGACGACGAGGTTCTCGGCGATGCCGCCGCGGTCGGTGGCGATCAGGATCAGCGCCAGCGGCAGGCCGACGACGAAGGAGATGACGCCCGAGGCGGCCGTCATCAGCACCGTCTCCCAGATCGACCGGAGCAACAGGTTAAACAGGACGGGAGACATGGCCGAGCACCTCGACGCGGGCGTTGACGGAGCGGAGATAGGCGGTGGCGTCGGAAACGAGGCCGGCCGGCTCGCGCGGTACGGCGAGGAAGAAGCGGGCGACCGGCTGGTCGTGGATATGGTCGATGCCGCCGTGCAGCAGATGCGCCGACGGCGGCAGGCGGGCGAGGATTTCGGCGAACAGGCCGTCGCCGAGCGCGGGGTCGGTCAGGTCGACGCCGAGCACCGTCTCGCGGCCATCAGGCGAGAGGAGCGCCGCGATATGGGCCGGAAGCTGCGGCCGCACGCCGGACAGGAGGCTCTGCGTCAGCTCGGTCTTCGGATCGGAGAACACGTGCCACACCGCCCCTTCCTCGACGATGCGGCCCTCTTCCAGCACCGCCACGCGGTCGGCGATGGTGCGCACCACCTCCATCTCGTGGGTGATCAGCACCACGGTGACGCCGAGCTTGTGGTTGATGTCTTTCAGGAGCGTCAGGATCGCGCGGGTGGTCTCGGGATCGAGGGCGGAGGTCGCCTCGTCGGAGAGCAGCAGCGCCGGCCGGGCCGATAGCGCCCGGGCGATGCCGACCCGCTGCTTCTGGCCGCCGGACAGCTCGGACGGATAGCTCGCCGCCTTGTCGGAAAGGCCGACAAGATCGAGCAGGTCGAGCGCCCGCGCCCGCCGCTCGGCCTTGGCCCAGCCGGCGATCTTCAGCGGCAGGGCGACATTGTCGACCACCGTCTTGGCGGACATCAGGTTGAAGTGCTGGAAGATCATGCCGATCTTGCGGCGGATCGGCTGCAGTTCGCTTTCGGTGAGGCCGACGATGTTGCGGCCCTCGATCTCGATGCGGCCGGCATCGGGGCGTTCGAGGCCGTTGAGGCAGCGGATCAGCGTCGACTTGCCGGCGCCGGAGCGGCCGATGATGCCGAGGATCTCGCCGCGCCGCACGGTCAGCGACAGGTCGTCGAGCGCGCGCGTCGGGCCGAAGCTGCGGCTAACGCCGGCGAGCGCGACGACCGGTGCCTCCGCGTCGACGGGTGCGGCGGGCACGGCCGCGAAGGTCGCGGCGGACGGCTGGGTGTTCACGTCTCTTCCAGTCATGTTTCGTCCGGGCAGCGATCGGTGCTCCCGCGATGAACGCGGTCCGGCGAAAAGTCGCCGGACCGTTTCTTGAACGGCTTTCCGCGAGGTGGTCAATAGGCGGCGACGCCGGTGCCCTTGTAGACCTTGTCAAAGACCGCCTTGACCGTCGGATTCTGATAGGCGGCGACCAGCTTGCCCACCCAGGGCTCCCTGGCGTCGGCCTCGCGCACGGCGATGAAGTTGCGATAGGGGTTGTCGGCGATCGCCTCCTGGGCGATGCGGTTCTCCGGCGTCAGGCCGGCCTTCAGCGCCCAGTCGGTGTTGACCACCGCGCCGTCGAGGTCGTCGATAGCCCGGCCGACCACACCGGCGTCGAGTTCCTTGATCTCGAGGTTCTTCGGGTTCTCGGTGATGTCGGCGACGGTGGCGAGAATGCCGGTGCCCTCCTTCAGCTTGATCAGGCCCTGCTGCTCCAGCACCTTCAGCGCGCGGCCCTCGTTGGAGGGATCGTTCGGCACGCCGATGCTGGCGCCGTCCTTGAGGTCGGCGACCGAGGCGTGCGTCTTGGAATAGAGGCCGATCGGCCAGAGACCGGTGTAGCCGGCGACGACGATGTGGTAGCCGTTCTGTTCGATCTGATTGTCGAGATAAGGCTTGTGCTGGAAGGCGTTGGCGTCGATCTCGCCGCGCTCCAGCGCCTCGTTCGGCTGGGTGTAGTCGTTGAAGGTGATCAGCTCGACCTTGAGGCCGGCCTTCTCGGCCGCCGCCGCCGCCGCCCGCCAGACGTCCTCGTCCTCGCCCGACATGATGCCGACCTTGACCGACGTCTTGTCGGCGGCGAAGGCAGCGGTGGCACCGAGGCCGACGACGGACATCAGTGCGGCGGCACCGAGGAGGAGGCCGGCGCGGCGGCTGAGGGAAAGGGCGGGGAGGGAGGTCTTGGTCATCTCGAAAATTCCTGTGTGCTGTCCGGCGTCCGGACTTGAGATCGACATCGTCGTCTTCGGAACCGACTATGGCAGATGCCCAATCGGGCGGCGAAGCCGTGCATGAAGATTGTGCAAGGGGTGCATGGAAAATTCTTCCTCGTCGTCAAGACAACGCAGATGGATTTTCCAGGGCTTGTTGCCGACAGGCTCAAATGCCCGACAGGGCCTGCCCTTTGCCGGCGATGATGTCACCGGCGGCGGCGTCAAGCTCGACGGGCGCATGCCCGCCCGACGAGGACCAGCTCAATTTGCAGGTGATTAACGTCGATCCATGTTCATGAAAAGGCCGTGCCATGCGTGGAGGGGCATGGCACGGCCGCCGACGCATCCATGTTCGGCGACAATTCTTCGAACAGCGCCCGCTGATCAGTACGTATAGTACATATTCTGAATCGCCTTGGTATCGGCGGTCTTGGTCAGCGCCAGCATCAGCAGGATGCGGGCCTTCTGCGGATTGAGCGTATCGGACACCACGAAATCCAGGTCGTCGTCGTTGGCCTCGCCATTGCGGGCGACGATGCCGTTGCCGACGCGCGAGGAGCGAACCACGACGACGCCTTTCTTGCGAGCCTCGATGAGGTCGGGCTTGATGCCGGCGCCGAGGCTGCCGTCGCCGACAGCGGCATAGACGATGCCCTTGTCGCCAGCGCCGACGAAGGCGTTGAGAGCGACCGGGTTGACGTTGGCGTAGCCGTAGACGATGTCCACCGCCGGCAGCTTGTCGAGGTTGCTGACATCGAACTCGGACTGCGCGGTGTGCTTGCGCAGCGACTGCCGATAGAAATGCGGCGCATTGTTCTGCATGTAGCCGATGACGCCCAGTTCCGGCGTACGGAAGGTGCTGGTCAGCGACGTGTTGGTCTTGGTCACGTCGCGGGCCGCACTGATTTCGTCGTTCATGGCAATCATGACGCCCTTGCCCTCGGCCTCCTTGGAGCCGGCGAGCAGAACGGCGTTGTAGATGTTGACGGGACCATCGGCCGAGATCGCCGTCGATGGGCGCATGGCACCGACCATCACCACCGGCTTTTCCGATTTCACTGTCAGGTCGAGAAAATAGGCGGTTTCTTCGAGCGTGTCGGTACCATGGGTGATGACGATGCCGTCAACGTCGGGCTGGGCCAGCAAGGTGTTGACCCGCTTTGCCAGTTTCAGCCAGTGATCGTTGGTCATGCTCTCGCTGGCGATCTGGAAGATCTGCTCGCCCTTGACGTTGGCAACCTTGTTGATTTCCGGCACCGCCTCGATCAGCGCCTCGACGCCGACCTTGGCGGCGGTGTAGCCGACGGTGGTGGTGCTGTTGGCACCCGTTCCGGCAATGGTACCACCCGTCGCAAGAATCGTGATGTTCGGCAGATGGCCGCCGTCTGCGGCCTCGGCGGCATAGCCGGTCCAGACCAGCGACAGCGCGAATACCGGCGCCACGGCAAACCTCGTCATGAACTCCATCTTGGTCATGCGTTCCTCCGCTTGTGCTTTGTCATTCCGAGCCTCCCCGGAGCCGGCCCTTCCTCCTTGACGGGCCAATGCGAGACGGATTGAGCA
>LUYO01000226.1:0-2595 GCA_001603295.1 Rhodobacterales bacterium Alpha_02
CATGCGCGTATCGCCGTAATACATCGCCGAGGTGAAGACGATGATGCCGGCCAGTGCAAGCGCGATGGGGATCGAGGTGAAGCCGGCCGTCGCCACGGCCAGCGCCGGCAGGAAGACGTAGGTGACGTAGTCGACCACGAAGTCGAGCGCCGCGCCGGAGAAGGTCGGCAGGCGGCTTTCGACGCCGACCTTGCGGGCGATCGGACCGTCGACGCCGTCGACCACCAGCGCCAGCCCCAGCCACATGAAAAAGGCCGGCCAGTTGAGACTATAAGCGGCGAAGGCCGCGAGCATGGCCAGAACGATGCCGCTCGCCGTGAAGGCGTGCACGGCAAGGGCGATCAACGCATTCTGATGTCTGCTCACAAGTGTCAGTTCCGTCATCACGCGCCGCTCCTCTCGTCCGAACCGACGGCCGGGCCGCAAGCCATCATGAACGGACGCGACACGCCGTCCGACGGAGTTCCAGAGATCATCGCCCAAAACCTTACCAATCCTGCCGGATGGTTACATCTGGCGACAATCTACCCGATGACAAGGCCGCTCGCCAAGATGACACCGGCAAGAATGAGCGAAACCCCGAGGAAATACGTCAGCCCGAGGCCGGAAACCAGCTTCTCGACGCCCATCAGCACGCCGAGGAAGGCCATGGCGGCGAGATTCATCAGGCCGGCGGCGAACATCACCGCCATCATCGCCCAGCAGCAGCCGAGGCAGGCGAGCCCTTCCTCGACGCCGATGCGGAAGGCGGCGGCGGCTTCGCCGTCCAGATCGGCGACGCGCGGGTTGCGGCAACGCACCAGGCAGGCCCATTTCAGCGGCGTGAACTGGTAGATGCCGGCGGCGAGCAGGATCGAAGCCGACAGCGCCGTGCCGGCCGGCGCCATGTGCGGCGACAGCGCGCCGAGGCGGACGAGCCAGGCCTGCCCGGCGGCGGCAACGACGGCGACGGCCAGCCAGACGGCGGTGTAGCCGGCGACCAGCGCCAACGTGGCGGCACCCGCCCGGCCGGCATAGGCACGGAAGGTCGGCGCCGCCGTCGGCAGCATCATGGCGAACACCATGGCTGCCCACATGCCGAACACCAAGGCGATGTCGCCGGCGTCCCAGTCGGCGACCATCGACGGCATCAGTGCGCCCTGCATGTCGCCGTCGAGGGCGGCGAGGACCAGCCACAGCCAGCCGATGGCGGCCATCACCAGGACGGCGGCCATGACCAGCCGGCGCGGGTGGTTGCCTACGGCAAGGGCGAAGCGGTTCAGCAAGGCGGCAATCCCGAAACGAAAGCCCCGTCCGCGAGGGACGGGGCTTCTTTCTAGCGGAGAAGCACGGCGATCCGCAATCGCCACCGGCGATTGCTTTCCTCGCGCCTCAATCGCCTCACTGCTGGCTGCTGGTGGAGAGCAGCGGCGTGATGCGGCGCACCGTGACGCGACGGTTGGCGCGCTCCGGCCCGTCCGTCTGCACCTTGAGGTAGCTCTCGCCGTAGCCCTGGGTGACCAGATTCTCCGGCGGGATGTCGTAGTGGTCGGTCAGCACGTTGGCCACCGCCTCGGCGCGACGGTCGGACAGCGACAGGTTGTCGACCACCGAACCGACGGCGTCGGTATAGCCCTCGACGAGGAACACCTCGTTGGGGTTGCGGCGCAGCGCCGCGTCGATGCCGCGCGCCACGGCCTCGAGGCTGGGGATCTCGCTGCGCTCGATCGTCCAGGCACCGGTCGAGAAGGTGATGCTGTCGAGATCGACCGACCGCACCCGCGCCCTCAGGTCCGGACTGTAGATCACCTGATCGAGCGTGTATTGCGGCTGCACCTCGACCAGCGGCGGCGCGGTCAGCGCCTCCTCGACGTAACGCGGCGGCGCCGACCGCATCTCGACGCGGTAGCGATCGCGCGGCATGTCGATCCGCGGCGGCGGCAAGCGGACGATCGGCTGCCAACCCGGCTCGTCGACCGGCCCCGGCCCATAGCCGCGATTGTCGAACAGCACGTAGCGGCGACCGTCGTCGTCGAGACGCTCGCGCAGCACCATCATGCCGTTGCGGTCATAAACCGTCCGCACGCGGCCGCCGTCGCGGGTTTCGACGATCACCTCGCGACCACCGTCACGGGTCGGACGGTCAGTGATGTCGCGGCCGTCGCGGTCGAAGCGGGCACGATCGTCGTGGCGGATCACCGCCTCATCGCCACTCTGGACGATGATGCGGCCGCCCGGCTCCACCGTGACACGCAGGCCGTTGTCGTTGCTGATCACCCGGCGCTCGCGCTGGATGTCGCGGATGTTGCCGGCCTTCTGGTCGACGCTTCGGTCGATCGCCTCGGCGGCGGCGGCGCCGGGATTGCCGAGCTTCTCGATGAGGGCCGGCGGCGGCGGGGCTCCGGGGCCGGCACCAGCGGCGGGCGGCGGAGGCGGCTCGCCGCCCGGTTGGGCCGGCGGCATGGGCGGCTGTCCGTCAGAATGAGCAGGCGGCCGGGGAGGCTCGCCCTGTGGCCGCCGGTTACCGTCGTCAGGCCGGCCTTCCGGCTGCGGCGCCGGACGTTCGGGCTGAGCTTCAGGCTTGGGCGCCGGCTGCTCGGGGCGGGCCTCCGGCTG